>CAIWPG010000001.1 GCA_903914535.1 uncultured Oxalobacteraceae bacterium
GATGGAAGATATTATTGAGTTGGCAGTGGAATTTTCCCTTGCTCATTTAAAACCTTCAGGCTCATTATTGGTAAAATGTTTCCATGGACCGGCGTACAATACAGTATGGGCGCGCTTTAAAACGGTATTTACCACTGTATCGTCCAAAAAACCGAAAGCAAGCAGAGATAAATCGTCCGAAATATTCATATTGGGGCGTGGTTTGAAGTGATTTCGATAAAATAGTGAAAGTCGTTAATTTACTCTTGATATATGATATGTCGCCACTATATGGCATCAGGTATGCTGTTGAGTTCATTTACTGATGGTTTTTTTATTATTAGTTCCTTAATAGAAGGCTTCTCACTATTTGACAGGTTAAACAGTTGAGCGGCCGGCCGCTTGCATTACAGGTTTTGTATGCGTGACCGGGTTGCGGTTTGTTCCGTAGTTTCTTGTACTGCTTGCTGATGTTGCAAAATAGGATAGTTGTTGCCCCCGCCGGGTGTATTGATTTAAATAGTTTGTAAAGGACGCCATTCGTGTCTAAGGAGTTTTTGTGAATAATATGTTTTCTAAAGCAGCCATCTGGGTTGTAATTGCCATGGTTTTGTTCATGGTCTTTAAGCAATTTGACGGCAGAAGCATGAATTCGGGCGGAAACTCGATTGCTTATTCGGATTTTCTGGATTTGGTCAAGACCAAGCAATTAAAAGATGTCGTCATTGAAGACAGAAACATCACCGCAGTTACCCGCGATGATAAAAAAATTAAAACCACAGGCACCTATATGGATAGAGGTCTGGTCGGTGATTTAGTCAATAGCGGCGTTAAATTCGATGTTAAGCAGGCGGAGGAGCCATCTCTTCTGGTGCAAATGCTGATGTCCTGGGGGCCGATGTTGTTGCTTATCGGCGTTTGGGTATTCTTTATGCGCCAGATGCAGGGTGGCGGTAAAGGTGGTGCTTTCTCTTTTGGTAAATCAAAAGCGCGTATGCTGGATGACACGAATAACACCGTTTCGTTTGCTGACGTGGCCGGCTGCGATGAAGCGAAAGAAGAAGTACAGGAAATCGTCGATTTTCTGCGCGACCCGACCAAGTTTCAAAAACTGGGCGGGCGTATTCCGCGTGGCGTGCTGATGGTAGGCCCTCCGGGTACTGGTAAAACACTGTTGGCGCGTGCCATTGCAGGTGAAGCCAAGGTGCCGTTTTTTACTATCTCCGGTTCGGATTTTGTTGAAATGTTTGTGGGTGTCGGTGCTTCCCGCGTACGCGATATGTTTGAAAACGCCAAAAAACATTCGCCGTGCATTATCTTTATTGATGAGATTGATGCAGTTGGTCGTCATCGCGGTGCCGGTATGGGCGGTGGTAATGATGAGCGTGAACAGACGCTGAATCAGATGCTGGTGGAGATGGATGGTTTTGAAGCAAATTCCGGTGTGATTGTTGTGGCTGCTACTAACCGTGCCGATGTGCTGGATAAAGCGTTGTTGCGTCCGGGGCGTTTTGATCGTCAGGTAACAGTCGGCTTGCCGGATATTCGTGGTCGTGAGCAAATCCTGAACGTACACATGCGTAAAGTTCCTGTGGCACCGGATGTTAAAGCCGATATTCTGGCGCGCGGCACACCTGGTTTTTCCGGTGCTGACCTGGCTAATCTGGTGAATGAATCGGCTTTGTTTGCCGCACGTCGCAATAAACGACTGGTAGAAATGCAGGATTTTGAAGATGCCAAAGACAAAATCTACATGGGACCTGAACGTAAGTCTATGGTGATGCGTGAAGATGAACGCAGGAATACGGCCTACCATGAATCTGGCCATGCCGTTGTTGCCAGCCTGTTGCCGAAATCTGACCCCGTTCATAAGGTCACTATTATGCCACGTGGTAATGCACTTGGTCTGACCTGGCAATTACCTGAACATGATCAGATCAGTGGCTATAAAGATAAAATGTTGGGCGAGATTGCTATATTGTTTGGCGGCCGTATCGCTGAAGAGATTTTTGTCGGACAAATGTCTACCGGCGCTTCTAATGACTTTTCACGTGCGACCAAACTGGCGCGTGCAATGGTGACCCGTTTTGGTATGTCTGAGAAATTGGGCGTGATGGTGTACGAAGATAATCAGCAAGAAGGTTATTTTGGCGGAGCATCCAAATCCATATCAGAAGCAACTCAGCAATTAGTGGATGCCGAGATCAGGACCATACTTGATCAGCAGTATGCGATTTCCCGTAAATTGCTGGAAGAGCATCGCGATAAGGTTGAAGCCATGACCAAAGCGTTGTTGGATTGGGAAACGATAGACGCGGATCAGATTCATGACATTATGAACGGTATTGAGCCACGTCCGCCTAAGGTCAGTTCTTCAGTCAGGAAATCCAGTTCTGATGATGGTATCGCACCCAGCGCACCTGCAACAGTCTAGAAATTCTGGTTTGTTTTGTTTAAAGTAAAAAGGTGAGGATTTTCCTCACCTTTTTTTATGGGAATTTACACAATATTGTCCTTGTAGTGTTGTTGTTACACAGGCTGATGTGTTGTTTTCATTTTGTTCACTGATTGTGGTGCAACATCTTTGTGCAGCCCTGATTTATTTATTTTATTTATGGTAAAAATTATATGAAAAATTATGTACAATGTGGGCGTTTTCGGCTGCCTCTTACTGGCGCAGACGCCCGTCCTCTGGTGATGGGCATTTTAAATGTCACGCCGGATTCATTTTCGGATGGCGGGCAGCGTCTTACGCTTGATCAGATACTTGACTATGCAGAGGCGATGATATTAGCCGGAGTCGATATAATTGACATTGGCGGGGAATCGACCCGGCCCGGTTGCGTACCGGTACCGCTGGATGTTGAGTTGCAGCGTGTGATGCCGGTGATTTATGCTTTGCAGGAGTGTGGCAAGCCGTTGTCGATTGATACTTACAAGCCGGAGGTGATGCGTGAGGCGCAATTGGCCGGTATTGATATGATTAATGACATACAGGGGTTTCGTGCTCCCGGAGCAATAGATGCTGTGGCATCAGGTGATTGTGGCTTGTGCGTCATGCATATGCAAAATACGCCGCAAACTATGCAGCAGCAGCCGGATTATCAGGATACTGTCAGTGAGGTAACGGATTTTTTTAGCGACCGTCTGAGTGCAATGGAACAGGCTGGCATTGATAAAAATCGTTTGGTACTGGATGTGGGCTTTGGCTTTGGTAAGAGTTTAGCGCATAATATTGCATTATTAAAAAATCAACATTACTTTGTCCGGCATTTCGGTTTGCCGTTGCTTGCCGGTCTGTCACGTAAGTCGATGTTAGGTGCCATTACCGATAAACCGGTAGACCAGCGCCTGGCAGGAAGTCTGGCGGCGGCATTAGCCGCAGTGGCAACAGGAGCGCAGATTATTCGTGTGCATGATGTGGCAGAGACGGTGGATGCGCTGAAAGTATGGAATGCAGTTTACCCTGCACCGGAATGTTGATTCAGGTCGTATGTGGCTGAAAAATGGCTGAAAACGCGCCGATATGGCTTGTACTGATTTGTTTCCTGGCTGTGTTGAGTCATTGCTGTGTGTACGCTTTGGCCGAACAATGAATTGAACATTGATTTTATTGCTATTTATTTACGCTATTTATTTACCCTCTATATTGTTCGCCATTTTGCAAAAAAAGGAAAAGTATGACAAGGAAATATTTTGGTACTGACGGTATCCGCGGTAAAGTCGGTGTGACACCGATTACCCCTGATTTTGTTATGCGTTTAGGCTATGCGGCAGGTTTGGTATTGACAAAAATGAAGCAGCCGGAATCAGGACGTTCTACCGTACTTATTGGTAAAGACACCCGGATTTCCGGCTATATGCTGGAAGCCGCGCTGGAAGCCGGATTTGCTGCTGCCGGTGTTGATGTGATGCTGGCCGGCCCTGTGCCGACACCGGCTATTGCTTACCTGACCCGTGCGTTGCGACTTTCTGCCGGGGTTGTTATTTCTGCCTCGCATAATCCGTTTGATGATAACGGAATCAAATTTTTTTCAGCGCAGGGCACTAAACTGCCTGATTCGGTTGAGCTGGAGATTGAAGCCAGACTGGAACAGCCGATGGAATGCGTTACCTCAGAAAAACTGGGTAAGGCGCGCCGTCTGGATGATGCGCAGGGGCGTTACATTGAATTTTGTAAGAGTAGCTTCCCGAATGAGCTGGATTTGCACGGCATGAAGATCGTGGTCGATTGCGCACACGGTGCTGCTTATCACATTGCCCCGCACGTCTTGCATGAGCTGGGTGCTGAAGTTGTCGCTATCGGTAATCAGCCGAACGGCCTGAACATTAATGATAAAGTCGGTGCAACAGCCCCGGCTGCGCTGGCATTAGCCGTAGTAGAACACCAGGCTGATTTGGGTATCGCTCTGGATGGTGATGCCGATCGCCTGATTATGGTGGATGCTTCCGGCCGTATCTATAATGGTGACGAACTCTTGTATCTGATGGTACAAGACCGGCTGGTGCAGGGCGGAGTTTCCGGTGTGGTCGGTACCCTGATGACCAATATGGCGCTGGAAGTCGCTTTTGAAGAATTAGGTATTCCGTTTGCGCGGGCTAAAGTGGGTGACCGCTATGTCCTGGAACTCATGCGTGAACGCGGCTGGATTCTGGGGGGGGAGGGTTCCGGTCACTTGTTGTGCCTGGATAAACATAGTACCGGTGATGGCATCATTTCAGCCTTACAGGTCTTATCGGCATTGCGTCGCCAAAACAAAACATTACCTGAGTTTTTTAACAGCATCGCTATGTTCCCGCAGGTATTGGTTAACGTACGGGTTGCCGCAGGTGTGGACTGGACTAAGAATGCGGCTATGGTGGCAGAAAAACTGAGCATTGAAGCCGAACTTGGCCGTGACGGCCGCGTTTTGATTCGTGCTTCCGGCACAGAACCCCTGATACGTGTGATGGTCGAAGCACGTAAGCAGGAAGTTGCACAGCAAATGGCACAGCGTCTGGCTGCACACCTGAAGGCGTAATCCTTTGCCGGGTTCCCGGGTTCTGCCGCCCGGCAGCTTCGGGAGTCCGTAGTTTAACCTTATTTGCCGCAGATCGTTATACGGGCTGACACAGGGCTTGTCGCAGAGGCAGATAAAAGGTATTATTCTGCCTTCTCGCAAGCTTTGCTTATTTGCCCGGTCAAATAAGCAGGTATTTGCCGGGTCACTATCTCTTCATATAACTGCCTATAGCTCAACTGGATAGAGCAATGCCCTTCTAAGGCATAGGTTGGGGGTTCGATTCCCTCTGGGCAGGCCAATATTCTGTTTTTTCTGCTGTAAATCGGCTGGGCCGTCATTATGGGGGGCGCGGTTTTGTTATTGCACCGGGAACCAAGCCCATGGGATGCAGGAGTTTTGCAACGGTAGACAGTGTCGGGCTTGCTACTTCACGTTCTATATCCTGTAAGGTACGCGCCGATACACCACATATTTTGGCGTATTCTGCGATTGTAAAGCGCATTGTGACGCGGATTTTTCGGATCACTGCCGGAATGGGCATGGCGGGATTAGCGGCAAGCTCATCTGCTAATGCGCGACGTGTCTGCAGTTCTTCATGCGGTAAAAGCGGGGTGAAGCGTTTATCCATTTATAGATTCTCCAACTGTGCACGAATGGAATCTACCGTTTTTTTGAGTGGTATCAAAAACTGCTCCTCTATGCCCAGTACACCGGCATCATCAAGCAACGTTGTCAGGGGTGGGATCATTTCCTGAATGCTCGCGCTAACTCTGGCATGGTTTGTGTTTGTCAGGTCACATGCCTGTTTGATAATGCTCGACCATTTTGGTAAGCCGCCATCATCTGTCTGCCACCGAATACGTCTTGCTATGCCGTCAGGATGAAGCCACATTGGTGCAAAATCGAATAATGGCGTAAGTGACACGGTGCCGTCAGGTTTGCGTTGGATGGCTGTGTTGCGAGCGTGATTGTCTTTATTGCCAAGTGCTATATTTGCGATGTCGCGTTTTATGTATTCGATGATTTCTTTTGTCGGATCTGTGGCGACTTCACAGAGTCGTTTGCATACATCATTGTGGGAGGGTACGTTTCCGAATCCACCGATTCCGCAAAATGAGGCTATGCTTTCCTGGCCATAGCGCACCACTTGTCCATTAATGACATTTCGATCGAAACGTGGGATGAATAAGGCGCGTTCACGCAGAATAAGACCGGCATGTACATGCAGCCCCAATCTTGCGGCAAGCTGCATATAAGGTGCTTCGAGCCGTAGTATATTGGCCAATGCTTCGTCTTTTCCGCGACCAAACTTAACAATAAAATGTGTTTGGGCTGGTTCGTCAGGAAGTGTGTGATCAAGGTAAAAAAGTCCGTCACGCGCCTGCGTTAGCAAAATTTTCGGCCATTCACCCTGAATTCCGGATGAGCCAGCCAAAAACAGTCCATGTTGTGCCAGATATTCGTTAAAGTCACCAGCTCTGGACGCAACCTCTTCCATGGTAAAGCCATGTAGTATATTGCCTGTTCGTTCTGTGGTCCATTTGTGCGCTTCTTTGACTCTGATATTGCCAATCGGGTTTCCCGCTCCTGCGCGTAACAGACCCCAATCAGCGGCAGATCCGCTATCCTCGTTTTTTTCTAATTGCTTTAATAGTTCAATTCGTCCGTAGCCTTGAGGCAGTAAATCAATCAAAAAAGGTGGCCAGGCACTGGATGGATAGTTGTTTAAATTTACGGGATTGTTCACGGATAATGCGGCGGCGTCAGTTCTTTCCCAATAGTTGATTACGTATTCGGGTAAGTAAACCAGATAAGTGGGCGCACTCACACCCCGGTGGATATCACCGGTTATCTCGATAGCCGCGGCATCACGCCAGACTTTATCAATAAATAGTTGAAGTATGCAGGTATGGTTCATATACGCAGTATAGTATCAGTAATAGGTATTTTTTCGCCTTTATTTATGATAGAAAAGTGTGTATTTGTGTAAAGTTCATCAAAGATTAGTTGTTTTTTGCAATCTTATTGGATGCCGCACACATGATGTGCGAAGCAGCAGTGGGCAATTCGGTCATTGTGGTGATCACAGATCTGAATGATCGCTTATACAACCACCTACCGGCATACCGGCAACTGATCCCAATTAGTGCTGTATTCCGGCGATTTATTTTCTTGCCGCGTTTGCCATGCGTGCTGAGCGCCTTCTTGCCCCAGTGTGACCGTGCCTTTGCCATAGCGCCTGTTTAGTGCATCCAGGGTCTTCATCAGTTCAGGCTTGCTGGTGTCAGCCGCAAATAAATCGCCCTGCGATTGCGCGGCGTGACTGATTTCACTCAGAATGACACCGGCTCTTTTGTAGTGGTAGCCGGTTTGGTAAATCGAATCCAGTCCCTGTAGTGCTAATTTGCCCAGTGTGATGGTGTTGGCGCTGGGGGTGGTGAGGGGGATGCTGATGCTTGGGCAATATTGTGGTCTGTCGGTGCGGAAGCGGTCGGTTTGTATGAATATCTGCAATATGCTTGCTACGCTGTGCTGATCACGGCATTTTTTTGCAACATGGCTTACAAAGTGGATGATGGCATCTTGCAGGTCAGCAATGTCAGTGACAGTGCTGCCAAATGAACGGCTGTTGAGAATTTGCTGTCTGGCTGGCGTCGTTTCTCCTAATTCAATACAACATTCTCCCCGTAATTCACGTATGGTTTTTTCTGTTATGACGCCAAAGCGCTGGCGCATGGTACTGGCTGGCGCATCACGTAATTGTGCCGCTGTGTAAATGCCGGACAGATTGAGTGAGGCAGTGAGCTGGCGGCCTATGCCCCATATTTCGTTGATGGGAATGTGGCTGAGCACACTGTTTATTTGTTTTTCCGTTAAATTGTTCAGGTTAAATACACCGGTAGAGCGCGGATGTCGTTTGGCCATTAAATTGGCTAACTTGGCCAGCGTTTTGGTGGGGGCGATTCCTGCACAGACAGGAATCGCGGTGTCTCTGATGACCTGGTGACGCAGCGTGGCTGCGTAGCTGTTGATGTCGGCAAAACCGCTTAAGTCTAAAAAAATTTCATCAATGCTATAGATTTCTCTGACCGGGGAAAATTTTTGTAGTGTCGACATAACCCGGTTACTCATATCGGCATACAGTACGTGGTTGGAAGAAAATATTGTAACGTCGTGCCCTTGAATCAGTTCCTGCATCTGAAACAGGGGTGCCCCCATTCTGATGCCGAGCGCCTTGGCTTCATTGCTGCGCGAGATGATGCAGCCATCGTTGCCGGATAAGACAATGACCGGGCGCGTGAGCAGATCAGGACGAAATACGCGCTCACAACTGACATAAAAATTATTGCAATCGATGAGTGCGATGCTGCGGGGTACGGAGGACATCGCTTAGGCCTGGCAGGATGTCTGGTCAGGCGTGGAGCAGACTATGCAGGTTAAAGGTGACTACCCCCCAGATCCGCAGTTCTTGTCCGTCTTGTAATTCAATAGGCGCAAAGGCGGGGTTTTCTGCGATCAGTCTGATGATGTGATCGCGTTGGTATAAGCGTTTGACGGTAAATTCTTCATCAACAATGGCCAGTACGATATGGTTATGCAAGGGGTTGATTGAGCGGTCGACGATGAGTGTATCGCCATCGTAGATGCCGACATCGTGCATGGAATCGCCACGTACCCGAAATAAAAATGAGGCTTGCTCGTTCGTGAGCAGATGCTGGTTCAGGTTGATGTGTTGTTGTCCGTGATCTGCTGCCGGGGAGGGGAATCCGGCATAGACGGAGGAAGCAAAGAGTGGGAGCGAACCGGTGTTGAGTGCAATGGGTGTCGGAGTCATGATAATTTACTGTGTTTTTATACAGTATAGCTACATTTGCGGTATGACTGCAAGGTCTTTAAGTGATGCCGGTGCCTCCGTCAGCAGTCCTAATTAAATCGGCGTATGATGCTGGCTTGCATACTACTCATGTTGTCGTCATAAAATATTGCCTGGGGCGTGGTGTTCGGCGTACCGTCAGGCTGTTTTTTTGTGGGGACATCACTACTAAATAATGGCACTTCACTCTGCAAAAGCTCATTCGGGCGACCAGATACTCCCTTTTCGTGAATCGCTGCTGGCTATGCTTGGGCTTGCCTTTGTGATTATGCTGGTCGGTCTTGACTCAACGGTAGTCGGGACAGCCTTGCCGACCATTGTGGCGGAGTTGCACGGTTTTGATTTGTATGGATGGGTAGCGACGTCTTATTTGCTGACTTCGGTGATTACTGTCCCTATTTTCGGGCGACTGGGTGATTATTATGGTCGCAAACCCTTTGTTGTTGCCTCTATTGTTTTATTTACCTGTGCGTCGATGTTATGTGGTATAGCCGATAATATGTTGTGGCTGGTGATCGGGCGCGGGTTTCAGGGTATTGGCGGCGGTATGCTGGTGGGCACTGCCATGACGTGTATTCCCGATTTATTTCCCGGTCCGCGAGTGCGTTTGCGCTGGCAGGTTTTAATGAGTACCGGGTTTGGTATTTCTACGGCAGTCGGCCCGTCACTGGGCGGCTTTCTGACGCAAAACTGGGGATGGCGCTGGGTATTTTTTGTAAATCTGCCTATTGGTATTTTATCGCTGTTTTTTGTCTGGAATTTTTTGCCGCACTTGCGGCATACCGATCATGACGCCAAAATCCGGATCGACTGGCAAGGTTCGCTGTTAATTGCGGCTTCCCTCGGCTGTTTGCAGCTCTTCGTTGAAATGTTGCCGAAACATGGGATGTCGTTTGGAATGCTCTTGTTGTTCGTGTTTAGTCTGGCGGCTTTTTATGCTTTGTGGAAGTGGGAGCATCATACGGCGCAACCGATACTGCCATTTAATTTGTTATACCATCCCCGCTTGTGGGCACTTTTTTTATTGTCGCTGTTAAGTGGTTTTGTGATGTTTTCATTAATGCTTTATGCGCCATTGTTATATCAGGGCGGCTTTGGTTTGTCGCCGCAGGAAGCGGGTTTATTGATTACGCCATTGGTGGCATGCATCATGATCGGCAGTATTTCCAATGGTCGTATTATTACCCGCATTAAAAATCCGACTACCATGCTGACGATAGGTTATGGTCTGCTGGCGGTCGCGTGTGTGGGTGTGGTGATTTCCGGCCGGGCGACGTCGCATGGAGTCATTGCCTGTTTTATGCTGGCCGGTGGTCTTGGACTTGGCTATATTTTGCCGAATCTGACTATTTTTATTCAGGAAGAAGCCGGGCGCGAGCATCTTGGTATTGCTACTGCGCTGATGCAGTCGTTGCGCATGATAGGCAGTATGCTGGGGACGGCGATTACCGGTACATTAATTAATCATATGTATGCCAGCGGGGTCAGGCAGGCGCTGAATGCAGATCAGTCCGGGGCATGGTTGCCCAGTTTTGCCGACCCGCAGATTTTGGTGAGTCATGTGATGCAAACCACGGTGTTAAGTCATTTGACGGATGCAGGAAATTTGCACGGACCGGCATTGCTGGCGGCGGCGCGTGATGCCTTGATTAGTGCCATACATACGGGAGTGGGGGTGGCTGTTGTTGTGGCGCTGTTTGCTATTTGGCTGGTGCGGCGTGTGCCGCCACCACGCCTGCGTGAAAAACTGGATTGAAAAAATTACTCGATCAGGTGATTTTTAATCGCATAATGCGTTAATTCTGCATTGTTTTTTAATTTCATTTTGAAAATGAGTCGCGAGCGGTATTCGCTGATGGTTTTGACGGAAAGCGATAACTCTTTAGCTATAACACTGACGGCTTTGCCGGACGCGATCATGGTGAGGGTCTGATATTCGCGGTCAGACAGTGTTTTGTGTAGCGGAATCAGGTGATCGGCATCAATATGGTTAGCCAGTTCCTGTACCAGTGACGGGCTGATGTATTTGAGCCCGGCTGCGACCTGGCGTATGGCAAAGATCAGGTCTTTAGGCGTAGTTTGTTTATTGACATAGCCCGATGCGCCTGCTTTGAGAGAGCGGATGGCGTAATGTTCTTCAGGATGCCCGGAAAACATCAATATGGCCAGTTCCGGCCGTTCTTTTTTGATCTGTTTTAATACTTCAATTCCATTTTTGTCTGGCATAGAAATATCCAGTAATAAAATGTCAAATGTCTCATCGCGGCATAATTTAATCGCGTCGTGTCCATTAGCGGCTTCTCCCTTGACCCGGATATCTCTGGTGTCTGAAAGAATGCGCTTTAAGCCTTCCCGTACGATGGCATGATCATCGGCAATGGCAACGTGAATGGTGGTCTGTTCGCGCGACATCCTATCCTTTTATATGGGTTTATATCAAAAATAAAACAGAGGGAGGAGTACTCCGAATCCGGTTTTAATGAAAGGATGAATAGTGAACTATTTGTGTGTATTTGGCAAATTGACGGGCGACTGGTATGTTAATTTATCATGTTGGCGGGCTATTGCTAATATAGTATTAATGCCAAAAAAATGCAGCTCCGTCATGGCGGGACAGTGTGCTATCGGGTAGAATCTGCACGGCCGGATCGCCTTTGAAAAGTACGTTCATCCGTGGATAAAACAGGAAGTGTAAAGGCTGTTTCGGGGTGCTGGTATGCCTGGTGATGACAGGATATTGAAAATATTTTTTATTTAGCCTGAAATTAAGTTTACAACAAGGGTCGTAATCGCAATCATTATAATTATTCCAACTATAAAAATTGAAAAAATAAGGACCGGAGATGACGACAACAGCAGAGGAACAGAATGACGATGACGAAGCCCCGCCATCATTACAAATTCCGGCCGGTGCCAAAAACTACATTACGGTACAGGGCTACCAGTCAATGAAAGAAGAGTTGTTACGCCTGATTGATGTGGATCGTCCTGAAGTGGTGAAAATCGTTTCCTGGGCCGCATCCAACGGTGATCGCTCGGAAAACGGGGATTATATTTACGGAAAGCGCCGTTTGCGCGAGATTGACCGTCGCTTGCGGTTTTTAACCAAGCGGCTTGATTTGGCCGAGGTGGTCGATCCGCGTGTCCATCACGGATTGGATCAGGTCTTTTTTGGTGCGACGGTGTGTTATGAAACTCAGGCCGGAGCAGCGCATCAGGTGACGATTGTCGGGGTTGATGAATTTGACCCCTTACGCGGAAAAATCAGTTGGGTTTGTCCTGTGGCGCGTGCTTTAAACAAGGCGCATGAAGGCGATACGGTTCTTTTGCAGACACCGGCAGGACTAGAGGAGTTGACGGTATTGAAGGTAACTTATCCTGATTAATTATCACTGTTTTAATGAGAAACCTTCATTTTTTACTTTATGATAACTTTTGTTTTTGGGTTTGCACGTATTGTCAAATAAAAAATCACATAATTGACAGTGTAGTTCTTAGCTGCTGCATAATACCACTGTATTTTTTCAAAAGGCTATAGTATGGATTCTGGGCAACAGTATGGCATGTTATTGGTGAAGCGATTATTGCGTAGTTTGCTGTTGGCATTGGTTGTTGTTGGTTTTGTACAAGCGCAGGAGTCCGGTAAACCGGCAGAGAGTATCAGTGGTTTTCAGGAACCGGTGATAGTCGTGGCACCAGTGACGACCTGGCTTGCGCAAGATCCCTTTGCATCTCCGTTGCAGGAAGCTGTTCCGGCGGAGTTACTTAAAGAACCGGCTTACCTGAATCGTGAAGTGTTAGGCGGGTCAGATCAAATTCAGGTCAGTGTTTTCGGGCAACCAGATTTATCGGCAGAAGTGACGGTCAGTGATAAAGGCACTATTACCTTGCCTTTGATTGGTACGGTCATAGTTGAAGGTAAAACGCCGGCCGAAGTAGAAAAATTGTTTGCCAGTCGTTTGTCGGAAGGGAAGTATCTGCATGAGCCCAAAGTGGCGGTGCAAATTGTTCAGCAACGCAGCCGTGGTATTTATGTATTGGGCGAAGTACAAAAACCGGGGCGTATTCCTTTGCAGGGGCAGGTTTCGCTTCTGGATGCATTGAGTCTGGCGGGTGGTTTAACGGTGAATGCTGATGATGTGGCAGTGATAGTGCATCGCGAGGGAAGTGCGGCCGGTCAGCAGTCCGCTAAGCTACCCCTGAATTTAAATAAATTAACAACAGAAACACGAGCTTTGCTTAATCAGAGCATGTTGCCTGGTGATGTGATTTATGTGGGAAAACGTAAAGTATTTTTCGTTAATGGCGAAGTACGTAAACCCGGCATGTACGTGATGGAGGAAGAGTTAACCGTAATGCGGGTGCTGTCCATTGGCGGCGGGGTAAGTGACAGGGGGTCACTGAGCCGCATTATGATACATCGTAAAAATGCGCAGAATGAAATCGTGGAAGTGCCGGCAGGATTGGCCGATGCCGTACTTCCCGGTGATGTTGTATTTGTTAAAGAAAGATTATTTTAATGGATTCTGCTTCACGCGATTTGACCTTATCTTTTGCGCAGATTGGCGCGATGTTTCGTGCCCGTCGCCGCTTAATTTTAACGGCATTATTTTTGTCGGTATTGTTGTCGCTGGCGAGTTTTTTGCTGCTTCCTAAGTCGTACATCGCTTCGGCTGATCTTTATATTGATTACCGTATTAATGATCCGATTAATGGCCGGCAGTTCAATGCGATGCAGGACGAAAGTTATCTGGAAACACAGTTCGACTTTATCAAAAGTATCCAGGTGGCTGAATTGGTCATTGAAAAATTAAAGCTGCAAGATACCGTCGAAGGTAAAAAATTAGTCGCTAAGCTGGGGGATGCCCGCGGACGGCGTGCGCTGGCAGAACTGCTGGTTAAAAATATTGTTGTCTCAACTCATAAAAGCAGCCGGGTAGTGGAGGTTGCGTATTCTTCCGATAATCCGGTGCAGTCAAAAAATGTCGTTAATGCGCTGGTGCGTGCTTATATCGGGTTAACGGTCGATATGATGAATGCACCGGCCAATGAGCGTCGCGATCTCTATAATGCACAATTGCAAAATATGAGTAAGCAAATCGATGAATTGCAAACCAAAATAACGCAATATCAGCAAACCCATAATATTGTCGATCTGGATGAACATCTGGATATTGATAGCCGGCAAATGAGTACATTGGGCAGTAAGCTGATACAGGTTCAGCTGGAAAAAATGGAGTCGCAAGAAAAGCAGCGTGCATTGGAAAACCTGATACGCAGTGGAAATATATCGTCTGATATTCCCGATATTATTGATTCAGGTAATCTTGATAATATTCGTACCAGTCTGGTTGACGTGGAATCGGCAATCTCGAATGCTAAAGCCAGCCTGGGCATTAAACATCCTAAATATATTGCATTGGAACAGCAACGAGCTGCCCTTGAAAAACGTCTGGCACGTGAATCAAAAACGACGGTAGATGCATTGCAAATGAAGGTACAGCGCTTAGCGATGCAGGAAAAAGAGCTATCGCAGAGCATGAACGACTATAAAAATAAAACGTTAGAAAACAAAAAAGATCGTGATGTAGTCAGTTCTTACCAGCGTCAGCTGGAGAGTGTACAGCGTGTTTATAATGCAGCAATCCAAAAATACGATGAAATTTTAA
>CAIWPG010000002.1 GCA_903914535.1 uncultured Oxalobacteraceae bacterium
AACTCCCTGATGTAGCCATTCGATTAGCATGCGTTTACCACCAACTTAATCAGCCAATCACTTTTTTCACGACGTCTATCAGTTTTTGTGGATCAAAAGGTTTAACCAGCCAGCCATTTGCACCGGCAGCTCTCCCTTTCATTTTCATTTCATCACCAGATTCTGTAGTCAACATCAAAATAGGAACCCGCTGATAACTCGGCAAACCGCGTAATGCCTTAATTAGTGTTAAACCATCCATACGTGGCATATTCTGATCCGTCAGAACCAAGTCCACCACCTGCATACGTGCCTTATCCAACCCGTCCTGACCATCAACGGCTTCAATAACCTGATAACCCGCAGCTTTTAAACTAAATGCCACCATTTGTCGAAGAGAACCAGAGTCATCCACTGCTAGTATTGTTTTGGCCATCATTACTCCGAAATTCACGTTTTAGGGCACGATACCCAAGCCATAGTAAAACTGAACAAAAATTGAACCACCAAAAAATGGCAGAAAAGCCAGTCTTTTTTTGTCAGACTACCATTAAAATAATTCTATATCACCACAATCCATATCGTGTTGATGTACTGCTTTGCGCAATAATTTCTTTAACTCGCTACTTTGATCGTCCAGGTTTTTATTAATCCCGTTTAACAGGGCAATAATATCTTCACCGGCACTATCGGGCGGCATATCATCTACACCAACGCCCAACGTGTTTAGCACCTCCCGTAATCCGACAATACGTCGCACGGTTCTGGCTAATAACTGACCAGTCAAATCCTGGAACTGTAAACCGGTTACCGCTGAATTAATATGCTGCGTAATTTCTTTTTGCAGCGCATTCAGGCGCACGCTTGCCCCGGAATCGACCTGTTTTATTTCATTATTTTTAAGCAGTAAATCAACCTCTAATTGCTGTGCACTCACTGCTGCATGCAAAGCAAAAAAACTTGTCCCTAATTTTTCAATGGCTTCACCAAGTAAAAATGTCGTTTGCAGCAGATCGGCTTCGACTTCGAGCAAGTGCTGCTGCCCATGACCAGATACGCCCGATAGCAAACGTTTTACTTGTGAATTCAACATTTTTTTTCTTGTCATGGTATTTCCTGTTGCCCCCCCTAACAAGGTAAGTCACACCGACGCCCATTAACATAAAAAACTAAGTCCCCGGCACGACTATTAACCCGCCATATACCGCAACAGCATAATCAAATTCACCGTATATCCCCTACTTTGATGCTCCTGACTGAGTTTCTGCGGTAACCTCCCCCGTGTTTACCACATCAATTAAACCACCATCCTGCGATGCTGTTTCCTCGGCTTTTTTATTCATCACAATAATACTGATACGGCGGTTAATCGGATTCAGCGGGTCTTTTTTATCAAATAACACCGCTGAAGATAAACCAACAACCCGAAGTACTTTACTTTCATCCATTCCTCCGGCAATTAACTCCCGGCGCGATGCATTGGCCCGGTCAGCAGACAGCTCCCAGTTACTATACCCTCTGTCTCCGCTCGAATAGAGCTGTGCATCCGTATGCCCTGATAAGCTGATCCGGTTAGGAACGCCATTAAGCGCCTGACCAATTTGCTGCAAAATTTCTCTTGTATAGGGCTGCAAATCCGCTTTTGCTGACGCAAACATAGGACGATTCTGCTCATCCACCATTTGGATACGCAAACCATCGGTAGTCATATCAAGCAGCAACTGTTTTTTGTATTGTTTCAGGGTCGGATTTGACTCAATCGCCGCTTCAATTTTCGCTTTAAGTGCTTTTAAGCGTGCTACGTCTCCCAGAGCTAATTCAGCCTCTGCTGCTTTTAAATCATAATTTTTACTATTTTTTTCTGCATCACTTTTTTTCTGCTGACCTTCCGCTGCGGTTAAATCAGTACCGCCTGCTTTAATCAGGCTGGAGCTGTCACCACTACCGTCCCCGCCCGCCATCGCCACCTTCAGTGGAGTTTGAAAATATTCTGCAATACCCTGCAAATTACCCTTAGCCGTTGACCCCAACAACCACATCAGTAAAAAAAAGGCCATCATCGCGGTCACAAAATCGGCATACGCAATCTTCCAGGCACCGCCATGATGCCCGCCTGCGACTTTTTTAATGCGTTTAACGATTATTGGTCTGGCTTCTTCATTCGCCACATTATCTCCATACAGCCAAATTTATTTCGATTTGGATTGTTTAATATGTTCTTCCAACTCAGAAAAGGTAGGACGCTCTGTTGAGTACAACACCTTGCGACCAAACTCAATTGCCAGTGCAGGGGCAAATCCATTCAGGCTTGCCAGCAGGGTGACTTTAATACATTGAAAAGTTTTAGAGGATTCATCCAGTTGTTGCTCCATTAATCCGGACAAGGGACCCACAAAACCATATGCCAGCAAAATACCTAAAAAAGTACCCACCAAAGCATGTGCAATCAAAATCCCCAATTCAGCGGGCGGAATACCGACCGATTCCATGGTATGCACCACCCCCATCACCGCAGCCACAATACCGAACGCGGGCAAACCATCTCCCAGCTTGGCAATAAA
The DNA here is from genome assembly GCA_903914535.1 of uncultured Oxalobacteraceae bacterium. GTDB lineage: Bacteria > Pseudomonadota > Gammaproteobacteria > Burkholderiales > Burkholderiaceae_D > Solimicrobium. Next base: position 2,541 of record CAIWPG010000002.1, read on the forward strand.
ATGTGCCGGACCATGTGCTTCAACGTGATGTGTTTCAATCTCGTTGTCCATCAAATTTTCGATCTGAAATGCATCCATATTTCCTGACACCATTAAGCGCAGATAATCACAAATGAATTCCATCATGTGGTGATCTTTCACCACCAAACCATATTTACTAAATAAAGGACTGTCTTCCGGTTTTTCAATATCACCCTCAATTGACATCAACCCCTCTTTACGGACTTTACTCAGAACATCAAATAACATGGTCATCAGTTCCATGTACATGGCTTTGGTGTACTTGGAGCCCTTTAACACACCTGGTAACGCTTTAAGTGTGGCTTTCAGTGTTTTTCCATTATTTCCGACCAGCGAAGCACCTACTGCAGCACCACCAATCATTAATAATTCCAACGGCTGAAACAATACGGCCAAATGGCCGCCGGCCATGGCAAATCCACCGAAAACGGAGGCCAAAACAACAACATAACCAGCAATGACTAACACAGCCCAGCCTCCTGAAGTAGGTACTTTAACAATACTATGACATCCACCCCATAAAACAGTGTTGCCCAAAAAAAATATCCCGCGGCTACATTATATCCGCCAGACAAAAAGAGTGGCATTGTTTATCACGGTCTTTTCAGGATAAATACATAAATCGGCATCAACTTGAGGGATTGGAAATTCATAACTAATAAAAAGCGATCCTTTTTTCATTTCCCTGCGCACTTTAGTCCATAACGGCAGCATGGCTACTGGTGATAAGTAAGCAAAAACCACGTCAAATTGAGAAAAATCCAGATCATGGTAGTCAGCACGGACAAATCGTGCGGAAACAGGATTACACCATGCCTTAACGACACTAAACAACCAAGGTAACGGTGCTATTTCAACGCCGCTAAACCGGCTTTCCGGATGTTTTTTTGCTAAATAAAAAACCAGTCCGCCCAAGCCGCTGCCGATATCAATAAATGACAGCGACTTATTCGCCGGCAATACGTCATCTATAGCAATCCAGACAGAACGTGTGGAAGGGAAATAAGGGACTTGCGTCTGAAAGGTCGACCAATATAGCGATAGCAGAAAAAAAAATATCAGCAAATACCACCAAGAAGAGACCGGTGCAGACAAAAGAAAGAATAAAGAGAGAGGAAACGCAGGCTGGATAACACACCACCACCACGCCAGCTTACGCCAGCGCGTCAACAGCAAAGCAAGCAGAGACTGCAAAAAAACCGCTTGAATCAGCGTCAGCTTCAAGCCCTGAATCTGCCATAAAAAAAACAAAGAAGAAGCAACCATCACCAGCGAGGCGACCTGTATAAGCAGAGCTGTGACAGCAGGCGGGTACGCCTTGAAATTAGTTACTGCGGACAATACATTTTTTACGAAATCCAAAATTCACCCTAATTACTCTCTATTTCCAGGGGGAAAAGATGGATTACATTCAGGCCACCAGTTCCATCGTAGTTGCATCCGGTTCTTTTGATTTTTTGGAGGAGTAAAGTCGGTTTAGCATTCAGATCATATACCGCCGGTATAAACGCAACTGAAATTAATGGTATCTATTTGTACGGTAGTAATGATTTTGAGGGTGTCGTGAGATAGTCTGCCCCAGCCGGAATATGTGGTACTGTTATTACTGCCGGTAAATGTGAAGGAA
>CAIWPG010000003.1 GCA_903914535.1 uncultured Oxalobacteraceae bacterium
CGATCTGAGGAGAATGCCCAATTGGACAAATAGCTTACAATAAAAGAGCAGTTATGTGTCTTGAAGATGGGTTTGTATTTGATAGTGTTCGTAAGGCAGCAGAATACTACAATGGGGATATTGTTAATATTTGGACTGCTTGTGCTGGAAAACAAAATATAGCACATAATCGGCATTTTATTTTTTACAAAGAAAATTTTTCTTTAGAAGAAAGGTTAAATTTAATAAAATCTATTGATGAAAAATTTATTAATGCGCGAAAATGGAAAAATAGAAACCAAGACTGGGTAGCTGAACAATTACAAAAGAAAAAAGAAAAAGCTACAGGAAGAAAAAAGAAACTAATAAAAAACAAAAAATTGCATTTAATTGGCTTACAAGAAGAAAACAAAGAAAAATGGCAAAAATATAGTCATTTAGGCCCAAAATCATTTAGTAGAAGTGTTATTTGTCTTGATGATGGTATAATATATGAAAGTGCATCTGCGGCTGCGCGGGCTTATGATTCATGTAAAAGTGCTATTATTGAGCTTTGTTTAGGAAAGCGGTTTAGAAAAACGGTAAACGGAAGAAAGTTTAAATATGTCGATAGCCGGATTACAGGGTAAAGCTTTTACCGACCCAGATGCACCGCTTCCCCCCGGCACATGCGACAGGTGTGGGCAAAAATGGATGTTCAACGATTTAAATTGGCAGTACGATTTTCGAGGAAATAATTTGCAAAACATACGCTTGTTAGTATGCCCTAAATGTATGGATTGTCCCTTTGAGCATTTCCGCCCCATCATCATACCGCCCGACCCTGTTGCGATTATTGATGCCCGTCCGGGCTATATGACTACGCAGGAAGGCCCGGCTCCTGCGCCTAATTACGAACAAACCCTAGCACAGTTGATTGATTAATGTCGTATAACTATTCCACCTATGTCGCATCGCTTCAATCCTTGCTGGTAGCCACTGATACGAATGGCGCAGCGAACCTGAATGCCATGTTGCCTAATATCATTGATTACGCGGAACAGCGGATTTTTCGTGAACTTGACCTGCTGACTACGCTAACATCGCTCACGTCCACCATGAGTACGACCAACCGCAATTTAGCGGTTCCTGCGGGCGCTATCGTGGTGCAAAGCGTCAATGTCATTACGCCTGCTTTGACTGCACCGGATAACGGCACGCGCAATCCTTTGCGCCGCACCAGCGTGGAGCGCATTAATTTTGCATGGCCTGTTGCGTCATCTACCAATACTGTCGGGCAAAGCATTCCCACGGATTATGCCATACAGAATAATAATGCTTCGTTTGGTTCTACTGCCAGCAATTACACGCTTCTAGTGGCACCGCCGCCCGACCAGCAATATGTATGCGAGTTTGTATGCACCGTGCGTCCTACGCCGCTTTCCGCAACCAATACGGCGACGTTCCTGACAACATACCTGCCTGATTTGTTCCTTGCGGCGTCTATGGTGTTCGCAAGCGGTTATCAACGAGATTTTGGTCAACAATCAAGTGACCCAATGATGGCAGTGTCATGGGAAAGCCAATATCAGTTATTAAAGGCAAGTGCGAATACGGAGGAAATGCGTAAAAAAGCGCAGGGGCCGGAATGGCAAGCATTCAGTGCTGCGCCTGAAGCAGATGCGCCGAGGTAACGATGTCCTTTCAAAAGGTATTGATACGCCCCGGCATAGATACGCAGCAAACCCCTACTTTGAATGAAGGCGGCTGGAGTTACTCCAACCTTATTCGCTTTCGCAACGGCCTTGCGGAAAAGATGCGTGGTTGGGTTTATATTGGCGGCAATTTTGGCACAGACTACAATGAGAATAATGTTGTTTTTGCCAATGGTATTGAAGGCGCGGTAATACGAGGACTTCATGCTTTTCAGGATTTAGACAATATTGATTACCTTGCCGTAGGGTCAAATGTTGCATTGCAGGTTTATACTGACAGTATCGGCTATGCCGTCGATATAACTCCTATAAGGAAAACATCGAATTTAACCGCTCCCTTCACTACGCTTTCCAGCAATAGTACAATAAATGTAACTGATGTTGCCAATGGTGCAGTGGCAGGTGATGGGATTTACATTCCTTCTTATGTAGCACTCGTAACGGCTGGCGGCAGCACTCGAATTGGACAAGGAACTTATTATGTTGATTCTTTGATAGATGCCAATAATTATTATCTTGCCATACCGCTTAATAACATGACTTCGGGAATTGTTACGGGTGTTACCAGTCTTTTTACCACTACAAATACCAGCCAATCAGTCAAAGTTACATTAAATAGTCATTCATTTGCGGTTGGCTCTGTATATAACGTGTACTTTTCTACTACTGTTGGCGGCATAACCTTATATGGTAATTATGTTGTTGTTTCGGTAATTGATGCTAACAACTTTACCATTAATGCAAGTTCTGCCGCCACATCAAGTACCACGGGACATGAAAATGGCAATTTAGTTGAATTGCAGTACCAGCTTTCAGCGGGCAACGTATCTGACATGACTTCCCTTGGCTATGGCACTGGCGGCTATGGCACTGGCGGCTATGGCTCCGGTTCCGGTTCTTATGTTGTGCCGCTTCGTAATTGGTTTTTAGACAATTTTGGGCAAAACCTTGTTGCATTGCCTACGAATGGGATGTTGTACCAATGGGTGCCTCCTATTGCTACTGGTAATGTTGCAACAGCGGTGACAAACGCTCCGCTTTATGGCGCTGGCATGTTTGTGGCTGTGCCACAAGAGCAGGTGGTTATCTTGGGCGCTGAAACGGGTGGTACGCAAGACCCGTTGCTGGTGCGCTGGTGCGATACTGGCGTGATTACAAGCTGGACGGCTACCGTTACAAATCAAGCAGGCAGTTACCGATTGTCATCAGGTTCACGAATTATTGGCGGATTGTCAGGTGCGCTTAATTCCTATATCTGGACAGACCAAGATTTATGGGCGATGGTGTATCAGGGCTATCCATTCGTATATGGATTTAACACGGTAGGCCATAATTGCGGACTTATTTCGCCTAAAGGCGCAGCTTTTTATAATAATGCCGCTTACTGGATGTCGCTTAAAGGATATTTTCAGTACAATGCAGGCGGTAGCGTATCGCCTGTCATATGCACGATATGGGATTGGGTATTTACACGCCTTGACGTAACAAATAAAGATAAAATCTTTGCAGCGCCTAATTCGCTGTTTAACGAAATGACATGGTTTTTCCCATCTACTGACAGCGACAATCCTACGCCGGGGGAAGTTGATTCCTATGCCAAGCTGAATGTTGCGGAAGGCTTATGGGATTACGGCAGGTTAGTGCGCACGGCATGGATTGACCAGAGTATTCTTGGAAATCCCATTGCTGCTGGACAAGAACTGGCGGCAGCAAATGAAAACGGGTATGTTCTTAATCCAATATTTCAACATGAAATAGGTTATGATGCCAATGTAGAAGCTATGCCTGATGTATTTATCCAAAGCGGTTATATTGATATTGCCAGCGGCGAGCAGTTTATTTTCATGGATTGGCTGATTCCTGACTTTGTATGGAAAACCATTAATTCCGCCACGCAGCCAAGGGTAACGATTACCATTTACACTAAATATTATCCGGGCGATGCTACCAGCGATATTGTAGGGCCGTTTACCATTACGCCGCAAACGCAATACATATCTTTCAGGACTCGCGCAAGGCAGATGGCAATTAAAATAGAATCTGATACAATAGACACATTCTGGCGTATTGGCAGTATTCGCTACCGTGGCTCACCGGCAGGTAAAGTATGATTCCTAATCAAAATGCAGATTTAAGCGGCCTCATTAATGCGTTGCAAAGCATTGCGCAGCAGATAGGGCAGAATAACAAAACGCTGAATACGCTGTTGCCCAATGGTGCCTATACGCCGTTTAGCCAGACGGACGCAGCGGCCAGCAACAATAGTCTTTACTATAGCACGACTACTAATAAATTAACTTATTCAGACCCTTCGGGGACAAAACATACGTTATACTAACACGGGGAATATTATGGGTAAATTTATACCGCAGGAAGGCAATTATTTAACGGTAACTCTGCCGGGAGAAATACTGAGGGCGATTGTCGTCAAAAGGATTAACGATGATACTGTAATTGTTGAAATTGCAACGGAACCGTTAAGCAAATTGTCGCATTCGTTTAAATTTCGTGATATTATTGTCTGCAAACGGGTTAGGGGACTGTTTGGCGAGGATTGGGAGGCGAAGCAGAACGGGGGGGCTTCTATCGAAACATTGATAGAACAGGAACACGAAGATGCCGTTAAAGAGCGGGAAAAGCCCAGCCGTCCAAAGTTCAAACATAAAGGAACTAAGGCACGCAGGATACCCAGAAAAGCAGGCAATAGCGATAAGTTACAGCGAAACAAAAAGGCACCCAAAAAGCCTGCCAAAAAGGGCTAGTGGCGGCTCCATCGCTCTGGATGATGGCTTTGCAGACCATAGCAAGCATTCGTCCGGTTTTCTGAATTCTTCCACGGCGGGCCGCACCGACCGCTTGCCCGTTGCCGTCCATAACGATTCCTACGTTATTCCCGCCGATGTTGTTTCCGGACTTGGGCAGGGCAACTCGCTTGCGGGTGCCCGCATTCTTGATGAAATGCTGGGCCAGTCCCCAGAGCCGCAAAAATCCACTGGCAAGGGCAAAGTTCCCATTATCGTCGCGGGCGGCGAATATGTCGTGCATCCCGATATTATCATGCGCTTGGGCAAAGGCGACATGAAAGCCGGACACCGCATACTTGATAATCTGGTGGCGAATGTACGTGCGCATACAATTAAAAAGTTAAAAAAATTACCATCTCCTAAAAAGTGATTTTATGACAATAGTTGAAGGCGTAAATATAGCTAAATCTTCGGATGCAGACAGGGTTTATAATTTCCTGCTGAACCTGAATAACGAGAATGCAATATTCCCGTTGAGCGAGTCTCGCTCACGCGAAGCCATTGCAAGCTGCCTGCCACAGACACAGGGCCTTGGCGGCATTATCGGTATTATCGAAAATCAAAAAGAAATTGAAGCCTGCGTGGGCTTGCGCTTTAGTCGCATGTGGTACACGGACGAATGGTTCCTCGATGAACTCTGGAATTTCGTGTTGCCGGAATACCGCAAATCCACCAACGCGCAGAAGCTTATTGATTTCGCAAAGAAAGTGGCGGAAATGATGAATACGCCGCTGGTGATGGGTATTGTGACCCAAAAGCAGCTAGAGCCGAAAATGCGCCTTTACCAGCGCAAAATGAAGCAGGTAGGCGCTTATTTCATCAGCGGCAAGGAATTTGATAACATGTTTCAACAGCGTAAGCTGTAGGGGGTTTTTACGGGAAAAGGCGGCTCAACAAGCACATCAACCACGCAGTTACCGCAATGGTTGCAGAATAATTTGCAGTCTGTTTACAGTCAGGCTCAAACTTTATCGCAACAGCCGTTGCAGCAGTACACCGCTCCGCTGGTGGCTGGGTTTACGGGTGCGCAGAATTCTGCGTTTAACACGATAAACAATGCGCAGGGCATTTCCGCGCCGTTTACTAACGCAGCGGCGCAATATACTGCGCAATCGGCGCAAGGCCCGACAGCGGCTAATATAGCGCAATACCAGTCGCCTTATACGCAGCAGGTAGTAAATGCCACGCAGGCGCAGTTAAACCAGAACGATGCCGTCCAGCAACAGCAACTGGAGGGCACCGCTATCCAGTCCGGTGCATCTCCCTTTGGCGGCGACAGGGCGGGCGTGGCAGCAGCGGCGCTGGCAGGCCAGCAGGACTTGGCGAATAACCAGACGATTTCAGGATTGTATAATTCTGGCTACAGCCAGGCGCTGGGTGAATATAACCAAGTAGCCCAAAATCAGGCTAATGCCGGGCAGGCCATGAATAATTATGGCACCACGGCTGAAAATAATGCGCTTACCGGGGCTAATGCTCAGTTGCAGGCGGGCAACCAGCAGCAGCAGCTTGCGCAATCGCAGCTTAATATACCCTATCAGCAGTACCAGCAGGCTCTACAATACCCGTATCAGCAGCTTGGCACGCTTGAGCAGGCCACAGGGCTTGCGGGCGGCTTGGCGGGCGGTACTACTACTACGCAGCAGAATTCAGCGCGTGGCGGCGTTGCCGCATTTGCAAACGGTGGTGCAACCCGCAGGCCGACTGCTTCAGCGGCATATCCGCACTTTGATACTGGCGGCGGTATTCCCGATGTATCCATGGGCTATATCCCGCAAAGCCAATACACCCAGATTGGCAGCAATATAGCGCACTTGAATGCACCGCAGGCACCGCGTGTTACGCCCCCGCCCAGCCCGCTGGCGCAAGGCGCTCAAGCCGCATCTACCTTTAATGGCATTAATAGCATGGCGAACAGCGATGCTGGCAAATGGGTAGGCAAGCAATTGGATTCTGCGGGTAATTATATTAGCGATGCCATAAACCCAGCACAGGCTACACATATGGCTGCTCCTACTGTTGGTGTAGAATCTTCCAATTTAACGCCTATGGTTGCTTCTGGCCCCGGTTCTGCCACTGGCGTTGCTGCAAGCACTACTCCCGCAATTACTGCTGGTGCAGGGGATGGCTTGGGTGCAGCAACTGCCGCTGCCGCTTCTGGTGCTAGTGACGTTGCATTGCCAGCCCTAGGAAATGCGGCATTAATGGCAACGGCTGTCCCAGCGGAAACTTCACCCGGCTGGCTTTCATTGTTAGGGCTGGCTGGCGTATTTAATAAAGGTGGCATCGCTTCCTTTGCAAACGGTGGCTCAAGCCGTCCTACTGCTTCTGCGTATCATCCGTTGTACCAGCATTTTGACGGCGGCGGCAGTGCTGCACCAGCTTCCACTGGCGTTGCATCCATTGCCACGCCGCAACTTGATGTCAGCAAGTTGAATGGACAAGATACCACTGCGCAGAACTATTTTAACCCGCTTCCGCAGATTGACAGGAACCAGCAAACTCTTGCGCCTGTGAGCATTACCAACCCTGCCGCATACCAAGGCTATAGCGCTACTGGCGGCACGTCTACACAAGCGCCTGTGTATGGCAATTCTATCAATATTGCTACGCCTGCCTTAAATAACACCAGCACGCAAACTAGTAGTGCGCCGCAAAGTCAGCGTTATATTGCCGGAACCATTCCCAATCCTTCTTATATACCCTCTAATGCCACGCCTATTACATCTGGGCAATATGCAGGCCAATATTATGCACCCGCTCCTGCCAACTCTCCGGCAGATGCTTACGGGCAAAATAATTACATTGTTTATGATGGCAATGGCAACCAGTCTATTGCAAGTTCGCAACAACTTAATTTAGCTAAGGGTGGCATAGCGCATTATGCGGATGCTGGGACGGTTGCACCTGATTATACGGGAGTATCTGGCGATTGGAGCACACCATTGCCAGCGTTGCCAGCACAAAATGTACCAGACTCAACCCCTGTTGTCGGCATGGATGA
>CAIWPG010000004.1 GCA_903914535.1 uncultured Oxalobacteraceae bacterium
CCCGCATCACTGCTTTACGCACTAACAAAACAAAAAATCACACTATGATGACGGAAAATCAGCAGGCGAAACGGGGAGGAAAAGCGGGAAAGGCGGGGAAAAAGAGCACTGCGGCGCTCCTTCAATCAGGCAGATAAAGCAAAATTGACCGGAGCACGCTGTATGAACAAAAGAGCTCAATACAAAAAATTAAATACCCATTCTTTCCAGAATTGCACCCAGTTCACGCAGTGCCGACTCCAAATGGGGATTTTGCGCAGCGAAACGGGCTGACAGGGCCTGAGTACGCTCACCCAAACCACTTAACACATCCTCATCATGCTGCTCTTTAGTCAATAAATGTTGAATATCCTGCCCTAACACCTGCAATAATTCGGCCAGTTCTGCATCAACCTGGTCAGTACTATTTAAGCCTGCATGTAGTTTTTTAAGGGACTCTTTAAGTTCATTACTACTCATTTGGCTTACCTTTAATAGAAGTTATATTTACCATTTTATGTTACACCTAATCATCTTTATATGCGATATATCAGCACCACGGCTTCGGCAGCAATACCTTCTTCACGCCCTAAATAACCTAGCTTCTCGTTCGTTTTTGCTTTGATATTAACCTGATTAACATCCACATTGAGTTCCAGTGCAATATGCCGCACCATCTCAGGAATATGGCCGGCCATTTTAGGAGCCTGAGCAATAATGGTAGCATCAAGATTGCCGATTGCATAACCTGCCGCAGCGACGCGTCTGACGGCTTCTTTAAGCAGCAAGCGTGAATTAGCGCCGAAAAATGCCGCATCAGTGTCCGGAAAATGCCGCCCGATATCACCCAGACCAGCAGCACCAAACAAGGCATCGGTAATGGCATGCAACAACACATCGGCGTCCGAGTGTCCCAGCAAACCGGTTTTATGCGGAATAGTCACTCCGCCAATAATTAATTTTCTATTTTCTACCAGTGCATGGCAGTCATAACCCTGGCCAATCCGAAACGGGGGAATTACAGTTTTCATACTTAAATCTCTTCATCAGGTAAAGGCGCCGGGCGGATAATATCCGCAACCTGCGCGAGATACGTCTCTACCATTGCCAGATCATCCGGCACGGTAATTTTAGCATTAGCCCAGTGCCCTTCCACCAGACGCGGCACCAGACCCATCATCTCAACAGCACTGGCTTCATCAGTGACCGTCGCCTGCTGCGCAGTGCGCAAGGCATCAACCAATAAATTGTGACGGAACATTTGCGGCGTTTGCGCCAGCCACAATCCGGTGCGCGGTATAGTGCTTAATTTTATTTCATCCTGAAACTTAACGGTATCCACAACCGGCAGCGCAAGTAAACCACCGACATCCTCACTGCCAACCGCATCAATCAGACGGGTAATCAGCGATTGACTCAAACCGGGTCTGGCCGCATCGTGTACCAGAATCCAGTCACGCGCCTCCACCCTCACGTGCGCAGGCATAGCATTTAAACCGTTACGTACCGACTCTACCCGGCTTTCACCGCCACAGAACAACACAGTCAATCGCGGGTCGGGCTGTAATGCTTCAGCGACATAAGCATCATCATGACTGACCACCACCACCACATGACGGAGTTGCGGATGCTGTAAAAATGCATCTACGCTATGCTGCAATATACTTTTTCCGGCAAGATTAAGATATTGTTTTGGGATGGATACCCCCATCCTGGCACCAACTCCGGCAGCAGGGATCAGGGCAAAATAAGCAGGCACATAAGCAGATAAAGAAGCTGAAAAAGAAGTCACTTGGCTAAAAAATACGGTTAATGCGAGCCACATTTCATCCCGGCACTACATCGGAATCGGAATGCTGCTCTTGGTTTATAATATGCGCACCATTGTAATATTAAATCCGGTGAGCACCGAACTTATCCGCAAAATTAGCCCTTCCGGACAAAAATATGAAGCGCATCAGATCAAGTTATTAGCACAGACACTATATTTAACAGGATGCATCAATCTCAACATCACCCCACCAAGATAACCTTTGCCCATGTCATTTGATCTGCTCTCGCCGCCTAAGCCAGGCTATCGCATCCATCTTCCCACACTACACGGCTCGGCCGATGCATACGCGCTGAGTCAGACGGCGACCAGCTTAAAAAACCAGCAACGGCTGCTGACCGTTTTTGTAGCACAAGCGACAGATGCACACCGTCTCCAGGCAGAAATCAGCTGGTTTGGTCACGAAACAGGCTTGCGGTGCCATGTGTTGCCGGACTGGGAAACCCTGCCTTACGATGCTTTTTCGCCACACCAGGATCTGGTGTCCGAACGACTGGCTACGCTGTATGAAGTCGGACACGGGCAATCTGATGTATTAATCGTACCGGTATCTACCGCCCTGTTACGCATGGCTCCCCCTTCGTTTTTAGCCGCATACACTTTTTTCTTTAAGCGCGGGGAAGTATTAAATGAAGCAAAACTAAAGTCACAACTCACCCTTGCAGGCTATAGCCACGTAAACCAGGTAATGTCACCGGGCGAATATGCCGTGCGAGGCGGGCTGATCGACCTGTTTCCTATGGGTTCCAGCCTGCCGTACCGCCTGGATTTACTGGGTGATACGATAGAAACCATACGAACTTTTGATGCCGATACCCAGCGTACCATTTACCCTGTACCTGAAGTACGCTTGCTGCCGGGGCGCGAGTTTCCGATGGACGACACTGCCCGTAGCGCCTTCCGGAATCGCTGGCGTGAACAATTTGATGGCGACCCGTCGCGGACAACCATTTATAAGGATATCGGCAATGGTATCGCTTCTGCCGGGATTGAATATTATCTGCCACTGTTTTTTGATGCCACCGCCACCCTGTTCGATTATCTGCCGTCAGACACCTGCGTGTGTATGGTGGGCGAAATTGACGATGCCATCCGCAGCTTCTGGAACGATACCCAGTCACGTTACAGCTTCTTAAAGGCAGATCGCGACAGGCCGGTTCTTGCACCGGAAGAATTATTCTTACGTGATGAAGATTTTTTTAGGCTGGCTAAACCATTTGGCCGACTTATTATCAAACCAACAAATGCCAGCGGCATCTCCAGCGCACTTCCTGATATTGCGGTCAACCGCAGACTGGATGATCCCCTCACCAACCTGCGTTCTTATTTACTGCAAACCCGGCAGCGGGTAATGTTATGTGCCGAATCAAATGGCCGGCGCGAGACACTGCAAAACTACTTTAATGAATACAAGCTGCAGCCGGTCTTATGCGAGAGTCTGACTGATTTTCTGACCAACGATGCTGTGCTAATGCTGGGAGTCGCTCCGCTTTATGCCGGATTTAACCTGGATAACGGCATCACCTTCATTACCGAGACCGAGCTATACGCTAACGTGACACGCCGCACAGGCCGCAAAAAACAGGAAGGTGCGACGCAGGTTGAATCCATGGTGCGGGATTTATCCGAACTGAAAATCGGTGACCCGATAGTGCATGTCCATCATGGCATAGGCCGCTACAAAGGCCTGGTTGCCATGGATATGGGCGAAGGAGAAACCGAATTCTTGCATCTGGAATATGCAAAAGAAACGAAACTGTATGTTCCTGTCGCACAACTACACGTCATCTCGCGCTATTCCGGTGCTTCACAAGAAGATGCGCCGTTACACGCACTGGGCTCGGGCAATTGGGAAAAAGCCAAACGCAAAGCAGCCCAGCAATGTCGTGACACCGCCGCCGAACTGCTCAACTTATACGCACGCCGCGCCCTGCGCCAGGGACACGCATTTGAATACTCTGCGCACGATTACGACGTATTCTCTGAAAGCTTCGGCTTTGAAGAAACCGTCGATCAGGCTGCCGCTATCAACGCCGTCGTCAGCGACATGACATCAGGCAAACCCATGGATCGCCTGATTTGCGGCGATGTGGGTTTTGGTAAAACGGAAGTCGCCCTGCGTGCCGCTTTTGTAGCGGTAATGGGGGGAAAACAAGTCGCCATCCTGGCGCCGACCACACTCTTAGCAGAACAACATGCACAGACATTTGCTGACCGTTTTGCTGACTGGCCGGTAAAAATTGCCGAACTGTCCCGCTTCAGGAGCAGCAAAGAAATCGCCAGCGCCATTAAAGGCATGAATGACGGCACACTGGATATTGTGATCGGAACGCATAAATTATTATCAGATGATATTAAATTCAATCGCCTCGGTCTGGTTATTATTGATGAAGAACACCGCTTTGGGGTACGCCAGAAAGAAACACTTAAAGCATTGCGTGCGGAAGTCGATGTACTGACCCTGACAGCCACCCCCATCCCCCGCACGCTGGGGATGGCGCTGGAAGGCCTGCGCGATTTTTCTATTATTGCGACTGCACCGCAAAAACGTCTGGCAATTAAAACCTTTGTGCGCAGTGAAGATGACTCCGTGTTACGCGAAGCCTGTCTGCGTGAAC
>CAIWPG010000005.1 GCA_903914535.1 uncultured Oxalobacteraceae bacterium
GCGCTATTTTTGCTCTTGGTGCCGAAACCCGTAGCCGTCTTAACGGCCTGTATATGGCTATTTTCTTTGCCGGCGGCGCAACAGGATCAGCGATAGCCAGCGCAGCATTCAGCTATGGCGGATGGGAACTGATCAGCTGGATCGGTATCAGCTTTCCGGTGGCAGCTTTGTTATTTTACGCAACCGAATTTATACACCCAAGACATGGCTTACCAAGATAAGCACGGTAAGCGATGCATTTATCCAAAGCGCTACACCACAAAAAACAGTATTATATTAACAATAAATGGAATATGCCATTGTTTAAAAAACCAGTTATCAGCACATCAGACGTGATATAAAATTCTCTTTTTCAGATAAAGCAGACAGATAAAGCAGATAATAACTATCCGAAATACCATAAATTTCTCTTTCAACCGGCACTCAGGACACAACAACCGAATCAATTTAATAAGCAACTGTGCAGCTCGGGTATAATCACAGGTTCGAATAAACATTGAATCAGCCTATCATGATGGAAGCAGAACGTTTAAATAGTATTTCCGGCTTATTATCGGACCTGACCACCCGCGAAGCAGAACTTCGGAGGTATCTTTGACTTCGATGTCAAGTCAGAGAAACTAGAACAAGTTAATGCCGAGATGGAAGATCCGGCGATATGGAATGACCCGAAAAAAGCGCAGGATTTAGGCCGGGAAAAGAAATCACTGGAAGCCATTGTTCATACGCTGACTAAAATCGACAGCGATTTACGCGATGCAGTTGATTTATTTGCCATGGCACGTGAAGAGCAGGACGACGAAACACTCATCGCCATTGAAGCCGATGCCGGTGCATTGCGTTTACTGGTAGAAGGCATGGAATTCCGTCGTATGTTTAATAACCCGATGGATCCAAATAATTGCTTTATTGATATTCAATCCGGTGCCGGCGGCACTGAGGCTCAGGATTGGGCCTCCATGATTTTGCGCCAGTATTTACGTTACTGTGAACGCAAGGGCTTTAAAGTCGAGATTCTTGAGCAGTCCGATGGTGAGGTTGCCGGAATTAAAACCGCAACACTCAAGGTCGAAGGCGATTACGCCTATGGTTTTTTACGTACTGAAACCGGCGTACATCGTCTGGTACGCAAGTCACCTTTTGACTCAGCCAATGGTCGTCACACCTCCTTTTGCAGCTTGTTTGTTTATCCCGAAGTGGATGACTCGATTGATATCGACGTTAACCCTGCCGATGTGCGTGTGGATACCTACCGCGCTTCCGGTGCGGGCGGACAGCATATTAACAAAACCGATTCTGCCGTACGTTTAACGCATGGCCCGTCCGGTATCGTGGTGCAATGTCAGAATGACCGCAGCCAGCATCGTAACCGGGCAGAAGCATGGGACATGCTCAAGGCAAAGTTGTATGAACTGGAGTTGCGCAATCGCATGAGCGAACAACAAAAACTGGAAGACTCCAAAACCGATGTGGGCTGGGGACATCAGATTCGTTCATATGTCCTGGATCAGTCCCGTATCAAGGACTTACGTACCAACTTTGAAATGGGTAATACAAAAGCAGTGCTTGACGGTGATCTGGATGGCTTTATCGGAGCATCCCTGAAACAGGGTGTATAACCCGGAAACATTGAACCTTCACATTACTGCCCGGTAAACCACGTTTAACACAGTATTCAATTCAGGGGGAATCAGCATATTCCCCCTAACAGAAAGATGACGATGAGCGACTCAGATACAGACGCAGCTGCAACAAGTACAGCCAACCCGGACGAACATTCCATTCTGGCCGAACGCCGCACCAAATTAAATGCCATTCGTGCGCAGGGTGTAGCCTTTCCGAATGATTTTCGTCCTACCCATAAATGCGCTGATTTGCAGGAAAAATACAAAGCATTAACGCGTGAAGAATTGGAAGAACTAAATATCGTCGTGTCCGTAGGCGGCCGCATGATGTTAAAACGCGAAGCCGGTAAAAAAGCGGCATTCGCCACCCTGCAGGATGCATCCGGCAAGCAAGCCAGTGGCAGAATTCAGCTCTACATCACAAGCGACAAAACCGGCGCAGCTGAAATGGAAGCGTTCCGCCACTACGATCTGGGCGATATTCTGGGTATTGAAGGTACACTATTCAAAACAAAAACCGATGAATTGACTATCAAGGTAAGCTGCCTGCGCTTACTGACTAAATCATTGCGTCCCTTACCCGATAAATTTCATGGTCTCCATAATCAGGAAATGAAATACCGTCAGCGTTACGTTGACCTGATCATGAATGAAGATACACGCCGCACCTTTAAAGCACGTACCGCGGCATTAACATCCATCCGTCATTTCATGGAAGAACATGATTTTATGGAGGTGGAAACACCTATGCTGCACGTCATTCCCGGCGGTGCTGCAGCCAAGCCATTTATCACTCACC
>CAIWPG010000006.1 GCA_903914535.1 uncultured Oxalobacteraceae bacterium
ATTTTTCCGACTTGAATGACGTGCGCGCGTTCCGGATTATTGTGGATGATGTTAAGGCTTGTTATACCGTGTTGGGTATTGTGCATAATATCTGGACGCCGATACCGGATGAATTCGATGACTATATTGCCCGGCCTAAGCCTAATGGCTACCAGTCGCTGCATACGGTACTGACGGCAGAAGATGGCCGGGGCTTTGAGGTGCAAATCCGTACCAAAGAGATGCACCATTTTGCTGAATATGGTGTCGCCGCGCACTGGCGCTATAAAGAATCGGGCGGATCAAATTTTACCGGGCAGGAATACGATGAAAAAATTGCCTGGTTGCGGCAATTGCTTGCATGGAAAAATGATGTGGCAGAAGTGGTGGTCGGGCAGGATGATTTGCAGCGGGAATGGGTTGAGAAATTAAAATCTACTACGCTGGATGATCGTATTTACGTACTGACTCCGCAGGCGCGGGTGATTGAATTGCCTATCAATGCAACACCGATTGATTTTGCTTATCATTTACATACCAGTGTCGGGCACTGCTGTCGTGGTGCCAGAGTGAACGGGGCAATGGTGCCGTTGAATACCGCGCTCAAAAATGGACAGACTGTTGAGATTATTACGGCAAAAACAACAGTGGAAACAGGCCCGTCGCGTGACTGGTTAAATCCGGAATATGCAGTGGGTTCACGTACCCGTTCTAAAATCAGAGCGTGGTTTAACGCGCTGGATCAGCAGGAAACGCTGAGTAAGGGACGGGCTCTGGTAGAAAAAACCTTGCAGCGCGAAGGTAAGACGGTAGTTAATCTGGATGAGTTGGCACGTCGCTGCGGTTTTGATAAGGTCGATGAGTTATTCTTATCCGTAGGCAAAGAAGAATTTAGTGTAAGGCAGGTTGAGCATGCTTTACATGATGAGGTTGCTGTAGTCGCTGTTGATTCTGTGCTCATCAGTAAAAGTCGTGCCTCCAGTGTGAATCAGGGCGCTAAATCGGGTGTGCTGGTTGTTGGTACGGATGGTTTACTGACGCTGCTGGCCAAATGCTGTAAACCGGCTCCTCCGGATGCTATTGTAGGATTTGTTACTCGGGGTAAAGGTGTTTCTATACATCGGGCCAATTGTAAGAATTTTGCAGAAATGCGTAAAAAATCGCCTGAACGGGTGACCTTTACGACATGGGGCGAGTCCGGGCGCGAAACGGTATATCCGGTTGATATTTTTGTTATGGCACAAGATCGGCAAGGTTTATTACGTGATATTTCAGAAATTTTCTCACGTGAAAAAATTAATGTCATCGGCGTTAGTACTCAAAGTGCCAAAGGTCAGGCGCGTATGTCGTTTACGGCTGAGATTGGTTCGACAGAGCAATTGCAAAAGGCACTAACGGTCTTACGTGAAGTAAGTGGAGTCATGGATGTAAGACGTCAATAGGCCGTAATTGTAAAAAAATGTGCAGAAAACGTTAAAAAGTACTTTACGTAATAAATGATTCTTGCTATAGTCTCGGCTCTTCGGGGGCGGTTAGTTCAGTTGGTTAGAATACTTGGTCGACATCCAAGGGGTCGGGGATTCGAATTCCTCACCGCCCACCAGAAAATTCTGAATTCGGA
>CAIWPG010000007.1 GCA_903914535.1 uncultured Oxalobacteraceae bacterium
ACTAAAACAATATTTACAATGAGAGTCGCATATCAATAATTTACCTGCAACAATGATTACTTATATGCAATATTACCACTTACTCCATACATAAAGTTATTTTGGCAAAAAAAATTATCGTATCAACAACAATTCTGCCACAACTTCCTCAAGCGGTTCGATTTTCATTCTATGCTGCACATTGGCGCCTGACTGATTTTTTATCTTAATCGCTAATAACGTGGTTCTGTACATACAGTCTGTACAGTTTGCTTACACCGTATAAAACGAATAAAAAAGGGGAGAGCTTACGCCCTCCCCTTCTCTATGATCTGACTTGCTCTGTACATTACAACAAAAATATACTGCAAAGAACAACGCCAGGTGCAACACCATCAGCTATATGGTGAATTACAGCATCGCTTTCAGCAAACGCGCCATTTCGGACGGATTTTTAGTTGCTTTGATGCCACATTCTTCCATGATATCCAATTTAGCTTGTGCTGTATCCGCACCACCAGAAATCAACGCACCGGCATGGCCCATACGTTTACCGGCAGGAGCTGTTACACCAGCAATAAAGCACACTACCGGTTTTTTCATGTTGTCACGAATCCAGTAAGCCGCATTCGCTTCATCCGGGCCGCCAATTTCGCCAATCATGATAACGGCATCAGTATCAGGATCGTCATTAAAGGCTTTCATCACATCAATGTGTTTCAAACCATTGATAGGATCGCCACCGATACCAACGGCCGATGACTGACCCAGACCCAATGCTGTCAATTGACCTACTGCTTCATAAGTCAATGTACCAGAACGGGAAACAACGCCAATACGACCTTTACGGTGAATATGGCCTGGCATAATACCGATTTTGATTTCATCAGGAGTGATCAGACCAGGGCAGTTAGGTCCCAACAGCAAAGTTTTGCTGCCAGCTTTTGCCATGCGGTCTTTCAGCATCATCATGTCACGGACAGGGATACCTTCAGTGATACAAATCGCTAAATCCAGATCGGCTTCCACAGCTTCCCAGATTGCTGCTGCTGCACCGGCCGGCGGTACATAAATAACTGAAACTGTCGCGCCGGTAGCTGCTTTTGCTTCGCTAACGTTAGCGTAAATAGGGATGCCTTCAAAGTCTTCGCCCGCTTTTTTCGGGTTAACGCCAGCAACGAAACAGTTTTGACCATTTGCATATTCACGGCACATGCGAGTATGAAACTGGCCGGTTTTACCGGTAATACCCTGCGTGATTACTTTAGTGTCTTTATTGATTAAGATTGACATAGTATTTCCTTCTTATTGGGCGGCAGCAAATTCAGCAGCGGCGGCAACCACTTTCTGAGCGGCTTCTTCCATGGTATCTGCGGAGATAATAGGCAGACCAGAGTCAGCCAGCATTTTCTTACCGATTTCTTCGTTGGTACCCTTCATACGTACAACCAAAGGCACTTCCAGCGATACGGCTTTAGAAGCAGTAATCACGCCTTCAGCAATCACGTCACAACGCATGATACCGCCGAAAATATTCACCAGAATGGCTTTCAAACCAGCATTTTTCAGCATAATTTTAAAGGCTTCGGTTACTTTTTCTGCTGTAGCACCACCGCCTACGTCCAGGAAGTTGGCTGGTTCACCGCCAAATAATTTGATGGTATCCATGGTTGCCATCGCCAGACCGGCACCGTTAACCAGACAGCCGATATTACCGTCCAGAGAGATGTAAGCCAGATCAAATTTAGATGCTTCGATTTCTGCAGGATCTTCTTCATCCAGATCACGGTAAGCCACGATTTCCGGTTGACGGAACAAGGCGTTTGCATCGAAATTGAATTTAGCATCCAGGGCGATCACTTTGCCTGAACCAGTCAAAATCAATGGATTGATTTCAGCCAGGGAAGCATCGGTTGCCATAAATGCAGCATACAAGCCTTTTAACTGGTTACGTGCATCAACCAGAGATTCAGCAGGAACACCGATTTTAGTCGCGATATCGTCCGCTTCAGCATCTTGCAAGCCGGCTGTCGGATCGATAGCAACATGGTGAATTTTTTCCGGATGAGAAGCAGCAACTTCTTCAATATCCATACCGCCTTCGCTGGATGCCATCAGCACCACGCGTTGGCTGATACGGTCAGTAACCATACTGACGTACAGTTCTTTTTTGATATCAGCGCCTTCTTCAATCAGAATGCGCCGGACTTTTTGGCCTTCTGGGCCAGTCTGATGCGTTACCAATTGCATGCCCATGATGGCATTAAAGTATTCTTTGACTTGCTCCAGTGATTTTGCCACTTTCACGCCGCCGCCTTTACCGCGACCGCCTGCATGAATCTGAGCTTTAACTACCCAGACCGGGCCGCCCAAGGTTTCAGCAGCCGTTACTGCTTCTTCCACTGTCAAACACGGAATACCGCGTGGAACTGTCACTCCGAATTTACGGAGAATTTCTTTACCCTGATACTCATGGATTTTCATGCGATTTCCCTTCGAACGCGCTGATATTAATTAAATAAAATGACCATTTATGCTACGCCGGATAACTTCACCCAGCGCGGATAATAAGTTGCGACCGCTGCACCATCGAGCTTTAAAGCGTGACAACGGTTTAATTGAAAAGGTTGTTGCTGACTGTCGCCGGTACCCTCATCTGCTTCTTTGCTACCAGCTTCATTCATCTTGATCACTTCCCCGGCAAACGCTTGCACAGCGGCTGTGGGTAAGATTTGAGCCAACTCGGTTAAATGAGTACAGCCTTGTATTTCACCAAAACGTGACTTCACATGGTAACGGAATTGTTTTAATAAATTCAGTCCGACCAGCTTGTTATAGTCAGGCGTAATGGTATTGCAATAACCTGGGTAGGGTACCGCCGCAGATACCGCTTCGACAGCGACAATCTCAAATTCAGTCGTAATGGAAATGCGCAGACCCAGATCATGAATAGGCATGCCAGCCGGACGTGTACCGGAGGACAATGCAGTATCGCTGGTTTTACTATCGCGTATACGCGCTTCAATATCCCATAAGCCATCGTCCCGAGCATAAGCATCGATTTCAATGGCACGCTGGTGCTTCAAGGCACGGCGAGACGCAGGTGGTGAAAAAAACATGGGGGAGGAGGCTCATCAAACAACCATCAAAAAGCCACAATTGCGTGTCGTTGGCGCAGTTTCTACGCTAACAGCCGCTCTTGCGGCGCTGCAAAATACCGTGGCAGTGTAGCACAGCTGGTACGACGCCAACATTTTTCTTAAAATAAATAATAGAAAAGACGTGAATTTACAAAAAAGCTATCCTGAAAAAATTTACCACATTTACACAACAAATGAACAACAACGCTGTCTGCCTGATGATAAATACATCTGCCAGATCAACTTAGTTAATCAAAAGAAATAACACTAACATAAAAAATAAATGTGTGCCAGCATTGGAACCGGCAGGCGATCAAGTGCAGACAGCCAAACCCGGCGTGCTCCGGGCAGTTGCTGAGGTGACCATCTGTACTAAGCCCGCAAAATTGCACCACCATGAACACACCTGGCTGGCACTACTCCATGCTGTCCAGGCCACGCAGTGCCGCCTGTATTGCATGAGAAGAAAAACCGCGTTGCGCCAAAAAGCGATACTGTCTGGCGCGCTCTTCGGATGTTGGTGCTAAGGCCGTCCTTGTATGACCAAATTTTTTTTGCCAGATAGCACAGGCACGCAGCACTTCCGACTCTGCTAATTCAGCCTTACTTATTGCCAGCAACTCGGAACTGATGCCATGACTTTGCAGTTCAGCTAAAATCCGGCTATTCCCATAATTATCCTGACGGCGACGCAGTAAAGATTCAGAAAACCGGGCGCAAGACAACAGCTTAGCTGTCTCTAAAAAATCCAGCAATGCGTCAACATCATCTCCTTCCTGTGCGTGACGTGCCAGTTTCCGACCTAATTCAAGCCGGCTGTGTTCACGCAGGGAAAGGTAATGCAGCGCCCTATTCTTTAGACTGAGCTTTTGCTGTTTTGGTAACATTAACTGTACTTTCTGCCGTGTTTACGCCTGTATTACCGGTCGCAGCGCCAGCCGCAGCAGGTGCAGGTGCAGGCGCTGCGATAACAGGCAACACCGGTACACCAAGATGGCTGCGTACTTTGTTTTCAATTTCACGCGCCAGTGCCGGACGTTCTTTTAAATAATTACGGGCATTATCTTTACCCTGACCGATCCGTTCGCCGTTATAGCTGTACCATGCGCCCGCTTTTTCCACGATTTTGGCATCCGAACCCAAATCCAGAATTTCACCTTCACGCGAGGTTCCTTCACCGTACATAATGTCGAAATGCGCCTCTTTGAACGGAGGAGCTACTTTATTTTTAACAACTTTTACTTTAGTTTCATTGCCAATAACTTCTTCGCCCGATTTAATCCCGCCGGTACGACGAATATCCAGCCGCACCGATGCGTAAAATTTCAGCGCATTACCACCGGTTGTGGTTTCCGGATTACCGAACATAACGCCGATTTTCATACGAATCTGATTAATAAAAATAACCAGTGTATTAGTACGATTAATGCTACCGGTCAATTTGCGCAGGGCCTGTGACATCAGACGGGCTTGCAGACCAGGTAAAGAAGCACCCATATCGCCTTCAATCTCT
>CAIWPG010000008.1 GCA_903914535.1 uncultured Oxalobacteraceae bacterium
ATCGAACTGAGCATAATTTTTTCCAAGTGCGATAGGCCGAATGGCGTTTTCCACTGGATTGTTGTCAATCGGCAAATGCCCGGTTTCAGCATAGCGGATGATGGCAGGCCAGCGTTTTAATATGTGATCTAAAGCCTTGGCGGACGTGCCGCCGTTGGCTGTTTTTAAACGGGTTTGAATCAGCCAATCATGTAAGTCTTCAAGATATGGCTGGGATTTTTGTTTGCGTAGTTGCAAACGCGCTTCAACGCTCATTGCTACGCCCTCTGCTTCAATGGCATACAGCACAGCAATGCGTTGCACAGCTTCCAGCGCCATTGGGTTCTTGTCTGACTGATGCAGGTCGAAGAACTTACGCCGAGCATGCCCAAGACACGCTAACTCGATACAACCATGCGGGTTGCGCGTGTTTGCGAACAAGGCTTTATACCCTGAAAAATCGTCAACCAGCAGATGACCTCGCCATTCGCCTAAAAATTGACGGGCATGCTCACCACTACGTCCTGGTTGATAATCAAAGACGATGATACGTGGCTGATCTTTCTGAAGATCATTGCTGCGGTAGGCCCATAAGTAGGCTTTGCGGGTTTTACCTTTGCCGGGATCGAGCTGTGCTACCGGCGTTTCATCCGCATGCAAGGTATTGCTTTGGAGTAGATGCCAAGTGAGGCGGTCCACCAAGGGTTGTAACGCCACACCCACACGTCCCACCCATTCAGCTAAGGTTGAACGAGATAGAATCACATTTTCGCGGGCGGCTATTTGTTCCAGGCGATAGAGAGGCAGATGATCCAGGTATTTACTGATGACCACCCAAACCAATAAACCGCTAGCAGCCATGCCGCCATCAATTACTGCCGGTGGAATCGGTGCGGCGGTGATGGTTTCGCAGTTTTTGCAGGCATATTGGGGGCGAATGTGCCGATGGACAGTAAACTGTGCAGGGACAATGTCCAATTGTTCGGTAACATCTTCGCCGATTTTGACCAAATCTCGACCACACTTTCCACACGTGCAGGATTCGGGTTCATGGCGATGTTCGATGCGCGGTAAATGCGATGGCAAAGGTTGACGACCGGCGCGGGGCCGTTTAGGTTTGACCACTGTCTCGCAGGGCTGATCGTCTTTCAGTTGTTCGAGTTCCGCTTCAATCGCGGACATGTCGGTATTCCAGGTTTCCTCAAACACATCGCGCTGTAAGGGCGAGAGGCTTTCACTTTTTACGCCAAAGCGTATACGCCGGTAATAGGCAACTTCATGCGTCAAGGCTTCGATTTTGAAGTCTTTGGCTTTGATAAGGGCAGCATCGCGTTCTGTTTGATCAAGGAGCGACTGAATCAAGGCCGCAACTTGAGTTTTAGCGGTCGGATCAAGGTTTAAATGATCAAGCTCGGCGAGTGATTTCATGGTAGGCATTATACCAAAACAGCCCAATTAACACATTGTTTTTTCAGGATTTCAGGTTGATTTTCACCCTATTTCTCAGACAAACATAACGCCATTCAGACCTGCCAAAACAGATTCGGTTTCGCCGATAATCGCTGCCAATCCACACCCGCAATCAACCATTGCCATTGTTCCTGACTGATCGTAAAACTCGTATCCACAGCCTTAGGCCAAATAAAGCTACCCCGATGTAAGCGGCGCTGACATAACCAAACGCCATTGCCATCCCAAACTAAAAGGCGCAGGCGATTGCCTGCTCGATTACGGAAAATATACGCCGAACCCGCACAGGGAGACTGACCCAGAGTCTCTTGGACAATACAAGACAAGCCATCAACACCTCGTCGCATATCAACAGGGG
>CAIWPG010000009.1 GCA_903914535.1 uncultured Oxalobacteraceae bacterium
AACCTAGCTTGAAATTATGAAAGGGTAAAAAAGTGAGTAATATCAATGAGTTAGACAATAAATTAGACAAGAAAGGAGTTTCCCGCTTTGAGATTTGCACCCTCGGAGCGGGCTGTTAGCTTTTGGTGTACCGAAGCTATTTATCAAGAGTTAGCCGGTGTGATAAAAGTGCAGTCCGGGTATGCAGGTGGCACTGTAGCTGATCCGACTTACCAACAGATTTGTACCGGATTAACCGGGCATGCCGAGGTGGTGCAGATTGATTTTAATTCCGGGCTGGTGAGTTATCGTCAGATAGTCGAGGTGTTTTTTACTATTCATGATCCGACTACCCTGAACCGTCAGGGCAATGATGTAGGGAGTCAGTATCGTTCCGTGGTGTTTTATCATACCGCTGAGCAGCAAAAAATCGCTGCACAAATAATGGCTGAAATGGCAAATGTGTGGGATGCGCCGCTGGTGACGGAGTTAACTGCAGTTCCTGTTTTTTATCGGGCTGAAGACTACCACCAGAATTATTATCGTCAGCATCCGGATCAGGGTTACTGTGCTTTTGTTGTTGCCCCTAAACTGGCTAAATTTCGCAAAAATACGTTGTTTGTTGCATAGCTGGTGATTTTTAGTAAAAACAGGGCTGATGCAAATTTATCCTGCCGGGATTGTTTCGCTATGCCGGAATAATTTGATCTGCGTCCTGAGAAAAAAGATCGAATTACGAAAAACATCAAAAAAGCGCCGGCCAGAAATGTTATTCTGACCGGCGCTTTTTTTATTGTTTAGTTAAAAAACAATGGTGTATCCATAGTTTCCTGGAGGTAAATTTCCAAAATTAAGATTAATGCGTTGCGAATCAAGTAATTTTACTTCAGGTAATTTTCCGTTGGCTTTGAGTGCCTGAAGTTTAGGAAGTGCATTGGCTCTGGGGGTAGTCAGTGTCAGTGCAACATTGCCTAATGGTGCATCACCGTTAATAGTGACATTAAGCTCCATACGCAGTGCATTGCCCGACACGGTATAAGTCAGACGTTCCCGTTCGCGCCACCATGCTGAAATTTGCCCGGCATTCGCAAACCAGACCTGGTCACGCTGCTGATTGATTGCAGCAAGATAAGCAGGTAGTGCGGTGGCAAACGGGCTGCCTGCGGCAAAGTTTTGTGAGTGGATACTTAAAAATCCCATGCCGCCCATACTTGTATTAGAGTTGAAGTCGGATACCAGTGCAGCGATCAGTTGTTCATTATTTGCACTGAACCCGTCACGAATCAAATTAATATCATCACGCTGTGTTCTCGGCAGTACGAGCAGTGCTGTAGGCGGTGCATCCTGAGTTACATCTGAAAACAGGGGTAAACGCGCACTGCTGCGTTGCGGATCTGCTGCATGATAAAGAATGCCGTGTTGATGTAGTAGTTTTTCCGTTGTTTTGTCGTAACCTTCTGTCGGCGCACGGAAACCGATCAATCGTTTGTCGCTACCGAGTATATTGCTCATATCCGCTTGCATTGCGGTCATGCGCTGATCCTGTACTGACTCTGGCTGGTCTTTAAAACTGACGTGTTTATCCGCATGAAAGGAAATTTCGTGTTTTTGAGCCAGTGTTTTGACAATATCCGGATAGGTGATGGCCACACTGGTGAGACAAAAGAATGTGGTCGGAAATTGTGCCTGTTCCATGTCTGCTGCAAAAATACTGGCATTAGGAAAACCGTCTTCAGTATCCATTGCAATAAGCTGGCTTGCTTTGAATGGTGCCGGCCAGGTGGCTTTGTAGACAACCGGCTGGTGCAGCAACCAGTGGATAGCACCTTCCATCAGGTTGGATACCTGATTTTGCTGAATTTCCCATGAGCTTTCTGAAAAGCCCAGCATAATCCAGCGCGCATTTTTTTTGTCGTCGCCAAATTCGTCAAATTGAATTGCTCCCGGATCAACATTGGCAGTTATTGTTCTTTGCCAGTTGCTGTATACGCCAGCTGATTTTCCACCAGATATTCGCACCGGTGCTTCGCTGACTTTTCCAAGCCAGATACGCTGGCCGGCCGACAGGCCGTAGGTGAGCGGTGTGTCACCGCTGATGTTTAAATTCCGTTCGTCCGAGTCTTTGGCAATATCGCCGGAGATATGCACACCGAGTAATTGGTTTAAGAAATCGTAACCACGCCATTCGCCGGTTTCTGAGCGAGATCCGGTTGACCAGCTGACCAGTATATTTCCGCCGCGATCACGAAACTGATTAATGCCGTTACGTTCGTTTTCGTCCAGTGCTACTGCTGACGGGAGGATTAACAGGCCGGTATGACCGGACGGTATGTCACTGATTTTGGAAATTTCCTGATATTGAAATTGTTTATCCTTAAAGAATTTTCTCCATGGATTTAATAATATCTGGTAATTGCCACTGACGGAATGCAGGTAGTCGCCG
>CAIWPG010000010.1 GCA_903914535.1 uncultured Oxalobacteraceae bacterium
TCTGGCATTTAATATCTCCTTACTGTTTAACTATGAGTAAAGATGGCTTGTTCTTTACCGCCAGTCAATTAGTAAGATTTATAAATCAAATTACTTCCTCAAACGTTTCGCGTAATTTCTCGTTTTGTACTTCTAAATATGTCACCACGTGATCAGGTTCAGAACTTATAAGTGAAAAATATAATAATTATTGGGGAATTTTTCTTTGCTTCAATGATTTTTTGTGCTTACATTAACACCCCATGTATGTCGATTTTCGTTGCGAGGCGACTTATTGTTTTCGTTTGCACCGGCACCTTCGTGCGCATTAAACGTGATCGCTTCAATTCCTGGGATCTGAGCGATGTCTTTATCAACTTCGGGAACAGGATTGGGATGTGTGTCCTTGAGCGTATTTCCTATGGATTCATTTAAACGATATGCCGCAATTTCTACGGCAATTAATGTGTCTGTCATTAATGCTTGTTTGGGGAGTTGCGCATTGGCTATGACTGCTGCGGGTGTCGTTGAGAGAGTTGTGGTTGCAGCGGGGGCGGTCGTTGCAGCTTCGGTGTTGCTTACGGCTAGCGTTGTCGCAGAATAATTTTCTGCTGTGATTATGTTCCCGGTAGCGACGACCGTCGCGGTTTGTGGCGTCGTCAAATTTGTATCTGTAGAAATCAAATTTTGCTCTATGCTAGCGAGAGCCTGAAAAGCATTTAATAGTAAATCGGTCGTTTGCCCTGGATTGGCGGTGTAGATCTCTTCCAGATTAGCCCAGTTTATCTGGAACTGATTCGGGTTCAGCGTGTTGCTCGCTTCTTGAAACTGAATGCCGATTTCCGACAGGCTGTCGATAACCGACTGGGTCATATTGGTATCTGACTGATCGTTATTCGTGTGCATTGCCAATAACAAAGCATTGTCAAATGCCGACTCAAACGGAGTGACGAGCTTATCGGTGATGTTGTTTTGAAAATTATTAAAGGCGCTGACAAATTGGCTGGTCGCAGAAACAAGCTGATTAAAGACAGGTGTTGTGACTGAACCTTGTGCAGTCTGCTGGTTTGCCTGAAACAGAGCCGTGGCTGCCAGCAATTGAGCAAGTGTCGAAAATTGTACCACGCTTGCCGTATTGGTCGCCTGGATTGCCGCCGTTTGCGACAGTGTTATTGACGCGTTGGTATCTACAGGGGTGATCACATTCAACTGATTAGTGTGAACCAATACTTGATCAATAGCCGGGATATTCATAGCGATACCGTTACCTTTTTCTGGTTTGTCAGAATAACGCCAGCTTTTATTCTATTCTGTTTAGATGTCTATGCGTCAGATTAACCATTAATTGCATTTAATAATGACAGCATTGGCAGCCTGTCATGTAAATGATGCTGGATTTTTATTGAATGCCTACTTAAAAGCATGCGCTGCTGCAATTGCGAGTGATAACAAAATCCCGTGTAAGGACGCGGCACCAATTGTTTGCTGAATTGCGGGCGCGAGACTGCGCGGCGTGCTTGAAAGGCGCAGCAACGCAATGGTTGCCTGCCCTGACAGAACTGCCGGTGCGAGAGCGATTAACGCCAGCCAGGGCAAGGTGCCGATAAGTACTGTGGCAATTATCCAGCCATATGCGGCAATCGCGATCAGTACGTAGCCCCAGCGTGCTTTCATTGGACCCAGTCGCACGACTAAATGGTGCTTGCCGGTGGCTTTGTCAGCTTTATGATCGGGGAACTGGTTGATGAATAGAATATTGGTGACGAGTAGTGCATAGCTTGTTGCCGCGATTAATGGTGCAGCGGAAAACTGGCCGCGCTGCACGAAATCAGTGCCGATGGTAATCAGCGCAAAACCGGCCCAGACACCGACCTCGCCGCAGCCGCGGCTGTTTAGCTTCAGCGGCGGTGCCGAATATGCCCAGCCTATGAGCAGGCCGGCGGCACCGATTCCGATCAATCCGGCAGCCGAAACCAGGGTCAGCCAAAGCCCGGCGGCAATGACAGCCAGAAAAAGTACCACGCCGTACAATGCAGTTTCACGGCGTGACATCACACCGTTCTGGATGAAGCGACTACCGCCCGTGTAGGGAAAAATACGTTCTGCATTGGCATCGTCCGTACCGTTCAATGCATCGTAATAGTCATTGAATACGTTGATTCCGGCATGCGCAATGAGGGCGAACAGCACGGTTACTGCCGCGGTGGCGGGGTTAATAATGACTCCATCGGCGCAGGCGGTTGCCAATCCGATCAGGCAGGCTAAGAAAGTGATACTCAAAAACGCGGGTCGCGTTGCCAGCAAATATCGCCGAAACGGATTGGAAAGAGCAATGATGGTCGGTTCAGCCGGGGGCATGAGATTCTCTCTGGATTCGTCGTGGTGCTCAGATTAACATTGCTTAAAAAAAGAATCTGTTTTTAAAGCGGAGTCGCTTGCAAATATATCCGCTACCTGAGTTACCTGGTTCTGATGAATTAAGCCCACCTTTCAGATGGGCTTAATAATCAGTTGCCTGCCTTATTGCTTAGAAACCTGCTGTGTAAGTCACCATCAGTGAAGTTGCATTATTGGATGAGAATGCTTGTTCACTCCATGCCATGCTGGCACCAATTCGTTGTTTGCTGTTTATATTGTAATAGCCGCCAATTGATGCAGCTGGTCTTGTGCGGTTAATGTTTGGGTTGAGTGCAATCGGTACCAATCCACTGATGTTGACGGAGGTCGCTGTATAAGTGGCACTGTTATTATTTAAATCTTGCTCTAAACCCAAGTCGGCCGAAATGACAACCTTGTCACTAGTGTGTTTTGTCCATTTTGCTCCTGCTATTGCCGTAGTTGTATTCTGAGTCAATGAACTGTACGAAAGCGGAGATGTAACACTTGATGATGCGTCTTCTGTGTATCCGTCAGAACTAAACTTTGTATATCGAACACCGGCATATGGACTGAAGACAAAATCACCTGGCATTTCCATTGCATAGCTACCAACGATGGATGCCCCCTGGCTGATCAGATTCGTTTTGCCTGTACCAGCTTCTGAACTTCCAAAAATTTGTCTGGTAACGGTGATATCCCGGTCTGCGTAGCCAGCAGCTACTCTGATTTGCGTACCTAAACCATTCGCATTGGCATTCCAGACGCCGAATGCACCAAAGGCCGGAGAACTGTTGTTTAGGTGAACGCCAGCGGCAGTGTTAATGCTGGCGGTTTGGTCGAGGTAAGCACCAACGCGGAACTTATTATTAATACGGTAGGCAACAGTTAATATACCGGAAGCTGAATTGGAATCTGTACTTGTCAGATTGGTTCTTGTTCCGCTAACAGAAGCGCAAATGCCATGTGCATCAAATAATGTGCAATCTAAATTAAGATTGTTGTTCATCGATATGCTTTGCAGCGCATAAGCATTGCGAAGTGCCTTCATACTTTTTGCTGCGAATCATCCGCCTCAGACTGTCGGAGCGAAACGGGCTACCATATTTATTCGTTATGCGCTCAATGGCCAGCGCATGACAGACTGATGGGTAA
>CAIWPG010000011.1 GCA_903914535.1 uncultured Oxalobacteraceae bacterium
CGGGCAGCCCTGTTTCCTCCGGATCCGGCCATAGGCGCTTGTTGTTCAGCTTCCGCCAGTCGAGATCGGACCGGAAGTTATCGTAGATCCCGCGCAGCGTGCTCGGCCTCATATCCAGCAGGGCCGCTTCTCCCGCGATCGCCGCGCCGATTTTCTTCCCGTTCAGATGCAGCAGCCGTCCCATCACCTTCAGCATGTGCAGCACATGCTTTCGAGCGTCCTCGGGATACCGCGAGAACTCGGCCAGGTCGTGCTTCGGGACTGTGAGCGTAATAGAAAAAGTTATTCCGGTAGACGACACGGATGCTCATATACGCTGCGGAATGATGCGCGCGATGAAACGGCCACATCCACGAAGTATGCGATAAACGATGCCACCAATACTGGGTTAAATCATCTGCCACTAACAGAATGGCAAACATAATCCATGCAGGTAGATAACTATAAGCATTGTGTTGCAATGGGAAAAAATGCATCCCCAAATAATTAACCGCCACCACAATACCGGGTTGGATGAGTGTCAATAACAAGAACAGCATGACACTGTCGATTTTCCAGTCGTCTTTTGACGCACCAAGTTTGCTGAAGCGGCCGCTAATAATTTCTACTAGCGCAAAACCAAGATAAATCGCCGTGATGGCAATGAGTTGTATGGGGTTCACTTTGAGTCTCCGGGGTAATAGACAAGGTTGACTTGTTGTTTTCGCTCTCTCAGGGAGCGTTAAGCCTTATTTTTTCACTTGTAAATGCTTGTCGTCCAATGCATTATTTTATGGATGGTAATGAGTTATAGTCATTATTGAACCGTTTTCCGAGTCGTGTGCCTATGACGTCGATGAAAACGTTTGCATGATATGCTTCGGAATGGATAAAGATGGATCTGCGAAAACTACGACACGCTGTTGTTTTATCGGAAGAGTTGAATTTTGCACGGACGGCACAAAAGGTCAGTCTGACGCAATCCGCGCTCAGCCGCAGCATCCAAAGCTTAGAGGAAGAACTGGGCGGCAAACTATTCGATCGAAACTTGCATGGCGTCAGCATCACACCGATCGGCGAGCAAGTCGTCAAGCGGGCGAAAGCGCTCTTGCTTGATGCTAATAACTTACGGCATGAAGTCACGCTGATGCAGAACCACGAAATGGGCGATATTCATTTAGGCGTGGGACCTTTGCCAGGCGCGACGTTTTTACCGCCGGTATTGGCGCAGTTACTGAGCGAGTATCCCAAATTACGCACGGAAGTGACGATCAACAACTGGGATGCCTTGCTGGTACAACTCATCGATGAAAAATTAGAGTTTTTTATTGCTGACGTTCACAATATTAGTGAGAACAAAAAGATTGATGTACAACGCTTCTCTCGCCAGTACGGGGGGCTATTTTGTCGACGAGAGCATCCTCTGAGCGGCAAAGTGATCACGGATACGCGGCTTATCTTTGATTACCCTCTCGTGTCTGTTCGATTACCGGCGAGCGTTACATCAGAATTGCATCGTTTTTTTGCGTTACCTGCGCATCAGGAATTTGAATCACTATAGTGAAACGGTTGCCGTGTCCGAAAGTTATTTTGTTTCTAAAGCGTATAGAAATA
>CAIWPG010000012.1 GCA_903914535.1 uncultured Oxalobacteraceae bacterium
ATGAAATGTAAACCAGATCAGTGAACCAGTAGTAAATATGGAGAACTTATGTCAATACGCGAGAACTTTACCTACGCCGACATGGACTTGTGGCTGAATGAAAAACGTGTCACGGAGATTGAATGTCTGGTGCCGGATCTGACCGGTGTGGCACGCGGCAAAATACTACCCCGCGGAAAATTTACCACCGAGCGCGGCATGCGGATGCCGGAAGCAGTGCTGGGTATGACGGTGACGGGAAATTACCCGACACACAATGCCGCATACGACCGGGCGATATCCTCGACCGACCGCGACATGATTTTGAAAGCAGACCCTAACACCATCACGCTGGTACCCTGGGCCGGCGACCCGACAGCACAGGTTATTAACGATTGTTTTTTTACCGATGGCACGCTGGTGGATTTCGCCCCGCGGTCGGTACTGCGCCGGATTTTAAAACTGTACGCGGATAAGGGCTGGAGTCCGGTGGTGGCACCGGAATTGGAATTCTATCTCACTGCCCAAAATACCGATCCGGATATTCCGCTCAAACCACCGGTCGGCCGGAGTGGCCGGGCGGAAACCAGTCGTCAGATTTACAGCATTGATGCGGTGAATGAATTTGATCCCTTGTTTGAAGACATCTACGACTACTGTGAATTGATGCAACTGGATGTCGATACCCTGATTCATGAAATCGGTGCGGGTCAGATGGAAATCAATTTTTTGCATGGTAATCCGCTGGCACTGGCCGACAAGGTGTTCTTTTTCAAACGGACACTGCGCGAAGCCGCCTTAAAGCACGGTATGTATGCCACGTTCATGGCAAAACCGATGACGGGCGAACCGGGTTCAGCGATGCATGTGCATCAGAGTGTGGTGAACACCAAAACGGGCAAGAATATTTTTAGTAATGACGATGGTTCATCGTCACCGGCCTTTATGCATTACATCGGTGGTTTGCAACGGTATATGCCGTCAGCGATGGCGGTGGTGGCACCGTATGTGAATTCGTATCGGCGGATTGTGCGGCACACAGCGGCGCCGATTAATGTGCAGTGGGGTCATGACAACCGGACCGTGGGGTTCCGTATTCCGGAATCGGGCACGCAAGATCGCCGGGTAGAAAACCGGGTGATTGGTGCGGATGCGAATCCGTATCTTGCGCTGGCCGTGACGCTGGCTTGCGGCTATCTGGGCATGACCGAGCAACTGAGTCCGTCGCCGATGACGATAGGCAGTGCTTACGATTCGGATTTTGAATTACCGCAGGGTTTACCGCAGGCATTGGAAGCATTACGTGCTGAGTCCAATCTGCGTAGCGTACTGGGCGAGCGCTTTGTGGATGTGTATTCAGCGATTAAGGATCTGGAGCATGCTGAGTTCATGAAAGTGATCAGTCCCTGGGAGCGTGAACATCTCCTTTTACATGTTTGATGCAAAATTTTTGATTAATAGCTAGTGTTATGTAATAACTGAGCGCCGGCATGGGTGTGCCGGCGATTAATGTAATTTAATAAAACATAGGGAGATAGTCATGATATCAACAACACGAGTGCGCTACGTGAGCAAGCGTATCGAAGCCGGTCTGGCAAAAATGCTGATGGCCTCAGCGCTAGCAGCGAGTTTTGGTGTGGCGGGTCCGGTAATGGCAGCA
>CAIWPG010000013.1 GCA_903914535.1 uncultured Oxalobacteraceae bacterium
CCGCAGGGTTTACCGCAGGCATTGGAAGCATTACGTGCTGAGTCCAATCTGCGTAGCGTACTGGGCGAGCGCTTTGTGGATGTGTATTCGGCGATTAAGGATCTGGAGCATGCTGAGTTCATGAAAGTGATCAGTCCCTGGGAGCGTGAACATCTCCTTTTACATGTTTGATATGGGTTTTTTTGATTGATAACGCTATACAACTATAACTGACACCCTCTTAATTATGAATGACACTATACGCGCCAAAATGGCCATCGTTGCACCGGCAGCGACACAGAAAAAACAGTACACCACAGCAGAAATTCAACAATTGGATACGGCTCATTATCTGCATCCTTTTACCGATTTTAAGAGCCTGGCCAGTACAGGTTCCCGCGTTATGGTGAAAGGAGATGGTATCTATATCTGGGATTCCGAAGGAAAACGCAGTCTGGATGGAATGTCCGGATTGTGGTGCGTGAATGCCGGTTACGGCCGAACCAGTATTTCAGAAGCAGTGTATGCCCAGATGCAGCAATTGCCTTTCTATAACAGCTTTTTCCAAACGACTAATGTACCGGCGGTGGAGTTAGCAAAAACGCTGGTAGAAATTTCACCTCCCGGCTTTAATCATGTTTTCTTTGCCGGTTCCGGCTCTGAAAGTAATGACACTAATATCCGTCTGGTGCGTCGTTACTGGGATCTGCTCGGTTACAAAGAACGTCACGTTATTATCAGTCGTCACAATGCTTATCACGGTAGCACGATGGCCGGTGCATCGCTGAGCGGTATGACGTATATGCATGCCCAGGGTGGTTTGCCGATCCCGGGGATTGTCCATATTGGTCAGCCTTATTACCTTGAAAATGGCAAAGGCATGACACCGGAAGAATTTGGTATCAAAGCGGCGTCATGGCTGGAAGATAAAATTCTGGAAGTGGGTGCAGACAAAGTTGCTGCGTTTATCGGCGAGCCGGTACAGGGTGCGGGCGGAGTTATTATCCCGCCATCGACATATTGGCCTGAAATACAACGTATCTGCGATAAATACGGCATCTTGCTGATTGCAGATGAAGTTATCTGCGGTTTTGGTCGTTTGGGTCATTGGTTCGGCTCAGAGTATTTCGGCATCAAACCGGATTTGATGACTTTCGCTAAAGGTGTGACCTCCGGTTATATTCCGCTGGGCGGCGTGATGGTGGGTGACCGTGTAGCGAATGTGTTGATTGATAAAGGCGGCGATTTTAATCATGGCTTTACGTATTCGGGACATCCTGTAGCGTGTGCTGCTGCGCTGGAAAATATCCGTATTCTGCGTGAAGAAAAAATCATTGAACAAGTCCGTGATGAAACCGGTCCGTATCTGAAACAACAGTTTGAGGCATTGACCGATCATCCTCTGGTGGGCTTAGCTGAGACGTGTGGATTTGTAGCCGGTCTGAAGCTGGTCAAAGCCAAAGGTGAAACTGTATTCGACTTTACGCCATATCCGGCAGAAGTGGATGTAGGTATGGTGTGTCGTGGTCATATGTTTAGAAACGGCATGATTATGCGTGCAGTGGGTGACCGGATGATTATTGCGCCGCCACTGGTAATGACATGTGCTCAGATCGACGAAATGATTGCGTTAATCCGTTTCTGTCTGGATGAAACGCTGGCAGATCTGACTGCGCGTGGTGTTTAAGCAGAATCGTCCGGTAGCTTGAAAAAAGTTACAAAGTAAGTTGAGAAAAGCGGTAAAACAGACTGGAGGGACAGCGGTTCCAGTCTGTGTTGTACTTATCTGAGGAAGCATTACTATGCTTTTGAAGAATGACTTTTGTGGATAGATAGGTTGATTTAAAAATAAATCAGCATTAGAAAATAAATAAATAAATTTATAAAACATAGGGAGATAGTCATGATATCAACAACACGAGTGCGCTACGTGAGCAAGCGTATCGAAGCCGGTCTGGCAAAAATGCTGATGGCCTCAGCGCTAGCAGCGAGTTTTGGTGTGGCGGGTCCGGTAATGGCAGCA
>CAIWPG010000014.1 GCA_903914535.1 uncultured Oxalobacteraceae bacterium
CACCCAGACCGCATCCGCGTGGTGGTTGAAGCCAGCTTGCGCAATTTGCGAACCGACCGGATTGACCTGTTCTACCAGCACCGCGTCGACCCGGCTGTGCCCGTCGAAGAGGTGGCGGGCGCGATCAAGGATCTGATTGTGGCGGGCAAGGTCAAGCATTTCGGCATGTCGGAAGCGGGCGCGGATTCGATCCGCCGTGCCCATGCCGTGCAGCCCGTTACCGCGCTGCAAAGCGAATATTCCTTGTGGTGGCGTGAGCCGGAAAAGGAGATCCTTCCCGTCCTAGAAGAACTTGGTATCGGGTTCGTGCCGTTCAGCCCGCTTGGCAAGGGTTTTCTGACAGGCGCAATCAACGCTGAAACAACATTTGGGGCGAACGACTTCCGCAATTCTGTCCCGCGTTTTGCACCAGAGGCACGTCAGGCTAACCACGCTCTCGTCGATGTGCTGGCAGGTATCGCAAAGCGCAAGGGAGTAACCCCGGCGCAACTGGCCCTTGCCTGGCTGCTTGCACAGAAACCATGGATCGTTCCTATTCCAGGCACCACCAAGCCGCATCGCCTTGAAGAAAATGCCGGTGCGGCTGAAATCGAATTGTCAACCGACGACCTGAGCGAAATCGAATCGGCAGTTTCCGGTATTCCCATTCAAGGTGCGCGATATTCGGCAGACCGTCAAAAGCTCGTCGGTAAGTAAATTCGCCGTATCAATTAAACTACGAAGGATTGGATTATGAACAAAGTGATTGTTGTTATCGGCGCCGGTTCAATCGGCCAAGCTATCGCACGCCGTGTAAGTGCCGGAAAGCATGTGTTGCTTGCAGACTTGAAGCAGGAGAATGCGGACGCCGCTGCAAAGATTCTTGCTGACGCCGGCTTCGAAGTAACAACGGCTGTTGTCGATGTGGGTTCACGTGCATCGGTTCATGCGCTTGTTGAGACCGCTACTTCTCTCGGAAACGTAACGGGCCTCATTCATGCCGCCGGCGTTTCACCTTCGCAGGCCACACCGGCTACTATCCTGAAGGTTGATTTGTACGGCACCGCCCTGATTCTGGAAGAGTTCGGCAATATAATTGCCGAGGGTGGTGCAGGAGTCGTTATTGCATCGCAATCTGGGCACCGCTTGCCTGGTCTTAGTACGGAACAGAACGCGGCGCTCGCTACTACTCCGACCGGGCAATTACTCGCGCTTCCGATGCTGCAACCGGATCAAATTAAAGACTCTCTGCATGCCTACCAACTTTCGAAACGGGGAAATTCTCTGCGGGTTATGGCCGAAGCAGTACGGTGGGGAAAACGCGGCGCGCGCATCAATACCATCAGTCCGGGTATTATCTTCACACCCCTTGCCAGAGATGAACTGAACGGTCCTCGCGGAGAAGGCTATCGCCGCATGATTAAGCTGTCTCCTGCCAAACGTGGCGGCACGCCGGATGAGGTCGGTGCCGTTGGCGCACTGCTGATGGGCGAGGATGGCGGTTTCATTACCGGCAGCGACTTCCTCATGGACGGCGGGGTGACAGCGTCTTATTGGTACGGCGAACTTGCAGCCAAATGACCGACTGAAAAAATAGCGTTATTCAGCCAATTTTTCGTACTCAATAATGAATATATCCAATGAACCTAAAGGAAATTTCTTATGCAACTCAAACGCGCAGGCTCACAGCCATCAATCAAAGGCCCTGGAGAATACTTCACCGGGAAGGTACGAATCGACATGCTCAATATTGCTCCCGAGCCGTCCCGTGTCTCGTGTGCCAGTGTCACATTCGAACCGGGTGCCCGATCTGCGTGGCATACGCATCCACTCGGACAGACACTGATCGTCACTGCAGGATGCGGATGGACGCAATGTGAAGGTGAACCAATCGTGGAGATCCGGGCGGGCGATGTAATCTGGTGCCCTCCGGGTCACAAGCACTGGCACGGTGCCACGCCAACAACTTCGATGACACATATCGCAGTTCAGGAATCACTCGATGGCAAGAACGTGAACTGGATGGAGA
The DNA here is from genome assembly GCA_903914535.1 of uncultured Oxalobacteraceae bacterium. Taxonomy (GTDB): domain Bacteria; phylum Pseudomonadota; class Gammaproteobacteria; order Burkholderiales; family Burkholderiaceae_D; genus Solimicrobium. The sequence continues at coordinate 2,009 of CAIWPG010000014.1, forward strand.
AAGTCACCGATGCACAATATTTTTCCGGCTCGTCAACGCCAGAAACTAACTTTCCTGCTTAATGGATAATTTTCTACCGACGATTAATTTTTAAGGAAACTTAAATGCAACATGTCACCTTGAACAACGGACTCCAGATGCCAATCATAGGCTATGGTGTTTTCCAGATTCCCGACCACGCGGAGTGCGAACGCTGTGTTGTCGACGCCATCGGAACCGGGTATCGGCTTATTGATACGGCAGCTTCATATATGAACGAAGAGGCAGTCGGTAAAGGACTAAAAAACTGCGGCGTGCCGCGTGATCAACTGTTCGTCACCTCCAAGCTTTGGGTGCAGGATACCGGCTACCAGCGCACCTTGGCGGTCATCGACAAGTCGCTGCGTCGATTGCAGCTTGACTATCTGGATCTCTACTTAATCCATCAGCCGTATGGCGATGTCCACGGTTCTTGGCGCGCCATGGAAGAAGCCTGCAAGGCAGGTAAGTTGCGCGCTATCGGCGTCAGCAACTTTCAACCGGATCGATTTTAGTTACTTAATCTACTCATTTTGTTGTGTTTGAGTAGATTAATACGCATAAAATCTTGAAAAATCAGTTTATTGGCATATACTAATACTCATTACATGATGAATGAGTATTAGTATGAGCACGTTAATCCAGCAATTGGTCGCTATCCGCGAAGCACAAAAATTAACCCAATCCGCGTTATCCGATTTATCCGGACTGAGTCGAATGACGATCGTTCGCATCGAACACGCACAAATCGATCCCCGACTCTCCTCAGTGCTGGTGATGGCGCGCGCGCTCGGCCTTGACCTGGTCTTGGTTCCGAAAGAGCTAAAACAACCGCTCGAAGAGTTTATCCAGGCGGGCGGTAAATATTTAGGGCAAGCACAAGGAATTGACGCACCACGCTCGATTGTCGATAGCTTGCTGACGGATAGAGGCATCGCATGAGCACGTCGATGCGTTATTTGCGCCTCTGTCTACATACACCGGACCATACCAAGACGGCGATTGGTTTTATCTCTTGCTATGGCGATATTTTGCGCGTGTCGTTTGATGAAAATTACATTACCAATCCATACCGTCCCTTACTCTCGCTCGCCTATCGCGGTCTGAATGAGCAAGAAACGCAAGCCATTCTCCGCTCAGAAAGAGATATGCGTGTAGCGCGCAGTGACGGAAAATTACCGGTGTATTTCCAGAACTTGCTTCCCGAAGGCCATAACCGCGAACGCTTAGCCAAAGAGCGTCAATGCGGCACGGACGATGAATTCGAGTTGTTGGCGGCAGCGGGGCATGACCTTATGGGCGCGGTCGAAGTCGAACCGGTACCGCCACAAGAATCGGTGCCGGATATGGTGCGCTTATGGCACACGACCATCGGCAAAGATGTCGTTGAGCCGGGATTTGTTGAATATCCGGTCGAAGATGCCGCGGCCATACCGGGTGTGGTGACCAAATTTTCTGCGGTCCAAGATGGGCGACGTTACGTCATTAAACGTCACGGCGCACCTGGCTCTTTCATTCTCAAACTACCCACCACGACACACCCGGATCTCGTGGAAAATGAAGCCACCGGTTTTGCGTTGTTAAATGCGTTAAACATTACGTGTGCTGAAGCCGCCATCATCAACAGAGAAGACGCCGAACTTCCCGACCATATTCCGTTCCCCCACTTATTGGCGGTAAAACGGTTTGATCGCGGTCAACATGGAACGCGTATTCACATGGAAGAATTCGCGCAAGTTTTGCAGTTTGCGCCAAAACATAAATACGGGAATGATCTGATTCAGGATTACAGCTCGATTCTGAATGTGTTAGAAAATCTGTCAGCGCAACCAGCCAAAGATACCGTGGAATTCGTCAAACGGTTTATCGCATTTATTTTAATGGGTAACACGGATGCGCATTTAAAAAACTGGGCAGTCATCTACCCCGATGGCAGAACACCGCAATTGTCACCGGCATACGATCCAGTCTGTGTTTCCTCTTTTTTTGATCAGGTGCCCAAGGATCACTACGGACTAAATAGAGCCATTGATGCCAAATTATCGGTATTTGATTGGACTGATTTTGAGCAGCTATTAATTAAGGCCAGGGTAACGCGTAAAGACCGGTTGATGAAAGTGGGCAAAGACACCGTTAAGCAAGCAAAAAAAGTATGGCCAGCCATATTAAATACGGCCCCAGAAGCAGTACGGCGCTGTGTTCTTGAGCGAATTCAAGGTGGTGTTTGTATTGCAAAGGATGTCAAGCAGCGCGAAGAAATTTCCAGTTTTTTGTAAAATTCAGCGCTATGGAAATATGTTGCAATCTAGATATGATAATGGCTCAGGTCGATGTAACCGGATAAAAAATGACATTTTATTAATTTCATGCCTAATGCGACAAAGTTAAAAAAATCGGAAAAAAACTTGACTCAGTGTAAATTGATTCCTAGAATCAACTATCGTTATATCGATAAACAACAGAGGAATCAAACAATGCAAAATAAATACCAATTTTATGCTAAAGCAGCCACAGTCGTTCTGATTGGGCTCTGTTGTTCCTATGGGGCAAATGCAGCGGGTAATGAATTGAAGCCCTCTCCGGAACAAGTTAATCCTTGTGCTCAGGGTGTGCAATTCAGCGTAGCGACTATCTCACCGTACACCAATCTGATGGGAAAAGTCATTGATGCAGCAAACGCGGTAAAAACAGCAAAGCAAGCTGCCGCTTTCGGCGTCAACCTGCAAAATTTAGCACCTAGCATTGTAGCTGCTCATAATCAACTCGAATCCGCATTACCTAATCTGACCTGCCTGTTGCAAAATAAAAGAATGACACCGGATGCAACTGCTGCGCATGCATTGTTAACATCATTTTTAGATCGCGATACGGATGATCTGATGCCTAAACTTCAGCTAATTGAAAAATTAGCACCTCAAACTAGTACTATCATTAATCAGATCATTAATCTTTGAGGCGAATTAAAATGAAAAAAATAAATAAAGCTAAACAAAAAATAGCCATTGCCTTAATAACGCTGTTTGTGGCAGATGCGGCATCTGCCTGTAATCTGGCATGCAGAATCAGGAGAGATCTGGATAAGGCCGTAGCCGTAGTGACCAAAGTCGTTACCAGTTCGGTCAGTGATGCTACTGCAGCAGCTAACGGATTTGCCAATGGCGCAGCAGCAGATACAGCCGCTGTAGCAGCAGGCTACAATAATGCCGATGAACTCCTTAATGAAGGCTACACCGCAGCGACTCTGGCCACTAATAGTGCGCTGGCAAAATCAGCTAACTTTGCCAATCTGGCCGCTGCTGATACGGCGTCTGAAGCGATGGGCTTTAGCAGCTACGCTGACAGGATGACTCGCGACAGCGTTGTTATTCTTAGCGCTGAAATGAACACTATACGTTCCAATATTAACTCCACGTATGCCCAGGCTTTATCCGGCGCAGACAATGCTTATGCGGTCACTGTCAATACCTTAAAAACGATCGCAGGTGGTGCTCAGGGCTTAATGCAATATGCGGAAGGCCAGTGCACGAGTAATGCCACATCACTGACCAGCAGTTTCGGTAAAATCACACCGTATGCCACTAAAATCGTCCAGGCAAGCCCGGCTCTTCAGGCTGCCATCAACCGTACTACCCGAACCATAGGCAGAAATAGTGCACCGGATGCGCAAACAGCGGCCGATATGTTGCAAATTGGTCAATCGCTTGGACTCATTACATCGAATGGACTGGCGCTTGTGGGAAACTCCATGCAGTCTAATTTCTCTCTTTCGGTCACGGGTTCTGGCAGTGACATGATGGTGGGCGGCAATGTGTCGGTCGGCCTGGCCATGGATACGTTCCCGCAGCCGAATAATCATTACAATATGGCCGTTTTTCTGGCTGCAGGCGGCACCTTATCCGTTGATCCGTTACCGAGTGCATCTTTACAAGTCGGACTGGGTTGGGGTCCAGGATCAAGTTCCACTATGGAGGGCGTTAATTTTGGTGTAGGCGCAAGTGCAGGCCCTGTATCTGGCGGAATTGGCTGGACTATTCCGTCAACGTTATTGGCGCAGATGGTTCACGAAGCTCAGAATCCTTCCCCTGCTAATTTGCTCGCCGCAGTTAATACCAGTATTTCGGCTATCACCAGTTTATGTGCTGCGCCGGGTTTGTCTGTCGCAGTTGGTTATGGCGTCGGTGGTGCCAACATGAATGCATCGGTGGGGGTTGGATATAGTCATGTTCTGTGGGCTGGACAATTCTGATTTTTTATCTTGAAACCCGTAGTCAGATAAATTAAATCTGGTCGTGTGAAGCTGGAGTTTTAAATAATATATCGTAGCCAGCGACAACGATATCGCCATGCAGTGCTCAGAATAACTCTGACCACTGCATGGTGCTTTATCAGCCCTATGTCGTATTTGCTTAGGACAACAAACAAATTTAAGCAGGATGACCGCGTGGGTAGTATCTTATATTTACTGTAATGTGGCACCCAGGCGCTGTGCATCAAACTCCGGGCAGATATACGATGATGTTTAAAAAAATAGTGTTAGTTTCTACTTTTCTTGCTGTACTTAACGGATGCCAGGGATTACCTGGTGAGTCACAGAGGCAAGTCAGTGCTCATGCTCCGGCATCGGAGAAAAGCCAGTCACCGGCTAAAATTGATCCGGTTAAACTGGCACAGGAAGGAACAAAATATCTGCAGGCTGGTGATCTTGAAAAAGCACAGCGATTATTCAATGCAGCATTAAAATATGATCCGGAAAAATTCGAATACCATTTTTTGGCAGGCATTTCCTATCATCTGATGTATATTTCCGGGGGTAGCAGTGATGCTAAAGATAAAGCGGAAATCGGCTATAAACTAGCTGCTAAATTTTCAGAAAGAAGTCCGCTGCCGTGGATTCAGCTCGGACGCCTGCATACTGATGCGCATGATTATGCAGCGGGTAGTGATGATTTTTCGAGAGCGATTGAACTTGACCCCACCAATCCGGAGGGATTTGTAGGACTGGTCATGACCAGCTATCTGAGCGGCGACCTTAAGGTCGCCTTGTGGGGTGCTGAAGAGTTGGAAAGACTACAATGGAGTCCGGCCAATCTGGCAAAAATGCGCTCGGTTCTTTTTGCGGCATCGGGCCAGAAGGAACAGTCCGATCATTATCGAAATAATTACGCCATAATGGCGAATATTACACCTGCCGACGTGCGCGAACTGGATAACAGCTTAAGCTCCATAAAAAATTTATATGCCGGTCAGGCTTGGTTAAAAAAGCCCGCAACAAAAGTATCTGAAAGCAACATGGCTGTTGAGAAAAAAAACGTCGATGCGTTTAATGTGGGAAAAAAAGATCCGAATTTTCTCTTTACCTCGACGTCTGATTCTCATGCAGCCGATTCGATTGTCGTCGCTCAGAATATGCTGCCGACACCATTGCCTTTGCCAGCGTCAATCGATCAACTAATGCCTGCTATCCCTGAGAATACCTTTATCCGACGTACCAAACCTGCAGAGACTGGTAGTCCGACTAAAGCCTGGTATGACTGCAGCAAACCTGAGTCGGCTAAATCCAGCAACAGTAATAACCTTGGTGCCCTGGGGATGAATGCTACTATTCAGCCTATGATGCCCAGTTTTGGTGGCGGAAGCGCAAATGCAGGAATTGGTGGTGAGGAAACAACACAGCTTACTGCCTTACCCTCGCCGTGCGTAGGAAGTCCGGAGCCAAGAATGGTTGTGCTTGATGCTATTTTACTCAGAACAGAAGATGAAATTGATCATTCGTATGGTGTGAATTTGCTTAACGGCCTTAATTTCTTTTTTGGAAAATTGAGGTCAGTGACCACGGGTGATTCCGTATCGACCTTAAATAATACGTTCAGCGGCATAGGTGGAATTTCGTCTACTGCCACAGGTTCAGCTCCGCTGTCGTATTCACTGAATATCGCCAACGCAACCAACAATCGAAATGAAGTATTAGCCCGGCCTTCTCTGATCGCCATTGATCGTATGCCATCCACCTTTTTCTCAGGCGATACCGAATCTATCGGCGTAAGCGGAAGTTCTGGCGGAATCAGCTCATTAGTCGATAAACAAATTGGTGTCAGTTTTTCCATTACACCAACGTTCATTGATGATGATACCGTATTGCTGGCTATTAAAGCTGTGCGTTCATTTATTGAACAGCCTGCAGCGGGTACCGCCAGTGTTGCGCTGTCTACTTCCCGAAATTCAGTCACTGCTAACGTGGTCGCTAAATTTGGTGAGACAATTATTTTGAGCGGATTAAACGAGCGTGAGCTTGTACGTGGCGCTTCAGGCGTGCCGGTACTCAGAGATATTCCTGGTATTCAATATATGTTTGCAAATGATACTTCTTCCGATTTTTTCAGAACGGTAATGGTGATGGTGACGCCACGCAAGCCTGTGCGGAATGATCAGGATATGGCCAATGCCCGTCTGGAAAAAATAAAAGCACAAACGCTGGGCCGCTCCATCAGTAAAAAATACGAATTTTATTGGCGTGTCGATGATTATGATAAATTCCTGTCCAAGTCAGCTCCTAATCTTGATACGGTTATCGATACACTAGAAACCAATAACTTGTATAAGGCTTTTAAAAGCAAGGATCTGATCGATACTAACTGGGCTGCAGAATCAAAATTCGCGCAGTTTATGCATGACTTCGAAACGATGTTTTGGCATTAATTTCGAGAGCAGAGTTTCATTTTTTTATGGAATTCTGCTTAATCAATTCACTTAGCTAAATGGCCTAATTATGATGTCGGACCTGTTCAAAAAAATAATCGGCGTTAGCCTGCTGTCACTGTGTGGTATTACATACGCATCGGAGGTGGTGTCTTATGATGATTTCAGATCGAAAATATTTGTAGAAAACGCGACGCCGACGCCTCAAAGCTGGAAATCCTTTGCATCCATTTTTGATTCTTATGAAACGCAAAACAATCAGGCTTTTTGTGGCATCGCAAGCTCGGTGATTATTTTGAATTCTTTAGGTATTAAAGGAGAAAGTTATGTGGAAAGCTGGTATCCGTACTTAACCATCAATCAACATACTATCTTTACCATGAACCTGCTGAACGTCAAATCGTCCAGAGAAATTGAAATATCAGGTTTAACGCTGGATGAACTCGGTGCCATATTAGCGACTATTGACACCATTACCGTCAAGGTAGTACATGCAACACCAGAGCTCGGTTTTCAGCGTTTTTCAGATGAACTGGTTCAGGCGCTGTCGAATCCGAATTCCCGTGTAATTGTTAATTTTTTACGCGAAAAATTACATCAGGAAGGGCATGGACACCATTCACCTCTGGCGGCTTACGACCCGGTTTCTCATCGTGTGCTTGTCATGGATGTGGCACGCTATAAAACGATGACCGCAGCAGGGGAAATGCACGATGGCAGCGGGCGACCGTTTTGGGTTGCCATGGAAGACTTGTGGTCGGCATTGAATACCGAAGATCAGGTGACGCCTGAGGCAAAAATGTATCGCGGATTTGTGGTGATAACTAAAAAAGACGCTATGTAACTTTTTCAGATTGATCCGGATTCAACACTGAATTTTTAGTCTGTTCGTCGAATTGACCTTTTGCAACATGAGAACACCATTGAACAAATTTCACTTAAGCATAAACGGCTTCACGCTGATGCGCACTATGCTCTTGTCTTCCCTTTTTCCGTTGACCACATTCGCGGCGGGACCTTCAATCCCTGATGCTGGTTCACTTCTTCAGCAGAACCAGGTTGTTGTGCCGCCCATGCCAGCTTCCGTCGATCCGACATTGCATATTGAACAGAGTAACCTGGCCCATCTGCCACCAAGCGCCCCATTCCTTGTGCAGGCTATTGCAATCACGGGGAATACCGTATTCGATACGCCTGTCTTACATGCGCTGATTGCATCGGCTGAAGGAAAAAATCTCAGCCTGCCTGAATTAGGTGACGTAGCCGCCCGCATCACAAGGTATTATCGCGATCACGGCTATCCGTTGACACGTGCTGTTATTCCGGCTCAAACCATAGAGAATGGCTTCGTCACGGTTTTAGTCATGGAAGCGCATCTTGGGCAAATCACGCTGAATAATAATAGTCATGTTACTTCAGCCCTGTTGCAGGGGGCTTTATCCAGTTTGCAGCCTGGTCAGGCAGTGTCACAAGAGCCAATTGATCATGCTTTGCTGCTTCTATCCGATATTCCTGGCATTGCTGCCGGAACCAGTCTGAAACAGGGTACGGCACCGGGCACCTCGGATTTATTTGTATCGGTAGAGCCAACAGCATCGTATACAGGGAATGCTTTGCTGGATAATTACGGCAGCAGTTATACCGGAAGAACAAGGCTGGGCTCGACACTGGTCGTGATGAATCCGCTGAATCATGGCGATACGCTGAGTGTTAATGTGCTCGATTCAGGATCAGGCATGGATTATGCCAGCCTGACATATGAATCGTTACTGACGGGGCCGGGAACGCATTTGGGCGGATCGTATTCGACGCTGCATTACGTTCTTGGGCAAGCGCTGGCCGATTTGCAGGCTCACGGCACAGCGCAAGAAGAAAGTGTGTGGATCAAACAAACATTTCTACGCAGCAAAGACATGAATATTCACGGTCAGTTGAGCTATGCTTATAAACAGCTTAGCGACGATATCGAGTCAAGCGGCACCCATAACAACCGGCATGTGAGCGACTGGACAATCAGTGCGGATGGCGATCTGAATGACAAGCTGTTCACATCTGCATTCAACACCTGGTCTGTTAGTGCCACCACTGGTCTGGTTGGTTTTACTGACTCTGCTGCACAGATCAGTGATGCAGGCAGCGCGAAGACTCAGGGTCATTTTGTGAAGCTGAATGTGAACTATAGTCGTCTGCAAAATATTAACAATAGCAATACGCTCATGATGTCATTTTCTTCTCAGTGGGCTAATGCGAACCTGGATTCATCAGAAAAAATGGGTGCCGGTGGTTCCAGCTCGGTGCGTGCTTATGATGTGGGAACATTAACAGGCGATAGTGGCGCCTTGCTTAGTATTGATTTTCGCCATGATCTGGGTAACTTATACAATGGACAGTGGCAGTCGGTCGTATTCATTGATAGTGAGTATCTGACAATTAATAAGGCAGTATGGTCACCCGGTACAAATAATGCATGGCTGAACGGTGCAGGAGTGGGCCTGAATTGGTCCGGAGCTAATATGTGGCATGCCAAATTGCTGCTGGCAAAACCGGTGGGTGCGATGCCGGGTCTGCTTAACGGGCGTGACAGTGTACGTGGATGGGTCGAAGTCGGGTTTAATTTTTGATAGTCCGTCTCGGCATCCGCAAATAATCACACCAACTTACGGCGTTAAATAAACACGTGAGGGTAATAACAAGCATATAGGATTATCATGACGCGTCACGGATCACTCAATCACATTTATCGTCTGGTGTGGAACTCCGTATTGGGTGCCTGGGTTGCTGTAGCAGAAAATGCGCGTGCTCATGGCAAAAGTACTGCCCGCAAACTTGTCGCAGCATCTCTGTCACTGAGCACGGTGGTGTTTGGTATGCCGCTTGCGTTGGCTGGCCCCTTAAATGGTGTGGTGGCATCCGGGATTGGTAAGATCAAGGCGGCGGGGAATACGACGACGATTACCCAGTCAAGCCAACAACTATCGATAGACTGGGGCAGTTTTAATGTTGGAACACAGGAGACTGTTAATTTTATTCAGCCGTCGACAGCTGCAATTGCTGTTAATCGTATTTTCAGCAACTCAGGTTCGCAAATTCTCGGCCAAATTAATGCAAATGGTCAGATTTTTCTGATCAATCCGAATGGTATCCTGTTCGGTCGCGGCGCGCAGGTGAATGTAGGCGGCTTGGTTGCGTCGACACTTGATACCAGTGACGCAGGGCTGATTAATCCAATTCGTACATTTAGCGGTGCCGGAACCGGTAGCGTGACTAACTTTGGCTCGATCAGTGCTGCCAATGGCGGCTATGTTGCTTTGCTCGGAAATTCTGTCAGTAATCAGGGCACGATCAGCGCGCAATTGGGTACGGTTGCACTCGGCGCAGGCAGTATGGTTACGCTGACTTTCAGTGGTACTAGCCTGCTGCAATTGCAAGTCGAGCAAAGCGTACTGAAAACCTTGGCTGATAATGGCGGCTTACTAGTTGCTGATGGTGGTCAGGTCATTATGACCGCCGGAGCCAGGGAAACGCTGATTGCCAATGCCGTTAATAACAGTGGCGTGATTGAAGCGCGTACCGTTGATAATCATGACGGTAAAATCACATTATTGGGGGGCATGGCAACCGGTACGGTTCAGGTGTCCGGAACACTTGATGCCTCTGCACCTGATGGTGGTAACGGTGGCTTTATTGAAACCAGTGCATCCAGCGTCAAGATCGGTGCAGCGGCAATCGTCAGCACCGAGGCGCGTAGGGGGCTGGCCGGCACCTGGCTGATTGATCCGACCGACTTTACCATTGCGGCATCGGGCGGCGATCTCACTGGCGCACAACTGAGCAGCGAGCTGGCTTTAAGCAATATAACGATTTCATCGGCGAGCGGCGCCACTACTGGCTCGGGCAATGTGTATGTTAATGATGCTATCAGCTGGAACGTAAATACACTCATACTTAACGCGCTCAACGACATCAACATTGCCGCTAATATGTCGAGTCCAGCCAGCGTGAGTGGCAGCGCGCACGGTCTTAATCTCGTTGCCGGTGGAACGATCACCCTGAATTCCGGCGTGAGCATAGCCGGTTCGGCAGGTAATGTATTCAATGTCAGTATGAACGCCGCGGTTGGCAATAATATCGCCGGCAGCATTAATAATAACGGTGGCACGACCACCTTGACAGGTACAACAACGTTCAGCGGCACGATTGCTAACGGAACATTGACCAGTACATCACCATTTAACTCCAATAACGGCCATCTTGATAATGTCACGCTGGCTGGCAGCAAATTCACCTCGACGGGAAATCTTTATTTATTTGATAATTTGACGTTGGGCAATGGGCTGACAGCAAATATAAGTAGCGGCAACTGGTATTTTGATGGTTACGACGCTAATCAATATGGTGTCAGCCTGAGCCCGGGGACAGTACAGCATCTGGCGACTAACGGCTCGGCTACCCTGAATAATGCCGGAGCAACGATCAGTATTTACTCCTACAACGGACAAACCTTGCAGATAGACAGTGGTATAACGCTGCAGGGGTATGGTAGCCTTGGACAAACCGGAGGGAACAATACGATTATTAATGCGGGAACGATCAATGCCAATAAGGAAGGCCAGACGTTCACGATTTACCCGAATAATTTTATCAATACGGGTGTAAGCAACGTCACTGACGGGGTGCTTAATTTTGCCGCCAGCGCATGGAGTAATCCAGGTCAGATCAATGTCAGCGGTGGTACGCTGAATCTGGGCGGTAGTTTCGCCACAACAGATATCGGTACGATTAATCGCAGTGCTGGCAGCATCACACTGAACGGCACGCTGAATAATACCGGTTCGACGCTTGATCTGAGTGGCAACGGTGTGTTTGGAACGGGTGGATTGACTCAGTTATCCGGCACGATAGAAAACGGCACTGTCCTGTCTAGCGATGCCAGCTATACACTCAACAGCAATAATGGCCGGTTCGACGGCGTTACGCTGGGAG
>CAIWPG010000015.1 GCA_903914535.1 uncultured Oxalobacteraceae bacterium
AATCGGTCGCTTGCTGTATGACTCGCAATCACTCTTTGAAGATCAAATTAGTACCATTGAGGCGGAATCGCGCAAATGGGGTACGCAAGGAAACAATCTCGATTTTGCGCTTTTGCTCGATGGCCTCTCGGCTGAGCGTGAGCAAGGAATCACAATTGATGTAGCTTACCGATTCTTTTCAACCGAGAAACGAAAATTCATCGTTGCCGACACACCAGGGCACGAACAGTACACCCGCAATATGGTTACCGGAGCCTCTACAGCTGATGCCGCCATTATTCTGATTGATGCCCGCAAAGGCATTCTCACGCAAACTCGTCGACACAGTTTCTTAACTCATCTTTTAGGAATTCAACATCTCATTATCGCCATTAATAAGATGGATTTAGTGGACTACGGTCAGCCTGTGTTTGAGGCTATTTGTGCAGAATATCAGCGCTTTGCAGACCAACTTGGCATAAAGAATTTAAGCTACATTCCCATGAGCGCATTGCATGGTGAAAATATCATCAGTCGCAGCGAAAATCTGAGCTGGTACGATGGCAATACGCTATTGGTATTATTGGAGACGGTCCCAACACAAGCAGGTGCAATGCAAGCTAAGCCGTTTCGCTTGCCTATTCAACTAGTAAATCGTCCCAATCTGGATTTTCGTGGCTTTGCTGGCACAATTGCCAGTGGCACTATTCGGGCCGGTGATCGTATCCGCGTTCAACCTAGTGGTAAAGAAAGTATAGTAAAAAAGATTGTTTCTTTTGACGCAGACTTAGCTCAAGCAGTCGCTGGACAGGCAATCACCATTACCCTAGATGATGAAATCGATATTTCACGCGGCGATATACTCTCCCAAGCCAATGAACCTGCTGAAGTGGCCGATCAATTCGAGACTAGTATTATCTGGTTGCACGAAGAGCCCCTACTTCCGGGGCGTCAATATTGGATGAAAATTGGCAAGCAAACAGTTACTGCGACTATTACCACCCTCAAACATGAGGTCAATATCAACAATTTTGAACACCTTGCCACGAAATCGTTGAGTCTAAATGGAATTGGGGTGGCCAACATCCTCCTAGATCGCCCCATACCCTTTGATCCCTATACCGAAAATAAAACAACTGGCGGATTCATTTTAATTGATCGTATGACCAATAGCACCGTAGGTGCTGGACTAATCCACTTTGCATTAAGGCGCTCCCATAATATTCATCTGCAATCGCTAGACATTAACAAAGCAGCGCGAGCAAAATTAAAATTTCAAAATCCAAAAGTGATTTGGTTTACTGGCCTATCGGGCTCAGGAAAATCAACGATTGCGAACTTGGTTGAGAAAAAACTCTATCAACTTGGTAGGCACACCTATCTGCTAGATGGAGATAATGTTCGTCATGGCTTAAACCAAGATTTAGGGTTTACCGATGAAGATCGAGTTGAGAATATACGAAGGATTTCAGAAGTCGCCAAACTCATGACCGATGCGGGCTTGATAGTATTGACCGCCTTCATATCCCCGTTTCGCTCCGAGCGCAAAATGGCCAGGGACCTTTTCACTGACAATGAATTTATTGAGGTATACATTAATACCCCATTAGCAATATCGGAACAACGAGATCCTAAGGGTTTATACAAAAAAGCGCGGTCCGGTCAGCTGAAAAATTTTACCGGGATTGACTCCCCCTATGAGGCTCCCCTTAACCCCGAAATAACACTCAACACAGAACACCAATCTGCAGAATCACTTGCCGACGAGATTGTCAACTATCTACGCAATCAATAAATGTGCTTTCGGTTTATTAAAAATACAATCGTCTTAGCCGCAATCAAAGAAACCTTCATATGCAAGAATCGGTTGGTTCAATATATTGCTATTTTTATAGGATTGATACACTGCACCATCTGTCATTGCCAAGCAGATGAGTCCAGTTACCCTTCAAAAAATATCAAACTGTACATAAATGTTCCGGCGGGGGGCACTACGGATCAAGTTTCTCGTTATATTGCCGAGAAACTTTCAAATACATTTAATCCTTATACAGTGACTCCCATTAACCTCGATGGTGCAGGAGGGCTGGTGGCAGAGCGGTATTTACGCACAACACCTGCCGATGGGTATGCGTTGCTGGCTACACCCCCAGGAATATTATTAAATCCATCGCAACAAGAAAACACTCAGACTGCGGCGCCGCTCAAGCCAGTGATTGTTGCTGGATATTTCCCCAATGCCATAATTGCAAGACCTTCACTGCCATACAAAACACTTGGCGAGTTAATTCAAGGCGCTAAAAAAAATCGCACAACTCTAACTTGCGCATCTCAAGGAGTGGGTAC
>CAIWPG010000016.1 GCA_903914535.1 uncultured Oxalobacteraceae bacterium
CCACCGCTGGCACCGGTCAGTTAATGAGCAGTACCGCCTGCTCCACCGGCACCAACACCGTCAACGATGTTACTGTCGCTACCGGATGGGAAGAAACCCCGCCGGCCGGCTGGCAGGTTACCGGCTTTTCCTGTGCCGATAACGCCACACCCGGCACACCGCTGGCCGGCGTCGGTTTTAATAATACCGGCAGTACCACCACCGCATCCTATAGCGGACCTAGCCAGCTGACCTATCTGTATATCCCATCCAATAAACTACTATCAGGTCACGCCTATAGTTGCTCTCTCACCAATTCGACCACAGCTACTGTCACGATAAAAAAAATCAGCCTGGGAGGTACCGGTAGCTTTACCCTGAACCAATGGACCAACACCAACAGTAATTGCGGCAATCAAACAGCCACGACCACGACCGCAGGAAGCAGCCAGTCAATGACCAGCACCGCCTGCCCCACCGGCGCCAACACAGTTGGCGATGTCGCCCTGGCAACCGGATGGCAGGAAACACCACCGGCAGGATGGCAGGTCACCGGTTTTTCCTGCTCAGACAATACAACACCGGGTACACCTCTGTCCGGAGTAGGATTTAACAATACCGGCAGTACAAGCACCTCATCCAGCAGCGAGATTAACCAATTAACCTCTCTTTACATTAATACCAATATACTGACACCAAGTCATAACTACACGTGTACACTCACCAACTCTGCAGCCCCTACCGTCACATTAAACGCGATTAGTATCGGCGGCATCAATACCTTCAGTGAAGACCAGTGGCAAAACCGCATCAGTACTGCCTGTGGAATCATGAGCGCCACAACGGCAACACCAGGGGTCGCTAAAACGCTGACCAGTACCGTTTGCCCCACCGGAAAAATGACAGTTAATAGTGTCTTAAATGGCTCCGGCTGGTATGAATTCACACCATCCAGCTGGCAAGTCACCGGTTTTTCCTGCGTCAACAATACCACTGGCGGCACCGCAGTCAGCGGTACACTGATGAACAACAATAACACCATGTCGGCCACTGCCGTCGACGTCGGTCAAACCGCCTATCAATGGGTACCGCCAGGCACTTTTGTATCAGGTAACGACTACACGTGCACCATTACCAATGCCGCTGCACCGACCGTAACAGTCAGACAAATCAGTACCGCGGGTACCGGTAATTTCTTTCTGGGACAATGGCAGGATAACCTCGCTGAAGACTGCGGCACCATGGCAGCCTCTACCATCACTACTGGCGGTACTGGTATCACCATGAATAACGCAACCTGTTCGAACGGTGTGATGACAGTAGGTTCGGTATACAACCTGTCCGGCTGGTCAGAAACGCCGCCGGCCGGCTGGCAAGTGACCGGATTTACCTGTCAGGACAATGCTAATCCCGGGGTCAGTCTGACCGGTCCGGTACTTAACTCCACAGGTAACAATACGGCCGGCACCGTACCGATCAATACAATTGGTTACGAATACGTCCCGGCCGGCACCTTTGTTTCGGGTCACACCTATGCCTGTAATCTGACTACAACGCTGATAGCACCAGCCATCACACTGCAAAAAATCAGTTTAGGCGGCACCGGTACTTTTACTGAATTCAACTTAAATAATAATTCTTGCGGCACAATGATAACCACCACCGCTACTTCGGGAACGCCACAAGCCATCAGTAATGCCATGTGTCCCAACGGGCAAATTGTGGTCTCTAATCCGGCAACATGGACCGGCCTGTACGAGATTCCGCCCACCGGCTGGCAGGGAGCAAATTTTTCATGCGTCGATAATGCAGCTCCCGGTGTACCGGTTGCGGGTATTTTTTTCAACAATACCGGTAGTACGACCACCGGCTCCGCAGTCGGCATTAATCAACAAATCGATCAAATCATACCGGCTAATACCCTGCTCTATAACCATGCTTACACCTGTACCCTGACGAATACTGTAATCGGCAGTCTGGCGCTCAACAGCTATGTCGACGGCACGCCGCCACGACTGGTCGCTGCGGATCAGTTCACTATGGGGGTAGTCGTCAATAACAACAGCAATATGACGGTGCCGGGTGCAGCAAGTACCACAGGTACCCTGTCCGGCAGCACCCTGGCTGCCAGCATCGCCACATTTTCAACAGCAACAGATGGTACTACCACCTATACCTTAACCGATAAAATGGCGACAGGCTCCACCAGCTCCCTGGCGCAATACAATGCCAACCTGATCTGTAGCGTAAGCAACCCTAACACCAGCGTCAGTACAGTAGGGAACAGTGGCACGACACTATCCTCACCAACGACTCTGCCTGCCACCCAGATCACCATTCCTCAGGTCGCCGGGCAGGCTGCTTACACCATCAGACCGGGGCCCGGCGATATCGTCATCTGTAACTGGCATAACTCCACGCTGCAACCTCAGGTAACACTAACGACAATAATGAGTGGCAACCGTGCCAATGCCTCGGATCAATTCACCACGCAAATTAAAAATGGGACAACTGTCATCAACAGCACCACCAACAGCACCACCACAGGAACAGGCAGCACGGTAACTACCGGCACCGGCACTACCGGCGCAACGACAACCAATGCCGGTACCAGCTTTACGCTGACCGAAGCCATGGCAAGCGGGTCAAATAGTACTCTGACAACCTACGTAAGTAATATTAGTTGCAGCAACACCAAAACCGGCAGTACCACTATCCTGCCCTCCGGTGCAGGACAAAGTTTTAGTGTCACTCCGCAATTAGGCGACGTCATCAGTTGCACGATAACAAACAGCTGGATTCCCGCTACCCTGACTCTGATAAAATCCGTAAACGGAAGTCCGGCGCGCGTAATTGCTTCCGATCAGTTTAGTATCAGTGTAAGCAGCAATAGCGCTGCCGGCACAAGCAGCCTGCCTGCGACACCAACAGCGACAACAACGGGCAGCAACACCACCAATGCCGCCACCATTACCTCTTTCAATCTGGTCACCGACGGATCTACTACCTACACCATTACCGACACGATGGCAGCGGGTTCAGGCTCGACACTCAATTTATATCAGACCGGTCTGTCATGCAGCGTCACCAATACCAACTCCACAGTCAGCACTACAGGTAATACCGGCACGACGCTGACAGGTGCCGCTGCGGCTCTGCCATCAACAACGGCAGTACTCACACCTGCCGGCAGCGGCACAGCCATGCACTCCGACTACACTTTCATTCCGTCTGCAGGTGATAACATAATATGTACTTTCTACAATAAAACGAATACACCGCGTTTAACCATCAACAGCATTTCACTGGGTAAAACCGCCGGTTTTACCTACAGTGCAGCCAACAGCAACGGCAATGGCTTTAGCAGCCAGACTCTCACGACCACGGCAGTCAATACCCCGGTAACAGGCACAACACAATTTTTATCCCTGCCAGCTACACTCACGCAAGTACAGCAAACCAGTCCGACAGGCTGGACATTAAGCTCAGTCAGCTGTCAGGATAATAATGCAGCAAGTACCGGCAACGTCACTGGCCCTAACATTGGCTACATCACCGGAAATGTTTTGACTATCCCGGCAGCCAATACTCTGGCAGGTGCCGACTTACAATGTACCTTCACCAACACCTATTCCGGCAATACCATTACCGGCAAAGTCATTTTAGATAATGGTGCCGGTGGCGGAACCGCACAAAACGGAATACAGGATGGCAATGAAACAGCGCGCTCAGGCGTCACATTAACGCTGACCAATTGTGCAGGGACAAACTACGCCTCTGCCAGCACGGATAGCTCAGGGAACTTCAGTTTTTCTACGAATGGCATCACTGCCGGCGCGGTATGTATCGTCAAAGCGACTGCTCCCGGGTATACGCCGGTCAGCAGCAACGCCGGTACAACCGGCGGCACCTACACAGCGGCGACCGACACCTTTACATTTACCGAAGCGGCAAACACGAATTACAGTGGCATCGTACTTGGCGAAGTCGGACTGAGCAGCTTCACACTAAGTGGCACTCAACAACAGGCTGCCGGTCTGAGTGCCGTCTACAGCCACACCTATACTGCGGGCACTGCCGCCAGCGTCAGCTTCAGCACCAGCTCAACACTACTGCCTGCCGGACTACAATGGACTACCCTTCTGTATCTGGATACAGGCTGCACCGGAACACTGGCTGCAGGTGACACCATCATTACCGGTGCCACCACAGTCACTGCCGGTCAGACAATATGTATTCTGGTCAAAGTCACCAGTCCGTCCGGAGCCAGCCTTGGCGCAGAAAATATCAGCACCATTACCGCGACCGAAACGCTGACTCCGACGCCGACCACAGGTAGCACCATACATAACCTGAGCAATACCGATACCACGTCGGTCGCAACGCCCGGGCTGACACTGACCAAACAAGTACGCATACTCGCTGCCTGTCCGACTACTGCGGCTGCATCACTGGCCAACAGCGCAGCCTACAGCAACGGAGCACCGGCACAACCGGGACAAATGGCACAATACCTGCTCACTTATAACAACAGCTCGGTCGGCCCCCTGACCAAAATTAAGATTGATGACGCCACTCCGGCATATACCAACTTCCAGTATGCTTATTGCCTGACTACCCCGGCCGGATTATCCAATTGCGCAGTTACCACGCAACCGGCATTCGGAAGCAGTGGCTCACTGCAATTTACCTTAACGGATGCCAGCAGCAACCCAATCGGATTAAGCCCCGGTGCCAGCGGGACAGTCAGTTTTTGCGTTCAGGTTGTACCATAATGCGTCACGGTGCAGTTGCTTTCGACTGCACCGCTGTCGAAAGCTCAAAGGGCAACTTACGTAAACGCTGGCCGGTCAGCCGGGCAATAGCATTCGCGTATGCAGGTGCCAGTGGCGGCAAGCCGGGTTCACTCATCCCGGCAGGAGCATCACCGGATACAACAATAGCGACCTGTACTTTAGGCGTATCCGACATCCTGGCCACGGTATAATCATTGAAATTTTTCTGTTCAACCACACCGTCTTTCAGCGTAATGGCCGCACCATGCAATGTGGTGCTTAATGCCATCAAGACCGCCCCCTGCACCTGGGATTCGATACTAAGCGGATTGACCGCACGATTACAATGTACCCCCGCCCATACATTATGCAATCTGGGTACACCATGCGTCACTGATGCTTCCACTACATAAGCAACCACTGAATTAAAACAAGTATGCATAGCAACGCCAAACGCATGGCCTTTAGGTAAATGCATTTGGCCGTAACCGGATTTTTTTACGGCCAGATCCAATGCAGCAATCTGCCTCGGGTGCGAGTCGCCTAATAATTTTTTACGGTACAAAACAGGATCAATACCCGCCGTCGTTGCCGCCTCGTCAATCAGGGTCTCCATAACAAAAGCAGTATGCGTGGATGCCACAGAACGCCACCATAACACCGGCACATTTACCGAAGGATGATGTACCGTCAGTTTTAATGGCAAGTTATAAGGCGCGCCCATACCATCAACCATGGTGCTGTCTACGCCATTTTTAACCATCAATGCTTCAAACGGGGTACCGGCAGTAATCGACTGCCCTACAATAGTATGATCCCAGGCCACAATAGTGCCATGCTTATCCAGACCTATTTCAGCGCGATGCACATGCACCGGACGATAATAACCACCCCGGATATCATCTTCGCGACTCCACATTATCTTTAAGGGACCAGATTTTCCGGCATCACGCCAGGCCATGGCAACATGCGTTGCCTCAGCCAGATAATCGGATGTCGGTACAGCACGGCGACCAAAACTACCACCGGACATCATGGTATTCAAAGTAACCTGATCCGGTTTTAAACCGGCAATCCGCGCAATGACAGTCTGATCAATAGTCTGAAGCTGACTACCTGCCCAGACCGTACAGGCTGATTCTTCCAGCACAATCACACAACTTAACGGTTCCATAGGTGCATGAGCCAGATAAGGGAATGTATACTCAGCTGTGATTTTTTTTGCGGCACCGGCCAGTGCGGACACATCTGCCTTTAATGCAACCGTACCCACTGTTTTAGATAACTCTTTATAAGCGATCAATTGCTGATCACTGCTCACTTTATTACTATTAAACGTATTCCATTTCACCAGCAATGCATCACGCCCCTGTAGCGCAGGCCAATAGCCATCTGCAATAACAACCACTCCTGAACCGCCACGATCCGTAGCAACTTTAAACACATCCAATACACCCTTGACTGCACGGGCTTTAACCGCATCAACACTGGCAACAGTAGCACCAAATACCGGAGGCCGGGCAATCACAGCTACTTTCATACCCGGCAAGGTAAAATCAATACCAAACTGCTGTGTTCCATTTGCTTTGGCACGACTATCCAGGCGCAGGACAGAAGTACCGATCAAACTAAAATTTTTAGGATCTTTCAGACTGATATCATCAGGAACAGGCTGCTGCATCGCTGCATCGGCCAGAGAACCATAGCCGGACTTAAGATCAAGCGGGCCATACACCACACCATTTTCAGTATGGCACTCAGCCGCACCGACTTGCCATTTTTGTGCTGCAGCAGCAATCAGCATGGCACGCGCACTTGCACCGATTTTACGATATTGGGTATAACAGTGATTAATCGAACATGAATTCCCAGTCATTTGCATACCAAGAAAAGGGTCCTTAAACTCTGGCCCGGCCGGCGCCAGTTCGGAACGGATTTGTGACCAGGATACATCCAGCTCTTCCGCAATCAGCATGGAAAGGCTGGTATTAATGCCCTGACCAGACTCCAGCCGGTTAACAATCACCGTCACCGTACCATCTGGTGCAATTCGTAAAAAAGCATTAGGTACAACATATTTTTCATCATTTTCAGCGTAGGCTAACCGGCCAGATTCCGGCACAAAAAATCCCAAAACCAGACCACTGCCCAGCGCACCGGCTACCTTTAAAAAAAAACGGCGACTCACACAGACAGGAAGAACAACATCCGCACCGGTGTCACCAGGCTTATTCATCGATTCAATACGCATCACAATTTCCAGGTAATTGTCACACCAGATCGTGTCACACCAGACCGGCTGAAGCATCCTTAATCGCTGCGCGAATACGCTGATAGCTGCCACAACGACAAATGTTACCGTTCATTGCGGAATCAATATCAGCATCAGTTGGTTTTTTTTTAGATTTTAACAATGCAACCGCACTCATGATCTGCCCGCTCTGGCAATAACCACATTGCGAAACATCATTTCTGACCCAGGCATCCTGCACGGCTTTACCTACTTTATCGGACTCCATCACTTCAATCGTTGTTATTTTCTTTCCTGCCACGGCCGATAACGGCGTAACACAAGAACGGATAACATGTCCGTTAAGATGTACCGTGCACGCACCACACAATCCGGCGCCACAACCAAATTTAGTTCCTGTCAGGTTCAGGGTATCGCGCAACACCCATAGTACCGGCGTGAATGGTTCCACATCCACTTGCCGTTCCTCACCATTGACACTAAATGTAATCACGCCTGCACTCCCGACATCAGAAAATATGCACGTCGGGCACAATATCTGCGGCGAGCTTATCTGTGGTGTTATCTGCTGCAGTTGCAACATCGGCTTTCGCCTCAGCCAGCGCCAGTTTACGCAATACCAGACCGGCAGCCTGCATACCAAAAGATGCGGTCACCACCA
The DNA here is from genome assembly GCA_903914535.1 of uncultured Oxalobacteraceae bacterium. Lineage (GTDB taxonomy): Bacteria > Pseudomonadota > Gammaproteobacteria > Burkholderiales > Burkholderiaceae_D > Solimicrobium. Next base: position 7,667 of record CAIWPG010000016.1, read on the forward strand.
TAGCAGAACCAAACCCGGCGCAATTTAATCCGGTAATCCCTGCATCGGCAGAACCGCTGCCGGCACCACTGTCACAGCTAAGCTGTGGCAACATCACCGGCTCCATTGAAAATACAGCATCAATACCAAATTTATTTTTAGTTCCTCTCGGAAAACCATAATTTTGACGCAGACGCTTTCTGACTAACGATAACAGCGGCTCCTGTTCAGTACGGCACAAATCACGAATTTCAATCCGTCCCGGATCAATCTGCCCGCCGGCACCACCAATAGTCACAACCGGAATGGCCTGTGCCTTACAATACGCCAGTAATGCTGTTTTTGCCTTAACACTATCAATAGCATCCACCACATAAGAAAAACCGGGAGCACCGATCAGTTCCGCACAATTTTCAGGCGTAACGAAATCTTCTACCTGATTCACCCTGCAAGAAGGATTAATCTGCATAAACCGCTCAGCTAATGCCGTAACTTTAGCCTGCCCCAAAGTGCCGCTTAGTGCCTGAATCTGACGATTAATATTGGACTCAGCCACATTATCCAAATCAATTAACGTAATTTGCCCAATAGCACTGCGCACCAGGGCTTCCGCCACCCAGGAACCGACACCACCAAGCCCCACCACACAAACGTGTGCAGCCTGAAAACGCGCCAGCGCAACATCGCCATACAAACGCGAAATACCACCAAAACGTCGTTCAAAATCGAATTCTTCCATGCTAATATTTGCTATCAATAAATTATAGATATGCCATTCTAACGGACAAGCGAACATTCAAGCACGCTATTGCATCGTTACTTGCTGCCAGAATGGACTGAAGCAGGCACATAGCACTGTGCCGATACGAAAGTCGTTTAATTTGTTATTTGAAAAACAGACACGTCTCATAAAAAAACCGGATAATTTGTCTTTTGCCCGTTTTTCCCGGTACTTACTCACTATTGCCAGACTTACAACCAACCAACGCAGTTAGCTGCCGGACACAGGCCCCTTATGCATTTATAATCGGTGCTATCTGTATAAATTGGCGCAATTATTGAGGCATCACAAGTATAAAAATTTCTTATGCGCTATGTTAGATTAAATTGCACCATGTCACCATGGCACCAAAAAAAGGAACAGGACTTACATTATGACTTTAGCCGATTTACGCACCGATTACCGACTCGCCAGTCTGTCAGAAGACCAGGTCAATGCGGACCCGATCAAGCAGTTTTCCAGTTGGCTGCAAGATGCGCTGGATGCAAACATTGCCGAACCCAACACCATGACCTTATCCACGGTCAATGCTAACGGCAGACCCTCTTCCCGTATCGTATTAATCAAAGAAGTAGATCAACGTGGTTTTTCCTGGTTTACTCACTATACCAGCAGAAAAGGCAACGAACTTGCCAGAAATCCACATGCTGCATTATTGTTTTACTGGATAGGACTGGAGCGCCAGGTACGCATAGAAGGCCGGGTTGAAAAAGTCAGCCCGGGAGAAAGCGATGCCTATTTCAACACCCGTCCCTTAGCCAGTCGCCACGGCGCACTTGCTTCAGAGCAAAGTGCCGTCATCGCCAATCGTGAACTGCTGGAAGAACGTGTCGAAAAAATAGCCGCCGACTGCGGTGAACATGTCACGCGCCCACAGCATTGGGGTGGTTACCGCCTGATACCGGATTATATTGAATTCTGGCAAGGACGTAGTTCACGCCTGCATGACCGCATTGCATTTACTAAAAATGCTGATGGTTCCTGGTTACGCTGCCGTCTGCAACCTTAAATTGTCACCATTGCTGCGGCAGTACAATCTGTCGCAGCAATAAAACAATGTAATACCGTGTACAAGGCAACTAAACATTTCTTCAAACATACCCCGCTGCCCGTGACCGGACAGACTTACAAAGCAGCAGACTAGCCATGCACTTTCACACTGGCATTCAATAATTCGGCAAACATCTCAGGCTCCATAGGCTCACTCGCCAGACCACCCTGGTAAATATCACAGCCGTGCTGTTCAAGAAATGCCAGTTGCTGTTCGGTTTCCACCCCTTCAGCCAATACCTTAAAGTGTAAGATATGTGCCATCGCGATAATGGTTGCCGCAATAACGCCATCATCCTGATTTTGAGAAATCTCTGCGACAAAATTTCTATCGATTTTCAGTACATCCAAAGGAAAATGCTTTAAATAAGCCAGTGAAGAACAGCCCGTTCCAAAATCATCCAGCGCCAGACGAATACCCTGCAAACGCAAAGCGGCCAGAATAACGATGGACTCATCATAGCGCACCATCAACTCATTTTCCTTCAGTTCCAGTTCCAGGCATGCAGGTGAAAATCCGGTTTCCTCTAACACAGTGGCGACCATCGCGCAAAAATCCGGTTGCAGAAATTGCTTAGACGATACATTCACCGAAATATTAACGGCAAATCCGGCATCTGCCCAAGACCGTCCCTGACGGCAAGCCTGCTTCAACACAAACTCACCTATCATTGAAATCAAGCCAATTTCTTTAGCAACACTGATAAAACTGGCCGGAGGAATAAGGCCATGCACAGGATCATACCAGGCAACTTGCGCTTCTGCCCCAATAATCCGGCCGGTAGCAACATCAAGCTGAGGCTGATAGTACACATGCAATTCATTATTTGTAATTGCCCGACGCAAGCGAACCTCCAGATCAATCCTGGCGCGCGCAGCAACGGTCAATTCATGCGAATAATACGCAAAACGGCCACGTCCTTCTTCCTTGGCCCGGTACATAGCCGCATCGGCATGCTGCAATAGTTCTTTCGACGTTGAGCCGTGTTCAGGGAACAAGCTGATCCCGATACTGACACCGATACGTGCTTCAATGCCGTCGCCCAACTGCCACGACTGGCTTAATGCAGCGATAATATCGTTCGCCAGTTTCGCTACATCCTCACTACGATGCACTTCTTCCAGTAACACTGTAAATTCATCACCGCCCATACGTGCCAGCGTATCCGTACCGCGCAGTCGCGCCAAGAGACGGCTGGCAACCTGCATCAGCAAGTTATCACCAACAGCATGGCCATAGCTGTCATTCACATCTTTAAACCGGTCAAGATCCAGCATGAGCAATGCCAGATGACGATTCTCGCGGCGCGCCAGATCAAGTGCATGATCCAGATGTTCAAACAGCAAAAGACGATTAGGTAAGCCCGTCAGAACGTCATGATGAGCCAGATGCTCCAAACGACTTTCAGAATCTTTAATTTTACTAATATCAGCGAACACGCCAACATAGTGGGTTACCTGATTATTGTCGTCAGAAATGGAATTTATACTCAACAACTCAGGATAAGCTTCACCGTTTTTATGGCGATTCCACACCTCACCCTTCCAGTGCCCGGTAGTCAGAATAGCCGACCACATCGCCTGGTAAAACGATTTCGAATGCCGTTTTGACGATAACATGGAAGGAGAGCGTCCGAGCGCCTCCTGTTCGGTATAGCCGGTCAGATCGCTAAAAGCACGATTAACCATCACAATACTGTTATTCACGTCAGTCACCATAATGCCTTCATTAGTGCTGGCAATAACGCTTGCGGCCTGCTTTAACCGTGCATCGGTCTGATTCACTTCAAGGGCGTAAGAAATATCCAGCGCAAGATCAACCAATAGCTGAATTTCTGTCTCATCGAAAAACTGCGTATCGGTCGCATACAAATGCAGTGTCCCCGACATCTGATTGTTCACCCTGAATGGAAATACAGCCATAGCACGAATCGCTGCACTTTTTGCAGCAGCACGCACATCGGGAGAAACCGAACTATCCTCAATCAGATTATTACAGATCAAATGCGTTTTAATTCCTGGCATAGCAGCGAAATCGACATCACCGCATTCATCATCAATACGCCACATTGCGTGCATTACACGCTCAAAAAAATCGTCAACACTGATATTTTTCGGACAGGCGCTATCCGCCATACCCGTCACAGCATCATTAGTGGCTTTAGCCAGCACACGGATAATACCGGTTTTCTGATCCTGTAAGCCTATCCATGCCAACGCAAAACCGCCGTCCTGAACGGCAATATCGCATATTTCGCTAAATATCTGACGAGGTTCTAAACGACGAACAAGTACTTTGTTCATACCAGAAAGCAACTGTATAAATTGCTTTAATTTAATGATTTGATGCTCAAAACACGCCATGCCATCAGGCAAATCTTGATTCAGCGAATTCATGCATTTTCCACATAACGTAAAGTAAACATCACTACCCTGAACAGGCTCCTTAAACTGGTGAAAAAAACACATCACAAATGAATCAGACAGTATTTTTTTAATAATCACCAAATTTCTTGAAATAAATTCTTTCTTTTTGTTATTTTAATTTATCTTAATGGTAATGCCTTATTTAATTTTCTGACAATCAGATTCACTGAATAACTAAAAATTAAAAAGTTTCTTGCCTTAAATCAATAAAAAAAGTGGCGATTTTAATATAAACGTCATTAAAGTAAAAGACCGTTCAATTTATTTACACAATAAAACAAATTTACTCCGCCACCACTCTCTGATTACATGCCATTACACCACACTAAGCAGGCTCACACGACTGAAAATCTGGGATAATGCCCATCCTGCCAATCATACCGACATCCCTCATGCGCATTTTATATACACTCATCTGGTATATAGCCTTACCTCTTGTGCTAGCCAGACTGTGGTGGCGCGGTCGCATGGAACCTGGCTACCGCAAGCACATCCCTGAACGACTTGGATTTTATCAATCCATCAAAAAACCAACGCGGGCGCTAATCTGGATACATGCAGTTTCCGTAGGAGAAACGCGTGCAGCAGAACCCATGATCCGGCGGCTCATGGAGATTTACCCCCAACATACCATATTATTGAGTCACATGACCCCTACCGGACGCGCCACCGGAGCCCAGCTATTTCAGTCAGCCTCACAATCAGGCACACTGCTACAGTGCTACCTGCCCTATGACACTCCCTGGCTGATGCAAAGTTTACTGGCTTATTTTAAACCGCAACTTTGCATTCTGGTCGAAACCGAAGTCTGGCCCAACCTGATTCTGGCTTGCCGCCGGCAACACATTCCAGTGATATTAGCCAATGCCAGACTGTCGGCACGCTCTTACAAAAAAGCCCTGCGCATGCAGAAACTGATCCATGCAGCAACCGCAGGAATTTGCTGTGTAACAGCCCAGACCGATGCCGATGCCAGGCGCATTAAACTGCTGGGCGCACCCTGTGTTACCGTAACGGGTAATATGAAGTTTGATGTCACACCGGATCCGATACAAGAAACAAAAGGACTGCAATTACGCAGACAGATCGGCACACGCCCGGTTATGGTGTGCGCATCAACCAGGGAGGGGGAAGAACAACTCCTGCTGGATGCGTTTACCAAAATCCGGCATCCGGATCTGCTGCTCATCATCGTACCGCGTCACCCGCAACGATTCGACACTGTAGCGCAACTCATTTCTCAATACAAGCTCAGCATGGTGCGCCGCTCACAACTGGACAATACTCCGCTATCCGGCGAAATCCGGGTACTGTTAGGTGACACCATGGGGGAAATGGCCAGCTACTATGCCAGCGCAGATCTGGCTTTTATCGGCGGCAGTTTATTGCCGCTGGGCGGACAAAATCTGATTGAAGCCTGTGCAGCACAAAAACCTGTTTTTATCGGACCACACACATTCAATTTCGAAATAATCAGCGAAGAGGCCATCAGCGCACAGGCCGCATGTCGCGTTCAGCATGCCCATGATCTGTTTGAACAGGCAACTGCGCTGTTACGCACCCCTGAGCGCAGACTGGAAATGGGGCAGCGTGCACTGAACTTCGCCGGGCAGCACAGGGGAGCAACTGCACGCACAGTCAGTGTGATACAAACATGGCTAAAGTAAAGCATACATATTCTTTGATCTTCAACAGAAAATAATATAGTCTTATTAATTTTAATTAGTTAACATATGTTCTCATGTTAAAATGAATAAAATGTAATATTTATACAAATGCAATCCAAATTGTAAAGATATTCAGTCTAACGTGGTCGACTTGATGCCAACTATTTTCTCAATTGTCTCCTCCTCTGCAAACCCGGCAGCCAGTGCGGTTCCGGGACAAGTCGCACCAATAGTGCTATCTGCAGCAGGCCTGGTTATAGTTATGATCCTCGCTATGGTCGCCATTGTGGCCATTGTCATTCGTAAACCTAAGCTGCTTTACCTCAGGCGCCCCTATAAACTGACCGGCGCACTTATTCTGATCTGGATAGCCACGGCCTGGCTCGGTGCACATTATTACTATTCACATGTCGACGACAATTTTTATCAATATGAATTAAAGAGTGCAGCACAGCAGGCAGAAAATATCGCCAGCAACATCGATCATAGCCTGCACACACTACAGGGTATCCCCTTCGTTGTAGCTCATGCACGGGAAACCCTGCAGGCGCTGCACAACTTCGGCGCTAATCAGGTGCATACTGCACCGAGTGGCAGACAACGCAAACTGCAATGGGCACGCGACCAGCGGCTGACCGAAATCAATGCCTATCTGAACATGATGGCGGTTAATCTGGAATCCGACGTAGTGTGGATAGTCAATACCGACGGAGATTGTATTGCCTCCAGCAATGCAGGTCAGAGTGTCAGCTTTGTCGGCACCAACTATGCCGACCGCGACTATTTTCATCAGGCTAAGGCCGGACACGCAGGCCGTCAGTACGCAATGGGACGTGAATCAGGAATTCCCGGCCTGTATTATTCCGCGCCTATTATAGAGAATGGAAAGTTTTTAGGTGCTGCCGTTGTCAAACGAAACATCACCAATCTCACTTTCTGGACCAACCAGTCCAACGTCTTTTTTGCAGATGCCAATGGCGTCATTGTTCTTGCCAAAGACCAAAATCTCGAATTTCTGAGCATACCTCACGCCCCCATCGTCAAATTAACGACCGAACAGCGACTCCAGAAATATAAACGCGGCAACTTCAGTCAACTCAGTATTACTTCCTGGAAAAACCCGCAATTTCCAGAGGCTTTATTCATAGGAAAAAGCACCATTCCGGTTGTACTTGCCTCACATATGGTCGCTGAGGCAGCTATCACTATTTACCTGTTTCGTCCTCTGAGTGAGCTGGCGCGCTACGGTACCGAACAGGGTTGGCTGTTTTTTTTACTGGCCAGTTCCGGCAGTATGCTGATACTCGCTATTTCAGCAATTGTATTTTATTTGCGTGAATCACGTAAAATGGATGCCAACTTGCGTATTGCTGCTGCAACCTTTGAAGCACAACAAAGCATGTTTATCACTGATGCAAATAACGTCATTATGCGCGTCAACCGGGCATTCACCGACACGACAGGCTACAGTGCAACAGAAGCCATTGGCAAGACGCCCCAGATGCTGAAATCAGGACGGCACGATGCCGTTTTTTATCGTAAATTATGGGCTGGCATCCAAAGCACCGGGTACTGGCATGGTGAAATATGGAACCGGACCAAGAGCGGTGAAATACACCCGGAAATGCTCACCATCAGTGCAGTCCGTGATGCACAAGGCACAACTCAGCAATATGTAGCACTGTTTTCAGACATTACTGCTCTCAAGGAGCATGAAAAACAACTTGAACATATAGCCCATTACGATGCACTGACTCAGCTGCCAAATCGTGTACTGCTGGCTGACCGCATGCATAGCGCCATGGTACAAAACAGGCAATGCGGACAACAAATGATGGTGGTCTATCTTGATCTTGACGGCTTTAAAGCGATTAATGACAAACACGGCCATCAGGCTGGCGATCAGTTACTCATCACACTGGCTGCCAGCATGAAACTGGCTCTGCGCGAAGGCGACACCCTGGCACGCATAGGCGGCGACGAATTCGTTGCGGTACTACCAGACCTGAACAATGTTGCCGCCAGCACGCCCATACTGAGCCGTTTACTTGCAGCTGCCTGCAAACCGGCACAGGTTGGCGATTTGGTGCTGCAAACATCGGCCAGCGGTGGTGTTACCACCTATCCGCAACTGGAAGAGGTAGATGCCGACCAACTGCTCCGCCAGGCAGATCAGGCAATGTATCAGGCCAAATTAGCCGGTAAAAACCGCTATCACTTGTTCGACTCCAAACAAGATCGCACCATCCGTGACCATAATGAAAATGTCAAACGCATACGCCATGCACTGGCTGAATCCGAGTTTGTTCTTCATTATCAACCTAAAGTCAACATGCGTACCGGCGCACTGATTGGTGCTGAGGCACTCATCCGCTGGCAACATCCGCAGCAAGGTTTGTTATTACCGGGACTCTTTCTCCCTTCAATAGAAAACCATGCCATTGCGATTGAGCTGGGCGAATGGGTCGCTGAAGCTGCGCTCACCCAAATGGCGCAATGGCAGTCAGCCGGCCTCTATATCCCGGTCAGTATCAATGTCAGTGCCAGCCAATTACAACAAGATAATTTCGTAGAACGGCTGCGTGAAATCCTGGCAAGACATCCCAGTGTAAATCCCGGTGATTTAGAACTGGAAATACTGGAAACCAGTGCACTGGAAGACCTGGATAAAATTTCGGCCGTTATGGAAGATTGCCGGAAACTCGGTGTCATGTTTGCGCTGGACGATTTTGGTACCGGTTATTCATCATTAACCTACCTCAAACGTCTGCCGGTAACACTATTAAAAATAGACCGGAGTTTTGTACGCGACATGCTGGACGATCAGGATGATCTGGCTATTCTGGGCGGGGTGATTGGTCTGGCAAATGCATTCCACCGGAAAGTCATTGCCGAAGGTGTAGAAACGGCTGAACATGGTGAAATGCTGCTGCAACTGGGATGTGAGTTAGGACAGGGATTTGGTATTGCACGCCCGATGCATGCGCAGGACATGCGTGCCTGGCTGGATGCCTGGCAACCCGACCCGATCTGGATCAACCTGCCTGCAGTGAGCCGTTCCAATCAGCCACTGCTGCTTGCCAGCGTCGAACACAGAGCATCCATCATCGCGATCAAAAATGCCATCCGGGATGAAACAGGCGGCATATTGCAATTAAATTACCACCATACGCACTTCGATGCCTGGTATGCATCCGAAGGACTATTGCATCACGCCAGCCAGCCATCGGTACACGCGATAAAACTGTTACACAAACAATTAAGCAAACTGACAGCAGAACTCGACAACGAGCTAAACCAACTTCACTCAGATGAACAAAGTTCTTCAACAGAACAACTCTGCCAATTGCGTAAATTAGGCGATGAACTATTAAAACAAATGAATACCCTGGTACGAAAAATTGGCAGCAGACCGAAGCACACAACGGAGAATGTCACGCAAAGTGCGGCGTAAAATACAAATAACGCCGCACATACTGAGCCCGTAAAAGTACCAGACAGACTTAATAAGTAGCCATATCAGGATCAAGCTGAACAGCCCAGGCATGTACGCCGCCAGTGAGATTCATCACATGGGTATACCCCTGGTGCTCCAAAAACTGCGCTACCTGTCTGCTGCGCATACCATGATGGCATATGCAAACCAACACGGCCTCTTCATCCAGTTCAGCCAGACGCCCCGGTATTTCATGCATGGGAATATGCATGCTACCGGGAATATGGCAAATTTGATATTCAGGTACTTCACGAACATCCAGAAGCAGCGGTGCTGCCCGAGTTGCATCTGCCAGCCAGGCCGCCAGCTCAGGGGCACTAATATGTTCCATCGTTTATCCTAACAAATGACAGAATTACAGAGAAAAATGCGAAACCGGTGCAACATCACGCAATGGAGCAATATTCGTGTCAAATAAGGAACTGGAAGTAAATTCTTTTTCCGAGCTGCGTGTGACCAAACGGGCTGTCATAGAAGGCGCACTTCCGGCAATCACAAATAAACGTCCACCTACCTTCAATTGCTGCTGCAACTCATCCGGCAATACAGGCAGGGAACCGGTCACAACAATCACATCATACGGTGCGGCAGCAGGCCAGCCGAGCGCGCCATTGCCCAATTCAAGCGTAACATTACTGACACCCTCACGTAATAAATTTTGCTCTGCTAATGCATAAACGGCAGGCGAAAGCTCAACACTGGTGACATGACGGGCATGATACGCCAGCAAAGCTGATAAATAGCCGCTGCCGGCACCAACCACTAATACCTGTTCGTGTTTTTTAACCGCGACTTCCTGAACGATACGCGCTTCCACTTTAGGTGTGAGCATTTTCCCGCCATCCGGCAGTGCTAATTCCGTATCAAAGAAAGCCAGATTTTTTTGCTGTTCCGGTAAAAAATTTTCCCGTTTTACGATCGTAAGCAATGTCAGCACATCGGTATCCAACACATTCCACGGTCGAATTTGTTGCTCTATCATATTGAAACGGGCTTGTTCTATATTCATCATGTACTCACAGTGGGAGGAAATAATTGGTTATCAAACGCAGTAGTATGCGACGCTTATTCATTCTAATCAGGACTGATTCAATTGGGATACCGGGCACATTCTTACCGACACAAGCCGGGGTCTGGTCACTAAGACCTTGCACGTTCTGTACACAGCAATCCGCCCAGGGCAGAATCCATATACGACTTCAGGTAATCATTCACCGAAGTGGGCCGCACTTCACAAACACAAAACGAATGCGTCCACAGCATCAGCATCACCATGGGCGCAGCTAAAATTTTAGGCATAACGGTTAAATCCAGCTGACGAAATTCACCGCTGTTCATACCACGCTCCAGTAACTTGATATACATTTTCTCATGCCGGTCAATAACCTCATCATGATAAAATTTTGCCAGATCCGGAAAGTTACTGGCTTCAGCAAACATCAGCTTACAAAGCCCCGCCAGCTTATTATCGACAACCATATTCCACCAGTTAGTCACAAGCACACGAAAAAGCTCTTCAGTAGGACCTTCAAACTGAGCCAGCAGTTGCTCCGACTGAACAATGCCAGGTAAAATAGTTTCACGCACTACCGCTTTAAACAACTCTTCTTTGCTCTCAAAGTACAAATACAAGGTTCCCTTAGAAACACCGGCCTTACGCGCCACTTCATCCAGACGGGTCGCTGCAAAACCGTGCTCTACAAATAATTCCAGAGCAGCTCCCAGTAATTCTTGAGGGCGTGCATCTTTACGACGCTCCCAGCGTGGTTTTGGATCGAATGACATGGAATGGTCTTAAAAAATCAACATTAATACGAATTAAATAGAAACCGGGCAAACTCCCCGTGAGAGTTCACTCGCTTCCGGTACATTCCCGGCAGTTAATTACTCATGAGTCATTAATATTTATTAAGAGTCATTAATGTAGCTACATGAGCAAAGCATGTCAAGAAATCCTGCCCGCTGCGCTGATTAGCACACACTATCTGCAATAAATTCGCATTTCAACCACCAAAACAAGTACGCGTTATTTCAGCGCGAGCGCTTATTTTTTTACTGCCGGGTTTACTGCCCCGGCAACCGGTCTGTCAGTAAAGCCAGGTGATGCGGCTCAAGGTAACACCATTCGCCCGGCTCTAAATCCAATTGCTCCAGAGTCAGTGCGCCGACAGCGGTGCGCTGCAAAGCTGCGCAATGATTACCTGCTGCTGCCAGCATACGTTTGACCTGATGGTACTTACCCTGCTCAAGTACAATTTCCAACTGATGCTCCGCCAGTCTGTTGCAGACCAATGCCGCCAGAGGAGCCGGTTCATCGTGCAACTGCACCCCACCCAAAAGCTGTGCAATCAGTGCATCACTGACCGCCTCTTGCGTTGTGGCTGCATAGACTTTAGGAACATGCCGTTTTGGCGAAGACTGGGCATGAATAAACGCGCCGTCATCCGACATCAGCAATAAACCTGTCGTATCATGATCCAGCCGGCCTACCGGCTGTATGTCACGCCAGCTGCATTGTTCCGATAACAGGGTCAGGACACCGGGATGGTGACTCGGTTTACGCGAGCACTCAAAATTAGCAGGCTTATTCAATGCAATATACACATGCTCGCGAAACGGCCAGGTTTCATCAAAAAGTTCAAACTCAAGCCCACCGGTCTCAATCGCTACACGGTAATCCCGGACTACTTCACCGGCAATACGCACTTCACCATCGGTAATCAGGCTGCGGCACCACTTGCGTGTGCCAAATCCCTGCGATTGCAGGATACGGTCTAAGGTTAATTTACTCATAGGCTGAATTTTACCAGATGCACCATATCATGACCAAGCAGAAAGCCGGTAACTCAAAATTATGGGTAGAATAGTCAAGAGTCTGTTGACCCCGTTGATTAGTATATTTTCAGCACAGGGCTGAGATGAACATCATCCCGGATCAATAACTTCAGCCGGGTTGTTTTGGCACACTCAATAGTAAAAATTAATCAAACACATTTAATTAATTAATTTTACTAATATTATTAATTCTCTTATGATTCAATCTCACTAACACAACTCTACCAGGAAAATAACCATGTCATTAATTAACTCCGTCGTAAAACCATTCAAAGCAACTGCTTACCATAACGGTGCATTCATACCTGTAACTAATGAAACTTTGCTGGGAAAATGGTCCGTATTTGTTTTTTACCCTGCTGACTTCACTTTCGTTTGTCCGACTGAACTGGGTGATTTAGCTGACAACTATGCTGAATTCCAAAAAATGGGCGTTGAAGTTTACAGCGTTTCTACTGATACGCATTTCACCCATAAAGCATGGCACGACACCTCCGATACGATTGGTAAAATCAACTACCCGATGCTGGCAGATCCGACACTGGCACTGTCACGCAACTTTGAAGTACTGATCGAAGAAGAAGGCCTGGCACTGCGCGGTACCTTTGTGATCAATCCTGAAGGTCAGATCAAAGTTATCGAAGTACATGATCTTGGCATTGGCCGTGATGCTAAAGAACTGTTGCGTAAAGTACAGGCAGCACAATACGTAGCCAGCCATCCAAACGAAGTATGCCCTGCAAAATGGACACCAGGTGCTGAAACATTGACACCATCACTGGATTTGATCGGCAAGATCTGAGTCTGCACAAGTAGACCACCGGACGGAATACCCCTGCCGTCCTGATCCGTCCAGGCCCGGATGTGACAAGGGCATGCAGACCATGCATGCCCGCTACCCCATTAAGAAAAGAGAACATCATGTTAGATAGCAATCTCAAAGCCCAGTTAAAAGCGTATTTAGAAAAAATAACGCAGCCTATCGAACTGGTGGCATCTCTGGACGACAGTGATAAATCACGTGAATTACACGATTTGCTGCAAGAAATCACTAGCTTATCCCACCAGATTACCTTAACACTGGCCAGCGATAATAAAGAACGCAGTCCCTCATTTAGCATTAACCGCTTACATAAAATCAATGGTGAAGCAGGCATTCGTTTTGCCGGTATTCCGATGGGGCACGAATTCACCTCGCTGGTATTAGCCTTACTGCAAACAGGCGGACACCCGCCCAAAGTAGATGCTGCTGTCATTGAACAAATTACCCGACTGGAAGGCGATTTTGAGTTTGAAACTTATATATCACTCTCATGCCAGAATTGCCCGGAGGTCGTACAAGCGCTTAATTTAATGGCGGTACTCAATCCGCGTGTACGCTCCACCGTCATCGACGGTGCGCTGTTCCAGGCGGAAGTAGAAAGCCGTCAAATCATGGCAGTACCGACTATCTATTTAAATGGACAGCTATTTGATCAGGGGCGCATGAGCATAGAAGGCATCATCGCCAAACTGGATAGCGAAAGCAGCAAAGACATTGCGGAAAAAATCAGCGCAAAAGCGCCTTACGACGTATTAATCGTCGGCGGCGGTCCGGCCGGTGCATCGGCAGCTATTTATGCCGCCCGCAAAGGCATACGCACAGGTGTCGTCGCAGGACGCTTTGGCGGACAAGTGCTCGATACCATGTCGATTGAAAACTTCGTCTCCATCGCCCATACCGAAGGGCCTAAATTCGCTGCGGCGCTGGAACAACACGTTAAAACCTACGATGTCGACATCACTAATTTACAGCAGGCTGAAAAACTCATTCCAGCCGGACCCGGTCAACTGCTCAATGAAATCACATTGGCCAGCGGTGCCACGCTCAAAGCCAAAACCATCATCCTTGCTACCGGCGCACGCTGGCGCGAAATGAATGTCCCCGGCGAACAACTGTACCGCAATCATGGTGTAGCCTATTGCCCGCACTGCGACGGGCCACTGTTTAAAGGAAAACGTGTTGCAGTAGTAGGAGGCGGTAATTCCGGCGTAGAAGCGGCAATTGATCTGGCGGGTATCGTCAGCCATGTTACCCTGATCGAATTTGCCAGCGAATTACGTGCAGATGCTGTATTACAAAATAAATTGCGCAGCCTGCCTAACGTCACCATTTTTACCAGTGCAAAAACGCTTGAAGTAATGGGCGACGGTAAAAAAGTGACCGGTATCAGCTACGAAAACTTAAACAACGGCGCACAGCAGCAAATCGAACTGGAAGGTATTTTTGTACAAATCGGACTGGTGCCCAATACTGAGTGGCTCAAAGGCACACTGGAATTATCGAATCGCGGTGAAATTATCGTCGATGCCCGCGGCCAGACTTCCTTACCCGGTATTTTTGCCGCAGGCGATGTGACTACTGTACCGTACAAACAAATTGTCATAGCGGTAGGCGAAGGAGCAAAAGCCGCACTGGGTGCCTTTGACCATTTAATCCGGTCGTAAACTCAGGCAGCAAAGTTTATATCCAATGTAAAAAAACCCCTGACAAATTAAATTGGCAGGGGTTTTTTATTACAGACCGGATAAACCTGAGGCTAAACTACACGCCTGATTTATGCATCACGGCTTGCACGTTTACGTTCATGTTCTTTCAAGAAACGTTTACGCAGACGGATGCTTTTTGGTGTAATTTCAACCAATTCATCATCATCAATAAATTCAACAGCATATTCCAGCGACATTTGAATTGGTGTTACCAGACGCACTGCTTCATCCGTACCGGATGAACGCACGTTGGTCAGTTGTTTACCTTTAATCGGGTTCACAACCAGGTCATTATCACGGGAATGGATACCGATGATCATACCTTCGTATACCGGGTCATTGTGACTGACGAACATACGGCCGCGATCTTGCAGTTTCCAGATAGCGTAAGCAACTGCTGCGCCATCATCCTGAGAAATCAACACACCGTTACGACGGCCAGCCATTTCACCACGGGAATTATCTACCGGTGCGTATTCATCAAACACGTGACTCATCAAACCGGTACCGCGTGTCAGAGTCATGAATTCACCCTGGAAGCCGATCAGGCCGCGGGCAGGAATACGATACTCTAAACGCACACGACCTTTACCGTCAGATTGCATATCTTGCAAATCACCACGACGACGACCGAGTTCTTCCATCACGCCGCCCTGGTTGACTTCTTCTACGTCAACAGACAACATTTCAAACGGTTCGTGACGTACGCCATCCACCATTTTAAATACAACACGCGGACGAGAAACAGCCAGCTCGTAACCTTCGCGACGCATAGTTTCAATCAAAATAGTCAGATGCAACTCACCACGACCAGAAACTTCAAATGTCGTATCGTCGCCGGTATCTGTTACACGCAATGCAACGTTAGCTTTCAATTCACGGTCGAGACGATCACGAATCTGACGGCTGGTAACGAATTTACCTTCACGACCCGCCAATGGTGAGTTATTCACCATGAAGTTCATGTTCAGTGTAGGCTCATCGACCTTCAGCATCGGCAATGCATCCGGTGTATCAATAGCGCAAATGGTAGTACCGATACCCAACTCTTCAATACCATTCACTAACACGATATCGCCGGCAACAGCTTCGTCTACCAATACACGTTCCAAACCTTTAAAGTTCAGAACCTGATTAATACGGGCACGTTTAGGTGTGCCATCCGGGCCATCCATAATGATTACATCTTGCAATGCTTTAACGCGACCACGGGTAATGCGGCCAATACCGATTTTACCAACGTAGGAATTGTAATCCAATGAAGAAATTTGCAATTGCAACGGACCGTCCGGATCATCATCACGAACCGGAACGTGGCGCAGGATCGCATCAAACAAGGGATCCATATTACCTTCACGCGCTTCGGAATCCAGATTAGCGTAACCGTTTAATGCAGAAGCAAATACCACAGGGAAGTCGAGTTGTTCATCAGTAGCGCCCAATTTATCAAACAATTCAAACGTTTGATTGATAACCCATTCAGTACGGGCACTAGGACGATCTACTTTATTGACAACAACAATCGGTTTCAAACCCAAAGCCAGTGCTTTACGGGTAACGAAACGGGTTTGCGGCATAGGACCATCAACAGCATCTACCAGCAACAACACGCTGTCCACCATGGACAATACGCGCTCTACTTCACCACCGAAATCGGCATGGCCCGGGGTGTCGACGATGTTAATGTGCGTGCCTTTGTATTCAACAGCGCAGTTTTTCGCCAAAATGGTGATACCACGTTCTTTTTCAAGATCGTTGGAATCCATAACGCGAGTATCAACTTGTTGATTGTCACGGAAAGTACCTGATTGACGCAGTAATTGGTCAACCAATGTGGTTTTACCGTGATCAACGTGGGCGATGATCGCGATGTTACGTATAGCGCGTTTTATGTTTGACATGATAAGGATTTGTTGGGGAATTCAGATAACTTCGCATTATACCATGTTGCGGCGCAAGAAAAAATTCAACTATTCCGACGCATTCCCTGCCGGTCACAATAACGTGGGACGACAGGACAACAAAATTTAAAACGAAGTGGAGATTAATCGTTCAGGTGCGAGCACCTGATATTCTTGCAACTGACCTGAACCCAGCAATTGTCCATTACTGTGTCGATAAACCCGGACTCGGCCAACGGTGTCAGGTAGATTAATATTTTCTTTCAGCAAAGCCAGTCTTTGCCCATGTAAAAAACGTACAGCCAATTCATCTGTTAATTGAATTGACGGAAAACTGGACAGCAAGGCATCAACCGGTTGTAACAATGCAAGCCGCTCCGGCTGCGCTAATTCTTGCACATGCGGCAAAGTCACAGCACTGACTGCGGCGATACCGGACAACTGACTTTCCGCATCCGCACTCAGCGACAAAGCACCGACGCGGGTACGACGTAAGGCATTCAAATGCGCCCCGCATCCCAGCGCGTGGCCGATATCTTCACCCAAAACACGAATATAAGTACCTTTAGAACAGGCAACCCGCAATCGTAATAAGGGGGCAGCGTATTCTAACAGAGTCAGCTCATGAATGACGATATTACGTGCTTCACGTTCCAGCGTAATACCGGCTCTGGCGTACTCATACAAAGGTTTGCCATCGCGCTTTAATGCTGAATACATCGGCGGCACTTGTGCCAGAGGGCCGCGAAACTGTGCAAGCACAGCCTCAATCTGCTCCACACTGACAGCAACCGGATGTTCGGCAATAATGCGCCCTTCGGTATCACCGGTATCGGTAGTTACACCTAAATGCACCACGGTTTCATAGGTTTTATCTGCTTCCAGCAAATCCTGGGAAAACTTGGTCGCTTCACCAAAGCACAAGGGCAGCAAACCGGTAGCAAACGGATCTAAGGTACCGGTATGCCCTGCTTTTTTTGCATTCAGCAGACGTTTGACCAGTATCAGCGCATCATTACTGGAAAAACCGACTGGCTTGTCAAGCAACAACACACCATCAAGTGCATCACGAATCCGCTTTACCTGCGGCGGTCTGACTGGCTTCATTCTTCGCTGTATCCTGCTTAGTCTTGACTATCCGGCGCAGTATCCTCTGCCGGAGTAGCATCCTGATCATCGGGTTTAGCGCTGGTCGCTATCGCCGCATCAATCAGCTTAGACATCGCCATACCACGCATCGTCGAGACATCATGCACAAAATGCAATTGCGGCAAAGTATGTATGTGCAAGCGCTTACCTAAATGCATACGCAGAAACCCCGCCGTCTTAGTCAGGCAAGCCAGGGTAATTTTGATTTCTTCCGGAGAGTCACGCAGCGTCGTAAAATACACTTTAGCATGCGCATAATCCGGTGTGACTTGTACCTCGGTTAAGGTAATCATGCCGACACGGGGATCTTTGAGCTCGGAAAAGATAATTTGGGACAGGTCGCGCTGAATCTGGTCTGCTACACGCAAACCACGTCCAGGTATTAATTTACTATTTTTTGCCATGATATGTACACTAAACAGCTGTTAAACAGGGCACCCGCAAAAATCATAAGAACTCTCGCAGATGCCAGCCTGTTTTACAGTGTCCGAGCAACCTCTTGAACTTCAAATACTTCCAGTTGATCGCCTTCTTGAATGTCATTGAAGTTTTTCAGTGACAAACCGCACTCAAAGCCGAACTTAACTTCTTTAACATCGTCTTTAAAGCGTTTCAGCGATTCCAGCTCGCCAGTCCAGATCACAACGTTGCCACGCAACAGACGGATAGACGAACCACGTTTGACCAAGCCTTCCAACACGTAACAACCGGCAATTGCACCAACTTTACTAATGGTAATAACCTGACGAATTTCAACCAGCCCCAGTGCATGTTCACGTTTTTCCGGAGCCAGCATACCAGACATCGCTGCTTTCACATCATCTACAGCGTCGTAAATAATATTATAGTAACGGATATCAATACCGTTCGCTTCGGCCAGTTTACGGGCAGATGCATCGGCACGGGTATTAAACCCGATCAGCACTGCTTTGGAAGCTACCGCCAGATTGACGTCGGATTCCGAAATACCACCCACCGCAGCATGTACCACTTGTACGCGCACTTCGGAGGTTGATAATTTTTGCATGGAGTGAACCAGCGCTTCCTGCGAACCCTGAACGTCTGTTTTAATAATCATGGCCAGCGATTTAACTTCACCCTCGCCCATGTTTTCAAACATATTTTCCAGTTTAGCAGCCTGTTGTTTAGCCAGTTTAACATCACGGTATTTACCTTGACGGAACTGACCAATTTCACGCGCTTTACGCTCATCAGCCATTACCATGACTTCTTCACCGGCATTCGGCACTTCAGTCAAACCCTGAATTTCTACCGGGATAGACGGACCTGCTTCGGTAATCGACTGACCGTTTTCATCCAGCATGGCACGTACACGGCCATAAGCTGAACCGGCCAGCACAACATCGCCGCGTTTCAATGTACCGGACTGAACCAGTATCGTTGCAACAGGACCGCGACCTTTATCCAGACGGGCTTCAACCACCAGACCGCGTGCCGGTGCGTCTTTAGCAGCACGCAACTCCAACACCTCGGCTTGCAGCAATACCTGTTCAAGCAATTCATCAATACCCTGACCGGTCTTAGCGGAAACGGATACGAACGGAGAATCACCACCGTATTCTTCAGGTAAGACGCTTTCAGCAACCAATTCTTGTTTAACGCGGTCCAGATTGGCACCGGGTTTATCAATTTTATTGACAGCAACCACCAGAGGAACGCCCGCTGCTTTAGCATGCGCAATCGCTTCTTTGGTTTGTGGCATAACGCCATCGTCCGCAGCAACAACCAGAATAACGATATCGGTTGCCTTCGCACCACGGGCACGCATTGCCGTAAAGGCTTCATGACCCGGAGTATCAAGGAAGGTAATCATGCCGCGTGGTGTTTCAACGTGGTATGCACCGATATGTTGTGTAATTCCGCCAGCTTCGCCAGAAGCGACTTTGGCACGACGAATATAATCGAGCAAACTGGTTTTACCATGATCAACGTGACCCATGACAGTAACGACAGGAGCGCGCGGGAATGTCTGGTATTCAATCTGCGTACCGCCGTCAGCCAGCATCGCTTCAGGATCATCCAGTTTGGCTGCAAACGCTTTATGGCCCATTTCTTCAACCAGAATCAGTGCAGTTTCCTGATCCAATACCTGATTGATGGTAACCATCTGACCCAATTTCATTAATTGCTTAATGACTTCAGACGCTTTTACCGACATTTTATGTGCCAGTTCCGCTACCGTAATAGTTTCCGGAACGTACACATCTTTAACTACGGCATCAACAGGTGCCTGGAAATTGGTTTCATGATCTTGTGAGTGAGAACCGCGACGACCACCCTTGCCGCCACTGCGCCAGCCGTCACGACCACCGCCTGCACCGGGACCTGCACCGGTATTACCACGGGCTTTAATGCCTTTTTTCTTGGCGGCGTCATCTTGCCAGGTAGAAGAAACATTCGCTGACTTGATCGATTTTTTATCGGCCACGACAGGTTTTTTCTCATCTTTTTTCTCAACCGGTTTTTTATCGGCCGATTTGTGCAAAGTGCCTTCCGGTGCTTTAAGCACAGGCTTGACTACCACTGGGGCAACAACGGGCTCAGGCGCTTTCACCGGCTTACGTTGTGTGCTCATCATGGCTTTAATTTGCGCCACTTCATCGGCAACCGCTTTACGGGCACGTTCGGTCGCAGCCGCTCGTTCCGTTGCTACTTTAGCCGCTTCTTTTGCTGCTAAAGCAGCATCAGCCGCTTTTTTCTGTGCGCTTGCTTCGAGATCGTCAGCCAGTCGCTTTGCGACATCCTGAGCTGCTATTTTTTCTTCTTGAGCCACATTCTGCCCCACTGCATTTGGAGATTCCACTGTCTGACTAACTTTAGCTGTTTGAGTTTTCTGTTTCACTTGCGCAGCTTGTAGTTCCGCTGCATCCGCTTGGGCCGCGGCACGGCGGGCTGCTGCCTGCGCTACCACTTCTGCCTCTTTTGCCGCAGCCATTTCAGTCTCTTTCAAGGCTTTAGTCTGCGCTTCTTTTTCTGCTTCCAGTCGCGCTAAGCGCTCCTGCTTTTCCAACAATTCAATTTCCTGCTGAGCACGCAACTGAGCTGAGACACGTTCTTCTTCCGCCTGTCTTGCCAACTCTTCTTCATCCACCACCACGACAGCAGCAACAGCAAGTTCACCATCAGGCTGCGATTCATCGCGTTTAACAAAGGTACGTTTTTTGCGTACCTCCACCTGGATAGTGCGTGATTTACCAGTTGCATCTGCCTGCTTAATTTCCGTTGTCTCTTTACGAGTCAGGGTAATTTTTTTCGTATCGCCATCCACCGCCACTCCATGAGTACGGCGCAAATGTTCCAGAAGCCTATCCTTGTCTTCTTTTGACAAGGTATCAGAAATCGAGCCCTTGACTACACCTGCTGAACGCAATTGGGTTAGCAGCAAATCGGCTGACATCTTAAGCTCGGTGGCAAATTGGGCTACATTATTACTCGCCATTCAGTCCTCTTTTTCTATGTGGCGCGGTGGATGACTCATGCTATTCACGGCAGTCAACCATTACTTAGTTTCCGTGACACTCCATGCTTTAGCCAGTAAGGCCTTAGCATGGTCATCATATTTAGCGTCAATAAGTTTCATCTCATCATCAGCCACATCATCAAACTCGTTTTTAATCAATTGGCGCGCACGTTCGGCTGACAACGCCAAAATCGCTCCAAACTCGTCGTATGCCAGGCCTGCAAATGCCTGCAGTGTCTTAATCCCGGCCAATCCTAATTTACCTGCAGTGACACGATCCATTCCTACCATACCAAGCAGAGCATCTTCTACGCCATCAACACCCTCTTCAGAGGCAATAGCTTCTGTCACGATGGCATCCCGTGCACGAGTACGCAACTCATTAACGGTATTTTCATCCAGCGCTTCAATTTCCAACATTTCGCTAATCGGCACATAAGCGATTTCTTCCAGACTGGCAAAACCTTCGTCGACCAGAATATCAGCCACTTCCTGATCAACATCCAGTTTTTGCATGAACAAGGCGCGAATAGCTGCCGTTTCCTGTTCGGATTTGTCTGCAGATTGCTCTGCAGTCATAATATTAATTTGCCAACCGGTCAATTCTGCTGCCAGACGGACATTTTGTCCGCTGCGGCCGATAGCAATAGCCAGGTTTTCGTCATCCACAACGACATCCATAGCATGCTTTTCTTCATCAACCATAATCGAAGAAACATTGGCCGGAGCCAGTGCACCGATAACAAATTGCGCCGGATCTTCGGACCACAACACAATATCAACACGCTCACCACCCAGTTCACCGGTAACAGCCTGAACGCGTGAACCACGCATACCAACGCAGGTACCGATAGGATCTATACGTGAATCGCTTGTATACACAGCAATTTTAGCGCGCACACCAGGATCACGGGCAGCTGATTTCACTTCCAGCGCACCCTGTTCAATTTCCGGCACTTCCAGCTCAAACAGCTTCATAATAAATTCAGGAGCTGTACGGGATAAAATAACTTGCGGTCCGCGTGCATTACGATCAATACGCAGAATATAGGCACGAACACGATCACCCACACGCAAATTTTCTTTAGGGATCATCTGGTCGCGCGGCAAACGGGCTTCAATTTTGCCCGATTCAACAACTGCCTCACCACGTTCCATGCGCTTGATTGTGCCGGTAACCAGTGAATCACCACGCTCCAGAAAATCGGCCAGAATCTGTTCACGTTCAGCATCACGTACACGCTGCAACATAACTTGTTTTGCATCTTGTGCAAAACGACGACCAAAATCAACGGATTCGATAGCTTCTTCGATGTACTCATCGATTTCAATATCAGGATATTGTTCAAGAGCCTCGAAATGCAGAATTTCCTGATCAGGAATTTGCAGACCAGCCTCATCCGGAACCACATGCCAACGACGGAACGATTCAAACACACCGCTCTCACGATCGATAGTCACACGAACATCAACGTCACCTTCGTAACGTTTTTTTGTTGCCTGTGCAAGCGCATGTTCCAGTGAACCGTAAACAACTTCCTTATCGACGTTTTTCTCACGCGCCAAGGCATCAACCAACATTAATACTTCGCGACTCATGCTTTGCGACTCCTAAAATCGACCTGTGGCACCAAACGCGCCTTATCCACATCGGCTAGCGTAAACTCCAGCATCGCCGACCCATCTTTATTTTCAAATTCCAACATTAATGTCTCCCCAACTGGTGCATGTATAACACCCTGGTAGGTCTTACGATTCGACGTACCCGGCATAGGCAGACGCAATTTAATAATCGCTTCCTCGCCGGTAAAACGTACATAATCTGAAAATTTACTTATCGGCCGGTCCAATCCCGGAGAAGACACTTCAAGCCGCTCGTAATTTGCATTTTCAACCGTTAACACATGACTCAACTGATGACTGACTTTAGCACAGTCTTCCACGGTTATCGGTCCGCGATCCGCCTGCTCTGCAGTAAAGTCGATATAAACACGCAGCAAACCGCGCTCGGCCTGCTCAAAATCGACCAGATCATACTCCAGTCCAGTCACTGTTTTTTCAATTAATTCGTGCAAGTGCAAAGTAATTCTCCGAAGACAAGCAGTAATCCACATTAACTCAACTCACACAATGTGGTTTTGCAAAAAAAAAATGGGCATGAGCCCATCTTCTTTTTTGTTTTCCCGGAAAAACATAGCAGGAAAACCGACTAACTATCAGATTATAAACGAATACTTATTCATTGACAATAAAAAGTTAGTCTATCGTATCACGCCAGGCAATAGGCAAAAGCCTGAAGCTTATCCGCGTGCACGCTTACGGGGAATTCCCTGATAATTGTGCACAGGAGTCGCAACACCAGCACCTGCGCGTGGTTTGCGCGGCGCCTGCGCCGGAAATCCGAGTGCTGTCTGCATAGGATCGGGCTGGCGACTGCGAGTTGCCCCGCCATTACCACCACCATGACCTGTACCAGCGCCCGGGGTCCGGGGGTAACGTGAATTCCGGTCGGAACCTGCCGTATTTCCATTACCATAACTAGTACTGTTTCCGTCAACGCCAAACCGGTTAGCAGAACCTGGCTTACGCTGATTACGCGCACCTCTGTCATCCTGCCCGATCTGCGCTTCTTTTTCCATGCCGCACAATTTCAATAAATCCCGTGCTGCATTTTCATCCAATTCTTCCCATCGGCCGCGCTTGAGATTTGGCGGCAGGGTCATCACACCATAGCGAGTGCGAATCAGACGGGAAACCGTTAATCCGATAGCCTCAAACATACGGCGCACTTCACGGTTACGGCCTTCGCCAATCACAACACGATACCAGCGGTTAATCCCCTCACCACCACCATCACTCACTCTGGAGAACTGAGCCATACCATCTTCAAGTTCAACGCCACTCAATAACTTCTGGCGCATGCCTTCTTCCAGGGTACCCAGAGTACGGACTGCGTATTCACGCTCAATACCATAACGCGGATGCATCAGGCGGTTAGCCAGATCACCGGAAGTTGTAAATAACAATAAACCTTCAGTATTAAAATCCAGACGCCCGACCGCAAGCCACTTACCTGTTTTCATGGTCGGCAGACTGGAGAATACAGATTCACGGCCCTCAGGATCATTGGTGCTGACAATCTGCCCTGCAGGCTTATGATATACAAGCACGCGCGGCGGTTTTTTACTTACTTTACGCTGGATAATTTTACCGTTAATACGTACAAAATCGGTAGGTAAAATCCGCTGACCAATATGCGCAGGCTCACCATTTACCGAAACACGGCCGGCAACGATCAGCTCTTCCATATCACGGCGCGAACCCAAACCGGCTTCAGCCAATACTTTATGCAATTTTGGCGCATCATCATCCGCAGTCAGGTCACGGCGTACTGTCTTAACGTGACCAGTACGTCCGTTAGATTTCACATCGGCATGTGCCAGATCGAAAGCTTCCGAAGTAACGAATGAAAAAACATCATCGGGCGCTGTGGCAGCCGCCGGTTTTGCCGCAGAATTAGTTCTGCGTGCCGGGGATGTTTTTTGTCCAGGAGTACGTTCATTACGGACTGGTGCCGTTTTTGCACGGGGCGAACGCGGTGCATGCGCCGGAGCGCGCGTTTCATCACCTGCATCCGCACCAGAGGCTGCTGCCGGCCGGACGGGTGCCGCGGCAGAAGAGCTGTCAGCATCAGCACTGGCCGCGCGTTCTGATCTGGCGCGACGCATCATTCTCGGGCCGCGAACGCCGTGTTTTTTCTCTCTGGGCTTGGCTTCACGGGGTGTCGACGGACTTTCTGCTGCAATCGCAGCCGGAACTGCGTCATCGTGTGTTTTTATTGAATTCATGTTCATTCTTGGTTGGGCAGACCAGGCGCTTCCTCAACCATTAATTCAGGCGCTGGGTCATGAGATATCATTGTAATTTCAGGGATATTAGCTGGAGTATTGATCGTGCCGGGCACTCCATCGCTTTCCACAATTGGCTGAGCAACGCTTATTTCGTTTTCAGCATTTTTATCCAATGCGGGATTAGCCGCACCGTGATGCAAATTTTGCTGTAAATTCTGTTGTAAATGTGTCTGCAAAGCTTCAAGCTGCTCCGCATCGCTTTCCCTCATCGCCTCCTGAGAAACCGCCTGCAACGGCGGCAACTGATCCAGTGACGACAAAGCTAAATCATCTAAAAATTGCTTAGTAGAGGCAAATAAAGCCGGTCGGCCCGGTACATCCCGGTGACCAATGACTTCAATCCAGCCCCGGTCTTCCAGCATGCGTATCGTTTGCGCATTAACAGCCACACCGCGTATTTCTTCAATATCGCCACGCGTGACCGGCTGCTTATAAACAATAATTGCCAGCGTTTCCATCGCTGCACGCGTATATTTTGGAGGCTTCTCCGGGTTCATTCTGTCCAGATAAACCCGCATTTCCGGCCGGCTCTGAAAACGCCACCCGGAAGCAAGACTAAGCAACTCAATGCCGCGATCAGTCCATTCTTTGCTTATCGTATCAAGCATAGCCCTGATCGCATCACTACTCACCGCACCATCCCCCGAAGTTTCGCTGATAAAAAGCTTCTTCAAAGAATTTAATGGTAACGGTTCGTGTGCGCAAAGCAATGCAGTTTCGAGGACTATTTTCGCCTCAGTAGTATTCATGTCCGACTCTTTTGCAACCAAATGAAGGGGTAGTTAGCATATGCGGCAAGGTGTCATGCGCGCTTTACCAGGACATCGTCATCGCATCGACACCAATAAAACAATCTGGCTGGCTGGACTTATCACTGATAACTTACTGAATCAACGCCTGCGATCTGCAAAAAAATGATCGCGACTGTTCCAGAAAGAATTGTAACCGATAATTTTGATAGCGCAACCGAAAATCGCCACCAGCAACTATTTTAGACCATCCGAAATGAACAAAAGCAACGTATTCTGACTACCGGACACAAAACACCGGCACATCACATCCTGATATGAAAAAACCGTTGATTTCTGTTAAGAAAATCAACGGCTTATCATTACTGGTTGCGGGGACAGGATTTGAACCTGTGACCTTCGGGTTATGAGCCCGACGAGCTGCCAGACTGCTCCACCCCGCGCCTGATCGCACTGATTACGTAAAACATAATCACTAAAATTTTTACCAAAAACAAAACACCAATTTTGGTAAAAACTCTATCATAACTGACAAATTATAGCTGGTTGCGGGGACAGGATTTGAACCTGTGACCTTCGGGTTATGAGCCCGACGAGCTGCCAGACTGCTCCACCCCGCG
>CAIWPG010000017.1 GCA_903914535.1 uncultured Oxalobacteraceae bacterium
CCATACTTCACCAGTAGGGCCAGCCTGTCTGGCAAATTCTTTAGATAAATCACCAGTACCACCGGCAATATCAAGCACTTTAAATCCGGGTCTGATGCCTGCCTGCGCAATGGTAAACATCTTCCACACGCGATGCAGTCCGGCAGACATTAAATCATTCATCACATCGTATTTAGAAGCCACCGAATGAAAAACTTCTGCCACTTTGTGGACTTTTTCATTTTCATCAACGGTGGTGTAACCAAAATGGGTGGTATTTGTCATGATTTTCGCTGAATTTAACTAAAATTTAAGATGCATAATTATAGACGGTTTGTTTTTCATCGCAGGATGGATAATGGATATACTTGCGCAGCATTAATCAATAATGAATAATAAATATACAATAAATACATAAACCCACCCTAAACACACCATCAGGAACAGCTCTTCCCGGCCACGTCCATCACTACATCACGACCAGAATCACCACTAAAACCGGCAGCCTGCAATTTATCCAGATATGTTTGCCATAAATTCAACTGATTCTCCCCCAGCCAGAGTAAATAATCCCAGGAAAAAATCCCGGTATTATGCCCGTCAGTGAAGTGAGGTTGGACAGCATAATTGCCGACTGGTTCCAATGCAGTTAAACCCACATTACGTTTACCCGTTTGCAGGATTTCCTGCCCTTCTCCGTGGCCACGCACTTCCGCAGACGGGGAATACACCCGCAAAAATTCAAAAGGATACGTAAAACGCTTATCGCCAAACTCAATCTCCACCACTCTGGATTGGGTGCGTACATTAATAGCTGTGGGTGTGATCATTTTTTTCAGTTAGTATTTTTATGCCGGAGGGAAGAGGTGCAGACAGACCAACCTAAACGGCTTCGTCCGGCGTACTGTCCGGCAGACAACTTGCCAGACGCGCCGTAATTGCCACGCGCAAAGCAGGCAGCAATGCCCGCCTTTGCATCAGAATTGCACTGTCACCTGTGCGTTGAGCCTGTCCCCATATCGGGTTAGGAAAATGGCTGTCATCCCGGTAACGCGGTATCAGGTGCCAATGCACATGAGGTACCATATTACCCAGACTAGCCAGATTAATTTTGTCCGGCTGCATAACATCGCGTATCGACTGCTCCACAATCCAGACCACGTCCATCAGAATCTGCCGCTGCCCGGCTGTCAAATCAGTCATTTCTTGTACATGAGACTGCCAGATAACCCGGCAAAATCCCGGAAAACCAGCATCATCGGCCAACACTACCCGCCATGCGGCATTACTGTAAATAACATCATCCCCGCCATTACCGGCGTGCTGACAAAGCTCGCATTCATGCATGTACAACTCCGCTAAAAAAGACAAAAACCAGGCTCCGGTCAACTCTGACACCAGCCTGGTTTACACCCCGGCAGCCGCAATCAGAAATACCGGATGACACTGCGGGGGCTGGCTGCTAAATCCGGCAGATCTTAAACCAAGACCCGTTCAATTCCGCCGCTATTGGCTTTGGCAACATAATCAGGTAACCAGTTCTCACCTAAAATGTGCTTAGCCATTTCGACCACGATGTAGTCAGCAGTACTGCCGCTGTCTTCATCGTAGCGCGTTAATCCCTGCAAACAAGCCGGGCAGGAAGTCAGGATTTTAACGTCACCGGCAAAACCATCAGCACGCAATTTACCGGCACCCTTAATCATTTCCTCTTCTTTACGGAAGCGGATCTGGGTAGAAATATCAGGACGGGATACCGCCAGCGTACCGGCTTCACCGCAACAGCGGTCATTTTTCTCGATTTTGGTCGCATCCAGCGTCGTAATCAGTGCATTCACCGTTTTCATCGGGTCCTGCAATTTCATCGGGCTGTGGCATGGATCGTGATACATATAACGAGCACCTGTCACGCCTTCCAATCTGATGTTTTTTTCCAACAAATACTCATGGATATCCAACATACGTGAGCCGGGGAAAATCTTATCGAATTCATAGCCGGAAATCTGATCGTAACAAGTCCCGCACGACACCACCACTGTCTTAATATCCAGGTAATTCAGGGTATTGGCCATACGATGGAACAAGACCCGGTTATCCGTAATGATTTTATTCGCCTTATCATAATCACCGGCACTGCGTTGCGGATAACCACAGCACAAATAGCCCGGCGGCAGCACGGTTTGCACCCCGGCATGCCACAACATGGCCTGCGTCGCCAGACCCACCTGAGAAAATAAACGTTCCGAACCACAACCGGGGAAATAAAATACCGCTTCAGTATCGGCGCTGGTTTTTTGCGGATCACGAATAATCGGCACCACTTTATCATCTTCAATATCCAGCAAGGCACGCGCTGTCTTTTTAGGCAGATTACCCGGCATTTTTTTATTGATAAAGTGAATAACCTGCTCTTTAACCGGCGCTTTACCAACCGAAGAACGCGGTGCTTTGGTTTGTTTTTTAACCAGCGATTTAAGCAGGGTATTACCCAGACGCTGCAATCCGACGCCCCAGCCAAAAATGACCTGGCGCGCGGCCTTAATGGTGGCAGGATCTTTCGCATTCAGGAAAAACATCGATGCAGCCGTACCGGGATTAAACGATTTCTTATCCATTTTGCGCAATAAATTACGCATATTCATAGAAACATCGCCAAAATCAATATCGACCGGGCACGGCGTCAGGCACTTATGGCATACCGTACAGTGATCGGCAACATCTTCAAACTCTTCCCAATGCTTAATCGAAATTCCGCGACGGGTCTGCTCTTCATACAGAAAGGCTTCAACCAGTAAAGAGGTAGCAAGAATTTTATTACGTGGCGAATACAGCAAATTAGCACGCGGCACATGGGTAGCACACACCGGTTTGCACTTACCGCAACGCAAACAATCTTTAACGCTGTTAGAAATAGCGCCGATATCACTTTGTTGCATAATCAGTGATTCATGCCCCATCAAGCCAAACGACGGCGTGTATGCATTGCTTAAATCCGCATCCAGACCCGGCAGATTCAGCAACTTACCTTTATTGAAGCGCCCTTCCGGATCAATGCGTAATTTATAGTCACGGAATTGCTTAATTTCATCTTCGCTTAAAAATTCCAGCTTAGTGATACCAATACCATGCTCACCCGAGATAACCCCGTTCAACGCACGCGCCAGCACCATAATCCGGGCAACGGCTGTGTGCGCCACTTGCAGCATGGCGTAATTATCGGAATTCACCGGAATATTAGTATGCACGTTGCCATCACCGGCATGCATATGCAGCGCCACAAAAACACGGCTGCGCAACACTTTTTTATGCGTAGCGATGCACTCATCCAAAATTGGTTTAAACGCACCGCCGTTAAATACCTGACGCAAATGCGCGCGTAACTCGTTTTTCCAGGAAATCCGCACAGTACGATCCTGCACAACATCAAACAGCGTCGCGGCAGGCTGAAGCTCCAGACGGGCATCCAGCACCGGCAACAACTTATCCAGTCCAAGCCCGGCCAGTGCTGCTTTAGCGCTGCTCAATGGCTGATCCAGTTGTGTCAGCACAAACTGCCAGCGCGCTTCCACGCCATCCAGCAAGGCCTGTGCCTGTACGATACGTTCGCCCAGCAATTCGGCTGACGGCAAGGCATCACCATCCACATCATCGCTTTTACCCAGCGGAAGACTGCCACTGGTCAGCAATGCCCGCAGCGCAGCAACTAAATCCAGTTTATTCTGAATGGACAATTCAATATTAATGCGTTCGATACCATCGGTGTATTCCCCCATCCGGTCGAGAGGAATTACCACATCTTCATTAATTTTAAAGGCATTGGTATGCTTAGAAATCGCGGCTGTTTTAGCCCGGTCCAGCCAAAACTTTTTACGTGCTTCCGGCGATACCGCCACAAAACCTTCACCGACACGGGTATTCGCAATACGAATAACTTCCGAAGCCGCCAGCGCCACCGCATTCTCATCATTACCGACGATATCGCCAAACAGCGCCATTTTCGGCAGCACGCCGCGTTTCGATTTGGTGGTATAACCGACTGCGCGTAAATAACGCTCATCCAGATGTTCCAGCCCGGCCAGAATCGCACCGCCCTGACGGGTTTGGCCGTCCAGGTAGTTTTTAATTTCAACAATCGACGGAATCGCATCGCGTGCCTGACCAAAAAATTCCAGGCACACCGTACGGGTGAATTTAGGCAGTTTATGCAAAATCCAGCGCGCCGAGGTAATCAGGCCATCACAACCCTCTTTTTGCACACCGGGTAAGCCGGCTAAAAACTTATCAGTAACGTCTTTACCTAAACCCTCTTTACGGAAAGTACGTCCGGGAATATTCAGTTGCTCCGTCTTAAACGGCGTTTTTTCACCGGGATGCGTCCATTCCAGCTTAAATTTAGCTAAAGCCACATCATGAATTTTGCCCAGATTGTGTTCCAGACGCGTCACTTCCAGCCAGTCACCATTCGGGTCAACCATGCGCCAGGAAGCCAGATTATCCAGCGCCGTTCCCCACAATACCGCTTTTTTACCACCGGCATTCATTGCGACATTACCACCGACGCAAGATGCTTCCGCCGAAGTCGGATCAACAGCAAATACAAAGCCAGCGCGTTCAGCCGCATCAGAAACACGCTTAGTCACCACGCCGGCACCCGAGTAAACGGTCGCATAAGGCGTAGTCAGACCCGGCAATACCATCATTTCAACGGCACCCAGTGTTTCCAGTTTTTCAGTATTAATAACCGCAGCACGCGGCGTCAGCGGAATTGCACCACCGGTGTAACCGGTACCGCCGCCACGCGGAATAATGGTCAGTCCCAGCTCAATACAGCACTTAACCAGGCCAGCCATTTCATCTTCCGTGTCCGGCGTGAGCACCACAAACGGGTATTCAACACGCCAGTCGGTCGCGTCCGTCACATGCGATACGCGTGACAAGCCATCAAACTTAATATTGTCTTTTTCTGTATATTTTGACAATAATCGGATGGCACGCTTACGTAAATCATAGGTATTACGGAATTCTTCGGCAAACTTATGCACCGCAGTGCGTGCTGCCTGCAACAAAGTTTCTACGCTCTGACTGCGCTGGTGCGCCACATCATCGTTCGCATTATCATGATCAACACGCCGTTTATCCACTTCAGCAAGACGATGATGTAAGGCCTCAATCAATGCCTGGCGACGCTTTGGATTATCAAGCAGGTCATCTTGCAGGTACGGATTACGTTGCACCACCCAGATATCACCCAAAACTTCATACAGCATGCGCGCAGAACGACCAGTCTGGCGCGCACTGCGTAAAGTATCAAGCAAATGCCAGGCAGGCTCACCCAGTAAACGGATCACAATCTCGCGATCAGAAAACGAGGTGTAGTTATATGGAATCTCACGCAAGCGGCTCGACGGTGTCTCGGGCGGGGTGAGATTCAGAGCTTCAATTTGTACAGGAGCATTCATCAGTGAGTCTGTGGAAAAAGGCGGTGGAAGTCAATTGCTTACCATTCTATCGTATTGCGCCGCACCACGTTACATTGTCCAACATTTACAAATGAGAAAATCGCAGAAGGAACTATGACCCTGAACTCAGCTTATTGAATTAAAAACTTGAAATTTAATCCAAATTGCCCAATAATCTAAATAAGAATCATTCTTATTTAAATCAGGAGAAATAAATGACCGCACTGACCATGCACAGACCCGTAACTAAACCACACCAAAAAAACCCGACTCCCCTGCGTATCCCCAGTACTGAAGTGTTGCACAATCTGCGCGAAGTCGAAATCGATCATGAAGGTCGCATTTACCGGCTGCGCATTACCCAGTTAAATAAACTGATACTGACAGCATAGACTTACTTCTTCATCCAAAGGAGCACTCATGTTAGGCAATAATCTTTTTATCAGTACCCCACAGGCAGACGGCACAGCAAGCCATCCCGAAATGCTCGTATCGGCAGTGCTGCACCTTATGTCGCACTATACTGCCAACAATGCGCTCAACCCGGATCACGGTGTCTGCGTTAAACTGGCTGCCGTTATTGAGCGGCATTTAAAGATTCTGGCAGAGTTACCGGAACTTGCACCGGTGCTGCGCGCAACCTGTCAGCAACTCGGCGAACAATGGACTATGGTGGTAGACCACGCCATGCAACAACAAACAAACACATCACTGCTGGCACGCTGGAAAAATACACCACTTCACACCTGAGCCATGCAATTCAGAAGAGGAAACCACCACAAGAAATTGTCTTACCAAGACTCAGACAAGAACAAATGCCCTATAGGCAGATAACGCCTATAGGGCACA
This sequence comes from uncultured Oxalobacteraceae bacterium, assembly GCA_903914535.1. Taxonomy (GTDB): domain Bacteria; phylum Pseudomonadota; class Gammaproteobacteria; order Burkholderiales; family Burkholderiaceae_D; genus Solimicrobium. The sequence goes on from CAIWPG010000017.1 coordinate 6,288, forward strand.
GGGAGCAAGGCATACCAGTCAACGCACTGATAAACCCGGTGTGGTGTTTTATTGGGGGAAGGTATCTTTAAAAGACGGCCGCTCTGATAATTTCGCGAATAATTTTGCCAGATTAGGATAATCGGCACGCCAGTCCAGTTCAGGAAAACGGAAATTCAGCCATCCCAGCGCACAGCCGACACTCACATCGGCCAGGGTGTAGTGTATGCCGGTGCAAAACACACCATCTTCAAGTCCGGTCGACATAGCGTGCAAACTGGCATGTACTTTACTCATTTGCCGTGCCATCCAGTCATTACTTTGCAACTCAGCAGGGCGCTGAATCAATTCCAGGCGTACCAGAATAGCGGCATCCAGCAAACCATCTGCCAGCGCCTCCCAGCATTTCACACCGGCACGTTCACGACCATTACTGGGAATAAGTTTACACACAGGCGTTAAGGTGTCCAGGTATTCAACGATAACGCTGGAATCAAACATACTGCTACCGTCTTCCATAATCAGACACGGTACTTTACCAAGAGGATTAGAACGCTGAATACTGGAATCGGGTGCCCATACATTTTCTAAAATTAAATCACACTCGAGTTTTTTTTCCGCTAATACGATACGGACTTTCCGGACAAAGGGGCTTGCAAGCGAGCCAATTAGTTTCATAAGTTCTTTATATAAAAATCTATTGGGATTATAACATTGCCCATACTTCTTAATGCTACCAAGAAACAACAACATTTCAAATGGGAAATAAAAATGCAATAAGAGACGACTCCTGACCAGCATAACAGCTTAACAACTAACCAAAAAACCAAACACGTAAGCAACGCATTAGTCACGGGTAAAAAAGCTGAATACCGGATTATTAGCTGTAGCAGTGGTAAAATTGCGGATTAAGGTATGGCGTACATCATCAAAACTGACCAAATCTGCCCGGCCTGCCGAATCCACCGAATCTACCTTATGCAGCGCACCACAGCTCATTTATTTTATGAGATTACTTTATCAGTCTAGTTGCCTGCTGCATATTGTTTTTTTAAATTATTTATTATTATTTTCTTCCTGCCTACAACATTATGTCACTGACTACACTCTCAGCACTATCCCCACTGGACGGACGCTACGCCAGTAAAGTTAACCCACTGCGGGCAATCTTATCTGAAACCGGCTTCATGCATCACCGTGTCAAAGTAGAGATATCGTGGTTGCAAGCACTCTCTGAAGCGGGCTTTGCTGAAATCAAGCCATTTTCAGATGCTGCCAATGTCACACTGGAAGCGATTGTCAGCCAATTCGGTGAAGCACAGGCTGCACGCATTAAAGAAATTGAGGCGGTCACCAATCATGACGTTAAAGCCGTTGAATACTGGCTCAAAGAACAAGTCAAAGACCATCCTGAATTACTCGCCGCTTCAGAATTCATACATTTCGCCTGCACATCAGAAGACATCAATAATACCTCCCACGGTATGATGTTGCTGGCGGCACGTGATCAGGTCATGCTGCCATCCCTGCAAAATTTAATCGCTAAGCTGACTGAAATAGCACACAGCAACGCCACTTTACCGATGATGTCACGCACTCACGGACAACCTGCCAGCCCGACCACACTGGGTAAAGAAATCGCCAATGTGGTTGCACGCTTAAAAATCGCAGGCAATCGCATCGCAGCCGTAGAAATGATGGGGAAAATGAATGGTGCTGTTGGTAATTACAATGCCCATTTATCTGCCTACCCTGACGTAGACTGGAACACATTTTCAAAAAATGTCATTGAAAATCGTCTGGGCTTAAAACACAATCCTTACACCATCCAGATTGAACCGCACGATTACATGGCAGAATTGTTTGATGCCTTTGCCCGCGCCAACACTATTTTGCTGGATCTGAACCGTGACATCTGGGGTTACATCTCCATCGGTTACTTCAAACAACGCACCAAAGCAGGTGAAATCGGCTCATCCACCATGCCGCACAAAGTCAACCCGATCGACTTTGAAAACTCCGAAGGTAATCTGGGTCTGGCCAACGCCATCCTGAAACATTTATCTGAAAAATTGCCGGTATCCCGCTGGCAGCGTGACTTAACCGATTCCACCGTACTGCGTAATATCGGCGTCGCTTTCGGCTATACCCTGTTAGCCTACGACAGCTGCCTGCGCGGTCTGAACAAACTGGAAGTCAACCCTGCACGTCTGGCCGAAGACCTGGATAACACCTGGGAAGTTCTGGCTGAACCGGTACAAACCGTCATGCGTCGCTACGGCATTGAAAACCCGTACGAACAACTCAAAGAATTAACCCGTGGCAAAGGCATTTCAAAAGACGGATTGCGCGACTTCATCCAGGGCTTAGCTATTCCTGCAGACGCAAAAGCCTTATTACTTGACATGACACCGGCAAACTACATTGGTATTGCGGCTGAATTAGCCAGCAAAATCTAATACCGGAACACAGCACCACATTCAATTGCACGCCGGGATTGAAGCGCAGGCTGAGGTGGTGTGCCGGGGTGGTGCGTAGGCTGGGATGCCAATCCCAGCCACATTCCATTCTCCGGAAACATCCCCATCCGACATTAACGCCCCATCCCGCGATTTCCTCCGGTAATCATCCCCTCCTCAAACAACGACATTTAACCCATCTCTGCACGAATAAATTTTTTTTGTTAGAATTAGTACTGGTTCGAACTAATTGATTGGTTCACCACATATTCCTGGAGAAATAGATGGAAATAAAAAAATACACGAAAACCGCCATTTTCCTGCACTGGTTGGTTGCTCTGCTCATTATTGCCGCATTCGCACTGGGAACCGTCATGGTGGATATCCACGGCCTTAGCCCGACCAAACTCAAGTATTTTTCCTGGCATAAATGGCTGGGTGTTACTGTACTCGGCTTTGCCTGTATACGCCTGTTATGGCGCTTAAGCCATGCTGCACCGGCTTCCCCCCCTGGCATGCCAGCCTGGCAGCATAAACTGGCATCGGGTCTGCACGGCTTGCTGTATCTGCTTATTTTTGCGATTCCGGTATCCGGCTTTTTTTACAGTCTGGCAGCAGGCGTTCCGGTCGTGTATCTGGGAATCTTCCCTTTGCCCGTCCTTATCGATCCTAATCCTGAACTCAAGCCATTATTAAAAGAACTGCACTATGTCTTAAATATGGTGCTGTTAGCCAGCGTCTGCGCACATGCACTCGCCGCATTAAAGCATCACTTTATCGACCGGGATGATGTGCTGAAACGCATGCTTCCGTAATTCATTAAATTAAACAAAGATAATAAGGAACGATATGTCATCATTTTTTACCGGATTCACAAAAAAATCATCGTATGCTGCAATACTGGGCATCGCATTAACCCTGTCTGGCCTGGCCTATGCAGCACTCAGGATTGATCTGAGCAAGAGTACTGTCACCGCCACCTTTAAACAATTAAACGTACCGGTTACCGCTAAGTTCCGTAAATTTAACGCCAGCATAGATTACAACGCCACAAAACCAGAAACCTCCAAAGCCAGCGTCGATATTGATATCGCCAGCTTTGATCTGGGCGATCCGGAATACAACACCGAAGTCATGAAAAAAGAATGGTTTGATGCGGCCAAATTTGCCAGAGCCAGCTTTGTCTCCGTCAGTATGAAAGCCACTGCCGACGGCAAATTACAAGCCACAGGCAAACTCACCATCAAAGGAAAAACAAGCGATGTCAGCTTCCCGGTCACCATCAAAAAAGAAGGCAGCAATGTCATTTTTGACGGTGCATTACCCATCAAACGTCTGAGCTATAACATCGGTGAAGGCGACTGGAAAGATACCGACACCGTAGCAGATGAAGTCGTCATCCGGTTTCACGTAGTAGCAGCGCAGTAAGCAACACATAAAGCAGCACCGTTATACAAGCTCGCCATAATCAGCTCACCCCTTCACCATACAGGATATAAAATGAAATTATCTCAACTTATCGGCCTTACCCTCATCGCTTTGGCACCGCAAGCCTTTGCACAAACGTATAATATCGACCCTAACCACACCTACCCTAGTTTTGAAGCCGATCATTTCGGCATCTCCACATGGCGCGGTAAATTTACCAAAACTTCTGGTGTCGTTACACTGAACAAAGCAGACAAAACCGGCACGCTGGACATCACTATCGACACATCATCGATTGATTTCGGTCATGCAAAAATGAATGAACATGCCAAATCACCTGATTTTTTCAATGTCGCCAAGTTCCCTACAGCGACATACAAAGCCACCAACTTCAAATTTGATGGCGACAAACCGGTTGCAGTTATGGGTGAATTAACCTTATTAGGCGTGACTAAACCAGTTATGCTGAACATCAATAAATTTAAATGCATTATCCATCCTATGCTGAAACGTGAAGTATGCGGCGCCGATGTATCTGCTGAATTTAAACGCACTGATTTCGGCTTAAGCACCTACTCACCACCGTTTTCTCCTGAAGTAAAACTGAACATTCAGGTTGAAGCGGTTCTGGCAGACTAAGAAAAGAAATAATATGGAAAACGTTTACTTCACCGGCGGGTTAATACCCCGGTTTAATCTCAGCAAGCCGCAATCCGGGCAATTAAATCGCGATGAATAAACGCTACCTGCGCAGCATCCGGCTGCTTGCCGAATGCATGCAACAATTTGAAAAACTGTCGGATAACTTTATCCGGCAGTTTGGACTGACGCACGCACAATTCGACATTATCGCCACACTGGGCAATACCTCCGGCATGAGTTGCAAAGAGCTCGGTGAAAAAACCCTGATTACCAAAGGCACCTTAACCGGCGTACTGGACAGGCTGGCAGAAAAAAAGTTGATCGACCGGGTACGCTGCACTAAAGACCGCCGTCATCTGTTTATACATCTGACCCCACTAGGCATACAGATCTTCGAAAACACCTTCCCGCAGGTAATTAACATGATGCAGCAACGCTTCGGACATGCTGACTTTACCGAACTGGAACAACAATTACTCAAGCTCAAAACACTACTGAAATAACACCAATCCGGATTTAGTCTGATGTTAACAAGAAAAAAAACCCGCCGGATCAAATTGCATCCGGCGGGTTTTTTAACGAAAAAAGCACAGAGTCACCGGCCTAGCTCCGGCCAGACACGCTACTCAACTGCTTTAACCATATCTTCAAGCACTTTTTTAGCATCGCCAAACACCATCATGGTTTTATCCATATAGAACAATTCATTGTCCAGACCGGCATAACCTGATGCCATTGAGCGTTTATTCACAATGACCGTTTTCGCTTTATAGGCTTCCAGAATCGGCATACCGGCGATAGGCGATTTCGGGTCTTTTGCAGCAGGGTTCACCACGTCATTCGCGCCCAGCACCAACACCACATCCGCCTGAGAGAACTCGCTGTTGATGTCTTCCATTTCAAACACCTGGTCATACGGCACTTCTGCTTCTGCCAGCAACACGTTCATATGACCCGGCATACGACCCGCCACCGGATGAATCGCATACTTCACCGTAATGCCTTTATGTGTCAGTTTTTCAGTCAACTCTTTCAGGGAATGCTGAGCACGCGCCACAGCCAGACCATAACCCGGCACAATAATGACTGTTTCAGCATTACCCAGCAAAAAGGCAACATCATCGGCAGAACCGGATTTAACGTTACGCGCAGCTTGTGTGCCGGTCGCCGCTTCGGCAGGAGTACCGCCAAAACCGCCCAACAGCACATTGAAGAAGGAACGATTCATAGCTTTACACATGATGTAAGACAAAATCGCGCCAGATGAACCCACCAGTGAACCGGCAATAATCAACATGGAGTTATTCAATGAAAAACCAATACCGGCAGCAGCCCAGCCAGAATAACTGTTCAGCATAGACACAACCACCGGCATATCTGCGCCGCCAATCGGGATAATGATCAATACACCCAAGGCAAAGGCAATCGCTGCCATCAAGACAAACGGCGCCCAGCTTTGCGTCACGCAAAAAGCAATACCGAGACCCAGCATCGCTAAAGCCAATACCAGATTCAACATGTGCTGACCAGCAAAGCTGACCGGCGCACCCTGAAACAGACGGAATTTGTACTTACCAGATAATTTACCAAAAGCAATAACAGAACCGGAAAAAGTAATCGCACCGACAAAAGTACCGATAAACAATTCAATACGATTACCAAATGGAATCAAACCGCCTTTTTCAGTCAGGTTAAATGCCCACGGTTCAGAAACCACCGCAACCGCAATACACACTGCAGCCAGACCGATAAGCGAATGCATCGCTGCAACCAGTTCCGGCATCTTGGTCATCTCTACCCGTTTCGCCAGTGTCGCGCCGATAGCACCACCCGCCACCACACCGCCAAGCACCAGCATAAAGCCGTTACCAGAACCGGCTAAGCGTGATTTCACTTCCACCATCATGGCAATCGTCGTCAGCACTGCTATCGCCATACCGCTCATACCAAACGCATTACCGCGCCGGGCACTGGACGGATGTGATAAGCCTTTCAATGCCTGAATAAAGCACACTGAAGCGATCAGATACAACATTACTGCTAAATTAATACTCATTATTTAGTCTCCTTGCTACCCGCATGAGCAGCTACTTTTTTAGGCTCTTTTTTCTTAAACATTTCCAGCATGCGCTGCGTGACTAAAAAGCCGCCGAACACATTCACAGCGGCCAGCGCCACGGCCAGTGTACCCATCACCTGGGCCAGCAAGCCTTCTGTCAATCCTGCTGCCAGCATCGCGCCGACAATAATAATCGCAGAAATAGCATTCGTCACCGCCATTAAGGGCGTATGCAATGCAGGTGTTACAGTCCACACAACGTGGTAACCGACGTAAATCGCCAGTACAAAAATAATGAGATTGGTCAGGGTGTGGCTAACTTCCATGCTTATCCTCTTTGAGTAATGGGGAATCCCCCAAGGTAGTACTCGTCGTCCCGAAAAACCTGGTAACGGGGCTGTTTGTCATTGTTATCATTCGTATCGCCATCAATTCCATTGAAAATTTTTATGAATGAATCTGGTTAAAGACTCCTGTTAAAAATTTTCAAAGAACGATTCTTTAGCAACGATTTTTTATTTCTTCAAAATCTCACCACCAGAACACAGCAATGTCGCCGCCACGATTTCATCATCGCGATTAATCGCCAACGCAGCGTCTTTATCGATAATCAGCTTTAAGAAATCAAGTACGTTACGCGCATACAAAGCAGATGCATCTGCCGCCACCAGAGTAGCCAGGTTAGGTTCACCGATAATATGCACGCCATATTTGGTAACGGTCTTGCCGCATTCAGACAAAGGACAATTACCACCCTGCTCAACCGCCATATCCACAATCACTGAACCGGGTTTCATGGCTTTCACTGTTTCTTCTGAAATCAATACCGGTGCTTTACGACCGGGAATCAGGGCCGTGGTAATAATAATGTCGGCCTGTTTGGCACGTTCATGCACCAGCTCAGCCTGACGCCGCATCCAGTCTGCCGGCATAGAACGTGCGTAACCGCCGGAGCCCTTAGCAATTTCACGCTCTTCATCCGTCAGAAACGGCACATCAATAAATTTAGCGCCTAATGACTCGACCTGCTCTTTAACAGGAGGACGCACATCAGAAGCTTCAATAACAGCACCCAGACGTTTTGCCGTTGCAATTGCCTGCAAACCCGCTACACCAACACCCATAATCAATACGCGTGCTGCCTTAACTGTACCGGCAGCCGTCATCAGCATAGGCATAAAACGCTGATACGTATTAGCCGCCAGCATAACGGCTTTATAACCTGCAATATTCGCCTGTGAAGAAAGCACATCCATGGATTGTGCACGGGTGATACGCGGTGCCGCTTCCAGAGCAAATGCTGAAATGCCACTAGCTGCCAGTGCTGCCGTATTAGCCGCATCAAACGGATTAAGCATACCGACCAACACCGTACCCGACTTCATCAGATGACGCTCCTGCTCATCTGGCGCACGTACTTTGAGTACCAGTTCGCTGGCAAAAACTTCTTCAGCCGAAACAATGACGGCACCGGCGGCCACATAAGCTTCATCAGTAATACTGGAAGCAATACCTGCTCCTGACTGAACCACTACCTGATGTTTGGCTGCGATGTATTTTTTAATCGTTTCCGGGGTAGCTGCCACCCGTGTTTCGCCTGCCCTGGTCTCGGCGGGGATGCCAATTCTCATACGTTAACTCCCTTTTTAAGTTCACTACCTAAGTTGCATATCAAGTTATATAACAAATGACTTCATATAGAACCTATGCAAAATTGTCCCGGCAAGACCTGCCAATACAGGCAACACGCTTGCGCAACAAGACTGCAATAGCCACTGAGGCGGCTTTGCATAAGTCCTAAATAAACTGCTTAATAAATTGTTTAATAAATTTCAAAAACAATACTACACAATAAAACATCTTAAGCACAATACCGCCCCTGTTGAGCTGTATGCAAAAAAAGTAGCAAAATTCAATAAAAAATGCCGGCTTGTTGTGGTCGGATAGACAAATATTGTATTAATATAAAGCTCAGTCATTTCTGAAAGCAAATACTAATCCCGTACTATATAGGCATCTACCTCCAATGCGCAAAAATTCTATACATAATTTGCATTAGTAAATACTACATTTGATGTTTACCCGCCAAAGAACCGTTAAAATAGCGAGCTTATTGATCTGGGAAAGCCAGTTCCGATTCACCCTCTCAGGAGAGAGGCAGGCCACTATCAAGGAATACCATGTCTGACATCTGGAAGCCTTCTGTGACCGTCGCTGCGATAATTGAACGCAATGGTCTTTTTTTTATGATTGAAGAAGAAACATCCGAAGGACTGCGCATTAATCAACCCGCAGGCCATCTGGATCCTGAAGAATCATTGATTGATGCCGTCATCCGTGAAACGCTGGAAGAAACGGCACATGATTTCACACCTGCTTTTTTAGTTGGCACCTACCTGTCACGCTACCTGTCATCGCGGCGCGGCTTTCCGGTAACCTACCTGCGCTTTGCCATTGCCGGTGAATTAGGCGCAGCGCACGACCAGCCGCTGGATGAAGGCATCGTGCGAACCATGTGGATGAGTTACGATGAGCTGGTCGCCACCCGGGATCGTCATCGCAGTCCGCTGATACTCAAATGTATTGACGACTATCTGGCCGGTATACGCGCGCCGCTGTCTTTTTTATATACAGACAGCAGCGTCACTAATCCCCTGTAAACACAGAACGCTATAAATAACTGCAATAAAATCAGTAAAGAACGGTAAAAATAACACATCATGTCAAAAAAACGCGTCGTCATCGGTATGTCGGGCGGAGTAGATTCCTCCGTATCGGCATGGCTATTAAAAGAACAGGGTTATGAAGTCATCGGCCTGTTTATGAAAAACTGGGAAGATGACGACAACTCTGAATTTTGCTCCAGCCGGCAAGACTGGATTGATGCGGTCAGCGTAGCCGATGTGGTCGGCGTCGATATTGAAGCAGTCAATTTTGCTGCTGAATACAAAGACAGAGTGTTTTCTGAATTCCTGCGCGAATATCAGGCCGGACGCACCCCTAACCCCGACGTATTATGCAACGCCGAAATTAAATTCAAAGCCTTCCTGGATCACGCCATGCAACTGGGGGCCGATTACATTGCAACAGGACATTACGCCAGAGTACGTGAACAAAACGGACGTTTTGAGCTGCTTAAAGCCGTGGATAGCAGCAAAGACCAAAGTTATTTTTTGCACCGCTTAAATCAGCAACAACTCTGCAAAACACTGTTTCCGCTGGGTGACATTCATAAAACTGAAGTGCGACGCATTGCGGAACAAATCCATTTACCCAATGCGGCAAAAAAAGACTCTACCGGTATTTGCTTTATCGGCGAACGGCCATTCCGTGAATTCTTAAACCGCTACCTGTCGCAACAACCCGGCCCGATGAAAACCCCGGAGGGCGAATTAATCGGCCAGCATATCGGACTCAGCTTTTACACACTGGGGCAACGCAAAGGCATAGGCATAGGCGGCATTAAGAGCCACCAGCATCCCGACGGCAGCAGCGACGCCTGGTATGTAGCGCGTAAAGATATGGAAAACAACACACTCTATGTTGTGCAGGGCCACGACCATCCGTGGCTGTTATCACCGGCCTTAAGCGCCGACAAAGCCAGCTGGATAGCTGGCAGTCCACCGGAAGCCGGCATGCTTATGGCTAAAACCCGCTACCGCCAGGCCGATGTACCCGGCAGACTGGAAGCTGGCGGCGCAGATCAGTTCACATTGACATTTGACCAGTCACAATGGGCAGTAACACCCGGCCAGTCTGCGGTACTGTATCAGGGCGACGTCTGCCTGGGTGGCGGAATTATCTGTAACTAAAGAAAATGTCAGTCAGAGGCAACACACCGGCCGCCCCTGACTGACATTCCTGTTACTTAACCCATCCTGATTCACTATTCACACTTAGCACTTAACACTTAACACTTAACACTGAACGCCAGACATTAACGCTCAGCTCTTATCCTTTTTCCCCAAACCAAAAAATCGCATAGCAGCACTGGCATTGGCTTTAAAGGTGTAATCAAACAAAGCGACCTGCTCCTGCATAGCTTCCTTCAGCACACTGCGGGGATCAGCCGGCAAGACTTTCAGATAGGCATCCGCTTCACCATCTTCCTTCAGAATTTGCATACCTGCTTTTTTAGCGATATGCATCATCGTTTTATTTGAGCTCAGGCAATGCATATACAAGGTCGTCACATTAGCGTTACGTGAATGTATCGCGGCACGTAAAAATAATTTTGAACCGATACCCATACCACGTGCCCGGGCAGATACCGACACACCCAGCTCGGCCATTTTTCCGGCAACGCCACCGGCAGGCGGGTCACCGGGCGGTATAAACGCCAGATGACCGACTCCCACCAGATGAAAGCTGTGACTGAATACACCAAACACATTATCCTGACTAAAATTAATCCCCTGTACATAACGGGTAATCGATTCATCCGATAAAGAAGAGCCGAAACGCAGCATACGATCACTCTGATCCAGTGCTAAAAAATGCCGCAAGATACGCGACCGGTGTCCGGACGACAGCTCCTTGACAATAATCGTAGGCCGTGACGGTAACGAGGTACTCATACTGTTCTCCTCTTCGTGGTTGAAGACTAACAAGGCTACACTATCAGACGTATACGATCAAACATGCACCGATAATATTTGCTTAACATGATTCAGATAACTTTTCAGTTCCCGGGCTGCCAGTAATGCGTCATCGGTGCTGCACGGGACAAAGTGCAGATGCGCCCCCAGTGGCAATTGCGCCAGCTTCCATAAATCAGCCGCAATGACCACACCAATTTTAGGATACCCGCCCGTAGTCTGTGCATCATTCAGCAATACGATGGGCTGGCCGGAAGGCGGTACCTGTATTACTCCGGGAAACACCGCATGCGACAACATATCTTGCTGCATTGATTTTTTTCTGAATAACGGCGCACCATCCAGGCGATAAGCAGTACGGTCACTGGCAGGGCTTATTTTATAATCAGCCCCCCAGCAAGCCTGTTGCGACGCATGATCAAAACAAGATAACTCTGGCCCCGGTATAACACGTATCGGACTGGACCGACCGCTTACCCCGCACAACAAACCCGGCGGCGGCATAATGCCAAAAGCCGGCCCCGGCTCCGTTAGCAACGCAGATACCGGCTCATCCGCTACCGGTAGCATATCACCCTGACGCAGCGCGCGCCCCATCCATCCGCCAAACCCCGCTTTTAAATTAGTACTGAACGAACCCAGCATAAGCGGAACATCAAAACCACCGCTGACTGCCATCATAGTACGCATCCCCCGGGCAGGCACCCGCAAACGCAACACCTGCCCGGCCTGTGCCACATACGACCACCACGTTTTAATTTTTTTACCATCCAGATCAGCATCGCAATCGGCTCCCGTCAGAGCAAAACGGTGCTTATGCAAAAAACGCAGCTGTATCTGTCCCAGGGTAATTTCCAGTGCCGCAGAATCCGCGCTATTACCCACCATCCAGTTAGCAACGTGCTGTGCCACTTCATCCAGTGCCCCGGAAACCACCACGCCTTGCGCACGATGGTGAAAACGCCCCAGGTCTTGCACTGTCGTCAACATACCGGGACGGATAATTTCAATCATGATCAACCGGGATGAAACGCAACCGGTCTCCCGCCTGTAATAAGGCAGGGGGATCTTTTTCAGGGTCAAATAAACAACGGAAACAACGTCCGATCAGATTCCACCCGCCCGGCGTGGCAGTGGGGTAAATTCCGGTCTGAGTTCCGCCGATGGCAACAGAACCCGGTAACACAGTAAGACGCGGATTAGCACGACGGGGCATGTACAAGCGGGAATTCAAGCCGCCAAGATAAGCAAATCCCGCCTGAAAACCGGTAAAGTACACAATGTATTCGGCAGAGGAATGTAACTGAATAACTTCACTGGTGCTCAACCCGGCATGTACTGCCAATGCTTCCAGATCACAACCATCTTCACCGCCATAATGTACAGGAATCTCAATAAGCCGGCCCGTAGTACCTGCTGTGGCAGAAGCGGATCGCTGCGCCGCCCGGACAAAACGCTGCTGCAAATGATTAACATCGACTTGCTCCGGATTAAAAATCAACGTCAGGTTATTCATTCCGGGGATAATTTCTAATACGTCAGGCCAGTTTTTTATCTGACTTGCCAACTGCCAGATACGCTCCTGAGTGCGCAAACCCGCCGGCGGCGGTGCGCAGCAGACCAGACCAGCTTCACCAAGTCGATAAAAAGAAAAAAAGCTCATTAGCCCAACATATTTCACCAGAATTATTGCTGGGATTATAGCTGAAGCCAGTATAGTTATATTATCTAAATAATATCTTTATACCACTTATCCTATTATTTTTTTGCATTACTTTTTTCATGATTTTTCACGCTATTTTTCTGCTTATTTTCTGTGCGCACATTGCATGCTTTGTGGATTATTTACTTTTTTATTTTTTCTGTCTGACGCACGGCACGAATACGCGCAGTACGAATTTCTTCCGCTATTTTTTGTACTTGTCCGGGAAAACGCTGTGCAGTTGCCTGAGCAATCTGACCTGCCGGTACCGCTTGCGCAGCCTGCAAAACACGCTCCAGATAATCGTGCTGCGGAAACTGCACATCAGGTAAATCAGCACGCCCAAACCAATCCGAAGCAGCTGCACACAACATCTCAGAAAAACGTGCCGGCTTACGAAAGGCATCACAACGCTCCAGCAAGCTCACTATCGTATCAGCACGCAACTCACCGGCCCGGCCCACGTTCCCGTGATCACGCGCTGTCATTATCGCCAGATCACGCACTTCGGACGGTGTTTTCAGGCGAGCACAGACTTGCTGAACCAAAACAACACCACGCTCTTCATGACCACGATGATGCGGCCAGCATTCCGCAGGCGTATTTCCTTTTCCTAAATCGTGCAATAAAGCAGCCCAACGTACCGCCAGAGAATAATTCCGGGCCGCAGCATAATCCACCACCAGCATCACATGTATTCCGGTATCAATCTCGGGATGATACTCAGGCGGCTGCGGGACACCCCACAAGGCATCAAGCTCCGGCATAATGCGCGCCAGCGCACCACACTCCCGCAATACCATAAACATGCGTGACGGACGCTGTTCCATCAGTCCGCGTGCCAGCTCTTGCCAGACCCGTTCAGGCACAAGCGCATCAACCTCACCGGCAGCCACCATGCCACGCATCAGCGCCATTGTCTCCGGTGCTACGGTAAAGTCGCCAAACCGCGCTGCAAACCGCGCTATACGTAAAATACGTACCGGGTCTTCTGCAAATGCTGCCGACACATGCCGGAACACTCTGGCAGCCAGATCCAGCTGACCACCATAAGGGTCAATAATGGTGCCGTCTTCCGCCCGCGCCATCGCATTCACAGTCAGATCACGACGAAATAAATCCTGTTCCAGCGTCACATCCGGCGCACAATGAAAAACAAAACCGTGATAACCGGGAGCGCTTTTCCGTTCAGTACGTGCCAGTGCATATTCTGCGTGCGTCTCCGGGTGCAAAAATACCGGAAAATCACTCCCCACCGGCGTGTAACCCAGCGCCACCATCTGTTCCGGCGTCGCACCCAACACAACATAATCCTGATCTTTCACGGGCAATCCCAACAGGGCATCACGCACAGCACCGCCAACACAAAATACATTCATCAGACACTCACTTTGTACGCTTAAAACAGACGCACCACTATTCTTAAAACAAGTCAATATTACTTAATTGCCAGACTACTTATGATCCGGCAAAAATTCAGATTCGGCCTGCGCATCACGCATCCAGGCAGCCACTGCCGGGTGTGCAATTATCCTTTCCACATAGGCTTGCAAAGCAGGAGCCAAAAATACACCATAGGTGCGAAAGCGCATAACGACCGGTGCAAAATACGCATCAGCAATAGAAAAATCGCCAAACAAAAAACGATGATGCCCGTATCTGGACAGGCAATCTTCCCATATCTCTGAAATACGGCCAATATCAGCCTGCGTCTGCGGCGTGCGTCCGGCACCGGGAAAACTGCCACGGATATCCATCGTCATGGAAGTACGTAATGCCACAAAACTCGTATGCATTTCCGCGCAAACACTACGGGCAGCAGCGCGGGCAGCAACCGGCTGCGGCCATAAATTTTCTTTTGGAAATTGCTCTGCCAGATACTCACAAATAGATAACGAATCCCAGACAGTAATATCCCGGTCTACCAGAACAGGAACCCGGCCGGCAGGAGAATACTCCGCAATATTGGTAACCGTATCCGGCTGATCCAGCAAGATACGCACTTCTCTGAAAGGGATGCCGAATGCCTTCATCACCACCCACGGACGCATCGACCACGAGGAATAATTTTTATTGCCGATAACTAAAATGAGTTCAGCACGCCGGGCATGTTCCAACACAGCAGAAACCTGTGTATCCGCATCGGTATTTTGCATCATTCCTCTACTCCTTATGTTGTTTTTGTTTTACCTGTTGCATTATTACGTTAATTTTTACTGCCGCGATTAACTAACCAAAACCACTCTTTACATCAGTTCGCCCCGATCACACCCAGACGCGCCTTTAACGATTGCGGCACATTATCAAACAGGGCTGCATAGTAAGTAGCATTAGACATCACATTTTTTACATAAACACGCGTTTCTGAAAACGGAATGGTTTCTGCAAAAATGGCACCTTCCACTGCCTGCGGCAAACTGGCACGCCAACTGCGGGAGCGCGACGGGCCAGCGTTATACCCGGCAGTAGCCAGAGGTTGTGAACCGCTAAAATCGGATAACACCATACTCAGGTAACCCGTTCCGAGAGAAATATTCGTTTCGATCTCATTAACTCTGGATAAATCAAAATCAGCCAGCTTCAATTTTCCTGCCACGTATTTGGCCGTACCCGGCATCACCTGCATTAAACCGGAAGCCCCCACAGCCGAACGCGCAATCAGCACAAAACGCGACTCCTGGCGGATCAGGCCGTAAACCCACGCCATATCCAGCCCCATTGACTGGGTTGCCTGCACCATGACAGAACGGTACGGTGCCGGAAAGCGCTGGCTAAAATTAAATGCTGCTTTAGTTTTATCCGATGTTGACAACATGCGATCCAAAAGTTCATTTTGCCGGGCAAATTCTGCCGCAGCCAGTAACTGACTGTCATTCATCTTCCGTAATTCCCAATTCCATTCACGGGCAGCTTCAAAACGCATACCCAAACCATAAAACTGAATTGCCCGCTGAAAACCGGCATTGGCTGATAATGGTGTCAGGTCAACACTTTTTACCGATGTCGCGGCCGGAATGACGATTTTCTGGCCCAGCTCTTCCATCGCCAGCTGACCATAAAACTGGGTTTCTCCGGCAATAGACTGAAACAGGTTACGGGCTGCCTCGCGCTGGCCTTCATTAGCATAAGCACGTCCCAGCCAATACACCCAGACAGGCTCACTGCGCAACACCGGCGGCATAGCTTCAATACCCTGCTTTACCCGTGCCCAATCCAGACTGCGCAAAGCACTGCGTACCCGCCACTGATAAGCATCCAGTGATAAAGGCACATCCTCACCGGCTTTTATCCAATAGGATAAAGCATCTGCCTGTAATTGCTGCGCCGCCGGCAGCGCAATCTGCGCCCAGGCCACCGCACGCTCACTGCGACTCAGACCAGATTGTATTTTTTGCAATATAGTCACTGCCTGATCCGTATCCGACATCGCCAGCCGCCCCAGTGCAATTAATGCCACTTCATGCGCATCTGCCGAGCTTCCCAAGCGTTTGGATAAGACTTTAACCGGACTCTCCAGAACCGCTGCCAGGGCAGGCTGATTCATTAAAATTGCCAGCTGGGCAGCTGCTGTTCCGGAACGAGATTCTGATGCCCAGCGCATCTGGTTCCACATATCGCTGCGGGTAAACTGCCCCCGCCGCACCAGACTATTCAGTAAAGGATAACAACCCTCGCCATATACCTTGGCTGAAGTCAGTAAACTACGTGCCTGATCTGCCACATTAGCACCTTGCTGTAATTTAGAAAGCAAGGCATAACATTTCAATTGTGTATCATCGTCTAATACAAATTGCGGATAAATCACATCAAAATTAGCCCAGTCATTTTTACGTCCTAACAATAGCAACCAGTCATTACGTAAACGATCGGCAATAGCACTACCTTCATACCGCGTCAAAAACACCTGAACATCTGCAACACTCGCGTTACGCAGGTCAGCTTTTAAGCGATAATATTCAACGTAAGAAGGAAGCGCATAACTGCCTAACTGATTAGCAAGAGTTTGTGCGCGCACCCCGTCTTCTTTTACTGCGGCATCCTTAAGTGCAATAAAAAGCTGATCATCACTGGTCAATGTGACAGCAGGAGCACAGGATGCAGGCAATGGAAGAAATCCCATCCATGTACTAAACAGGGTAAGCACCAGCAGCGAACTCACATGACAAGGAAAGGAAGAACCGGAGCGCAAACTCAGGCGTATAAATAATTTCAACATGGCATAAACCAAATAAGGTAAATCAATAAATAAAGCAAAAAACAAAACAGAAAGCACCGCAAACGCAAGAAAAAATAAGTCCGTCAACCCGAGATACAAGAATACCAGAGTCAGCAGCTCCCAGTTAATTTAATGCAATGAATATGATAAACAAAACCGTACAACGTGGCGAACTCCTCGCCGCCAGGCGCGCAATCACACAAAAACAACGTCAGGAATGGGATCAGCAAATTGCCGGTCAGGTTTTAGTGTGGTGCCGTACGCACCCGGTCAAGTGTATCGGCATTTACAGCCCGATCCAGTCAGAACCGGATCTGCGCGCAATTTTTCCGGAGATAGCGACACTGGGAATACAACTGGCGCTGCCAACTGCCCCCATCAGAAATCAATCACTGGTTTTTCTGGCATGGGAACCGGGACAGGCGCTGATGAAAGACCGTTACGGTGTACTTATCCCAACCGAAACAGCAACGGTCGTACAACCCGATGTGTTATTTATTCCCTGTGTCGGTTATAACCTGCGGGGTTTCCGGCTGGGTTATGGCGGCGGTTTTTATGATCGTACTCTGGCAACAATACCACGCCCCCAGGCAATAGGAATCGCCTACCGGATCGGTTTATGTGACCTGCAAGAATTCGACTATGACATCCCCATGAA
Source organism: uncultured Oxalobacteraceae bacterium (assembly GCA_903914535.1). Classification (GTDB taxonomy): domain Bacteria; phylum Pseudomonadota; class Gammaproteobacteria; order Burkholderiales; family Burkholderiaceae_D; genus Solimicrobium. The sequence continues at coordinate 24,029 of CAIWPG010000017.1, forward strand.
TAGCATTATCACAAACTACTAAATTCACCAATTTTCGGCTATAGTCTGACGGTTATTTTTTTACCATTAATTTAATGCCTTAAAGAATTATTCTGCTAAATTCTATCGTATAATTGCAAATTTCATATTAGTTAAATACAAGACTTATACCAAGTTACACTGACAGTTACACAGGAAAAATGCAAAACCGCAGACAATACTCACGTATGCAAGGTGAAGCAACATTGCTGGAGAAATTTTGCGTAAGCTTTAAAGAAAAACATTCAAAAATTATCTTTTAATTACTTGTTTTTGAATGTTTTAAATTATTGTGAGTACTAACTAATAAAGACTGGCTCAACACTCCCGCATGGCAATGCTTACCCGCAGCCCAAAGGTGTTACGCCAGTCCCGCCGAGAACCAAAGCCGGAAACAGGATAATCTATTTCATGCCATCAAATATTTTTGCAAACAGCTCTGCGTTCCAACACCTGCTCGCTCACGTTAATGACATTAAAGAGACGACAATTAGTCAGCTATTTGAACAGGAACCGGAACGTTTTACGCAATTCTCCCTGGAAGCTGCCGGGTTGTTTTTAGATTACTCTAAAAACCGGCTCACCGGCACCACGCGGGATTTACTCCTTCAGTTAGCAGAACAGCAGCACGTTGAGCAACAGCGTGATGCCATGTTTGCAGGGCAAAAAGTTAACTTTACCGAACAGCGTGCCGTACTGCATACCGCACTGCGTGCACCAAAAAACCAGCCGCATTTTTTAGATGGCACCGACATCAATCAGCAAATTCACGGCGTGCTGGAGCAAATGCGGGTATTCACAGAACAAATACACCGGGGAGAAAAACGCGGCGTCACCGGTTTACGCTTCACCGACATCGTCAATATTGGCATAGGCGGCTCAGATCTGGGACCAAAAATGGTTTGCCATGCCTTGCGCAATATAGCGCGCCCCGATCTGCGTATGCACTTTGTCTCCAATGTAGACGGCCATGCGCTGGATGCCGTTTTACGCCAGCTTAATCCGGCAAGCACCCTCTTCATTATCGCTTCCAAAACGTTTACTACTGCCGATACCATGCTCAACGCCCATTCGGCAAAACGCTGGTTTTTAACATTTTTTTCTGATGCCGGTGTCAGTCACCATTTTGTGGCCGTCTCCAGCAATCCCGCCGCCGTCAGTCAGTTTGGCATAGACCAAAAAAACAGATTCGATTTCTGGGACTGGGTCGGCGGTCGTTATTCACTGTGGTCGGCGATAGGACTACCTATTGCGCTGGCACTCGGCTTTGAACACTTCAGGGCGCTGCTGGACGGAGCCTGTGCCATGGATCAGCACTTTCAACATGCACCCCTGGCGCAAAATATGCCGGTGCTACTGGCATTAACCGGCATCTGGAATCGCAATTTTGAAGAATGCGGCAGCATTTCCATTGCAACCTACCATCAGGATTTACTGTATTTTCCCAATTTCTTACAGCAGTTGGATATGGAAAGTAATGGCAAGTGTGTCAATCGGCACGGCCAGGCGACGCAGACAGCAACCGCTCCCGTCATCTGGGGAGATGTAGGCACTAACGGACAACACGCTTATTTTCAATTTTTACATCAGGGTGCAGACATCACACCGGTGGACTTTATTACATGTATCCGGCCGCAACATGCCCTGCCTGAGCACCACACCACCTTACTGGCTAACTGTCTGGCACAATCCAAAGCGCTCATGCTGGGAAAAACCGCACAACAGGCAGAAGAAGAATTACAAGAACAGGGCTTATCCCCGCAACAAATTGCTCTGCTGGCACCACACCGCACCTTCCCCGGCAACCGGCCCAGCAACACGATTTTAATGGACACACTCAGCCCTTCGGCGCTGGGCGCACTCATTGCGCTCTATGAGCACAAAGTCACTGTGCAAGGATTTTGCTGGGGGATCAACAGTTTTGATCAATGGGGCGTCGAGCTGGGCAAAGTACTCGCCAAATCAATAGCGGGCACCTTAATCTCATCCGAACCGGATAACAATCACGACGGCTCAACCAAGGGCTTAATTGCCCGAATCAGGGAACGGCAGAAGTCCCCCCCTTGAGTAGCGTACTTTATGCTAAACTACAGGCCTCAAGCGTTTGATTTACATCGTTATTTTTCGGATATGAGTATGCAAACCCTGTCAGGCAATGTTATCTGTAGCGAATTGCACTTGTGTTCACTGACCGGCTCTCCGGTCAGGTTATTGATTGGCTCAGCAAGCAAATCACTGCTCAGCTTATTATTCAGCACATTATTCATCATCATGTCGCTGTTAAGTATGAACACAGCACAAGCCAGATCGTTTCCGGAGCACGTCAGACAAGGTGCATTTAGCCCGTCAGCCTACCCCGCCATCATTATCAACGGGATACAACGCGACGTATCAGCGAATTTACAAATTCGCAATGATCAGGATCTGATCATTATGCCAGCCTCCTTATCCGGCCCCGATGTCAACATTCTCTACCGTGAAAACAGCCAGAAGCAGATCGAACGCATCTGGATACTGACGGCAGAAGAAGCGCAACAATACGAATGGCAGAAAGCCCATAATACCCTTCGTCGTTGAATGCAGGCACCACATCAGCCGGGTCCGGATTGCTCCGGGTTCACTCCTGATCCTTTCGTTAAGGTGCGCACACAACACGCAAACGATGCGGGCTGATACACCATACACACTGTACGCACTCTTATACTGACTCTTTCAATGCAAAAAAAAGTATTTATTAAAACATTCGGCTGTCAGATGAACGAATACGATTCCGACAAAATGGCCGATGTGCTCAATCTCTCCGATGATATGATCAAAACCGATAAGGTCGAAGAGGCTGATATCGTTTTACTTAACACATGTTCCGTCCGTGAAAAAGCCCAGGAAAAAGTCTTCTCCGATCTCGGCCGCCTGCGCGAACTCAAATTAAAACGCCCCGGCCTGATCATCGGCGTGGGTGGCTGCGTCGCCTCGCAAGAAGGCGAATCCATCATTAAACGCGCACCCTACGTCGATCTGGTATTTGGCCCGCAAACCCTGCATCGCCTGCCGCAAATGCTGCAAGACAATCGCGACAGCGGCAAATCGCAAGTCGACATCAGCTTTCCGGAAATCGAAAAATTCGATCACATGCCGCCCGCCAAAGTCGATGGTCCCACCGCTTTTGTCTCCATCATGGAAGGTTGCAGCAAATACTGCAGTTACTGCGTCGTACCTTACACACGCGGCGAAGAAGTCTCACGCCGCTTTGAAGATGTACTGACTGAAGTCGCCGGTCTGGCCGCACAAGGCGTCAAAGAAATCAGTTTTCTGGGTCAGAACGTCAATGCTTTTCGCGGTCTGATGGCCGATGGCGAAATCGCTGACTTTGCACTTTTAATTGAATACACCGCCGAAATTCCGGGCATAGAACGCATACGCTTCATCACCAGCCACCCCAAAGAATTTACCCAGCGACTGATAGACACTTACGCCAAAGTACCTAAACTGGTCGACCATCTGTACTTACCGGCACAGCACGGTTCAGACCGGATTTTATCCGCCATGAAACGCGGCTACACGGTACTGGAATACAAATCCGTCATCCGCCGCCTGCGTCAGGTACGCCCGAACATGTCAATTTCATCCGATTTTATTGTGGGTTTCCCCGGTGAAACTGATGCCGATTTTGATGCCATGATGAAACTGATCGATGACATTGGCTTTGATAACAGCTTCAGCTTTATTTTCAGCCCGCGCCCCGGCACACCAGCTGCTAATTTAAGCGACGACACGCCGCAAGACGTCAAACTGGAGCGTTTACAACGCCTGCAAGCCGTCATTATCGCCAACGTAAAACGCTACAGCCAGGAAATGATAGGCAGCACACAAACCATTCTGGTTGAATGCCCTACCGTCAAAGACCCGAATGAACTGCAAGGCCGTACAGAAAACAACCGTGTCGTTAATTTTGCCGGTCCGGCAGAATTAATCGGCCAGCTGGTCGATGTCGTCATTACCCAAAGCTATAATTTTTCACTGCGTGGCGAACTACTGACAAAACCATCCCCAGAAAAAATAACGACAGCAAGCACTGCACCGGCATCAGCAGTATCATCATCAGCACCAACGCACACCACGACGCAAAATTGAAAACCAAAACTACCGTACTTACCTTTTCTCCTGAGCAACCGCTGGATAACGTCCGGCTGGCGGCTTTATGTGGCCCGATGGATGAGAATCTGCGACAAATTTCCAAGTCGCTGGACGTCTCTTTATTCAGACGCGGCGATAAATTTATCGTCAGCGGTGATAACGCCGCCCAGGCGATAGTCATACTTGAAAAGTTTTACCACGCAAAACAGAAAATCATTTCAATTGATGAAGTTCAGCTCGCGCTGGTAGAACAACGCAGTATGGCAGCAAGAGCATCCGGTCATTACGGTAGTTCCGGCATTACCGGTCATGCTGGCAGTATCACCGTAACCGGCAATACTGCCAGCGCCGCCAGAACAGCAACTCCGGCAAATAAAACCAAAACGCCGCTCAACCTGCGCAAAACAAAATTAACGCAAACGCCAGCCGGCAACGGCACAAATGAAGCAATTCCCGAACTGCTCAGTCCGGCGCTCAAAACCCGCCGCAGCGAATTACGCGGCCGCACGCCAAACCAGATAGACTATCTGAACGCCATCATGGATCACGATGTCACTTTCGGCGTTGGCCCGGCAGGTACTGGTAAAACCTATCTGGCCGTAGCCTGTGCTGTTGACGCACTGGAACGCGATGCGGTCAAACGCATCATCCTGACACGTCCGGCAGTAGAAGCCGGGGAACGACTGGGATTTTTACCCGGTGATCTGACCCAGAAAATCGACCCGTATTTACGCCCGTTATACGATGCACTCTACGACTTGCTGGGAGTAGACCGTACCCAAAAAATGTTTGAACGGCAAGCGATAGAAATTGCGCCGCTGGCCTACATGCGCGGACGTACTCTCAACCACGCTTTTGTCATTCTGGATGAAGCGCAAAACACCACGCCGGAACAAATGAAAATGTTTTTGACGCGCATAGGTTTTGGCAGTAAAGCAGTCATCACCGGTGACGTCACACAAATCGACTTGCAGCGTGGTCAAAAGAGTGGCCTGATTGATGCCGTTAACGTACTTAGCGCTGTACGCGGCATCGCTTTTACCAACTTTAGCAGCCTGGACGTAGTACGCCATCCGCTGGTAGCCCGTATCGTCGATGCCTACGAAGGAGCTGCTGCGACCGACTCCGTCAAAAACAACATCACCAAACCAATCAGCCATGCCAGATAATAGTAAACCCGACACCAGCGCCGGCAATATCGCCCCGGCAACCGGAAAAACAAGTCAGCATAAGCTCAGCCTGACCATCCAGTTTCCCGATAAGCGACTGAAGGAGCAACTGCCCCGCAAGCTGCTTAAAAATGCCGTACAGGCAGCGCTGTTTGCACCTGCCAGCCTGACCCTGCGCTTTGTGAATGCCGATGAAGGAAAAACGCTGAACCGCGACTATCGCGGCAAAGACTACGCCACCAATGTACTCACCTTCGCCTATACCGAAGACAGCGAAGCTGAAACCACAGAAGCCGATATTATTTTATGTACCGATGTGCTGCTGCAAGAAGCAGAACAACAACAAAAATCCCTGACCGGCCACACCCTGCACCTGATCGTACACGGCGTATTACACGCACAGGGTTACGACCATGAAGAGGAAGAAGAAGCTGCAGAAATGGAAGGACTGGAAACAGAAATACTAGCCACACTGGGCATTGCTAATCCCTACGCTGAATAAGGTACCCGCTGCATACAGCAGCACCGCATGCAGCTCACCTCACGGAACAGTATGCGGTGCGACTTCAAGGTAACGCCAGGCAGTAAATTCCACCGGATGCCTTTTGTAATTTTTTAGCCAGGGATGCCACACATCGGCAGATAAGGGATGTACCAGCAACACCCACGGATTGTATCCGTGTATCAACTGTTCCATAGCATGATAATGCCGTTGTCGTTCCGGCGAATCCGCCAGCAGGCGTGACTCTTCATACAGCGCATTGTAAGCAGGTAAATTAAAATGCGCATAGTTAGGGCCGCCGCTATTCGGCCCGTAAAGCAACTGAAAAAAATTATCGCCATCCGGATAATCCGCCACCCAATTCGCTTCCGCCATCTGCACTTTTCCCAGACGTGCCGCTTTCAGCATATCGTTTTTCGTTTCAGACTTAAACGTCACCTGAATGCCGACAGATTTCAGACTGTTACGCCAGACTTCATCCCGCAAACGACCGGCAGCAGAAGCCAGCGTATGCATCACCAGTTGCAGCGCTTGTCCGTCCGGCATAGTCCGATAACCATCGTGCATCACATAACCGAATTTATCCAGCAAGGCATTCGCCAGCGGCACATTAAACTGCACAGGGCTACGGTAATCCGGGTCATAGCCCAACACATCGGGCGGCAGCGGTGACTGAGCAGGCAGCGCCAGACCCTGCTCCTGCAAACGAATGTCCTCACCCCTGTCGTAACTCAGTGCAATGGCACGGCGTAAAGCGATCTTATCGGGACTATAACCGCCCACAACCGGATCGTTCATATTCATCCACAGGTAATACGTTTGCATAGGAGAAAACAACGCCAGCTGCATACCCTTCCTGGTAAATTCAGGCTTAAGCTGCCGCTTACCCTGCTGGCCCGAAGTCAGCAACATCCCCGACAAGGAAGGCGGAACTTGTTCCAGATAATCCACATCGCCCCGCATCAGGCCCAGCACGCGAGACTGTAACTCTTCAACAATGGTGACCTCCACTCTGTCAACCAGTGGCAATTTCTTACCCTGCAAATGCGCCGCCAGCGCCAGATCACCCGGAGACGCCGCCTGCTTATTAACACCAAGCACGCTGGAAAATCGCCCGTGGTAAGCCGGATTCGCCAGCAACTCCATTTTAAAACTACGCTGCCATTGCCCCATTCTGAACGGCCCGGTACCCACCGGGTGATTACCCGATTCACCCGGATACGCCTCCACCACTTCCCGCGCCACCGCCGATGTAGCGGGCATAGCTAATTGAAATAAAAAATTCGGGTCAGCCTGCTTTAAACGCAACTGCAAGGTATACCTGTCCAGCGCAACAATACCCGCTACCGGCAAATCGGCACGCCAGGAAGAACGAAGCGAATGGGTCGGCGGCGCAAACTGCAAGGCTTCAGTACCGACCAATTTATCTGCTACCAAAAACCGCCAGGGCGAAGCCAGCGCCGGGTCCAGCAAACGCGTCAGACTGTACACATAATCCTGCGCCGTCAATTCACGACGCTGTCCATGGAATGCCGGGTCCGGCGCAAAATAAATACCCGGTTTAATCTTCATCACATAACGCCGCCCCTCCTCACTGATTTCCGGCATAGCAAGCAACGTATTGGCCTGTAGCCGCACCGGACGCGCCAGGTAATCATAGCGCAGCATAGAATCAAACAGATTTTCGATAATACTCAATGATTGCAGATCCGTTGCCAATGCCGGGTCCAGTGCCGCCTCGGCACCCACCAGCAGCACCCGCAAGGCAGAAGACGGCGCTTTAACGGCAACTGCTGAACCTGAAATAACGGAAGAAGAAGAAGGGAGGGAGGAAGAACTGCCGGGGTTTGCTCCAAAAGAAACATCAGCAACCAGGCAGCCAAACAACAGCAAAAAAAAGACAGAAAAATACACTCTTTTTACACTAAACACAGCAAAAATGCGCCACCGGCTCATAAGAAACGGGTATGCGCTTTAGCCAGATAAAACCACTCGCCGCCGGCAAGCGCATGCGAATCAGGGAGCAACACATAACCATCCGATTCAGCAACAACCTGACTGCCATCATGCCGGATCGCCACAATATCACCTTCCACAACAGCATCAAAATTAGACCAGCTACGGCTCAGGCTATCGTCCTCGTGTAGTTTCTCAACCACATTAATTAAACGGATCGCCACCACATCGCTGACCCGTTGCGGCTTATCGCCGCCCAGCATATCCAAAAAGCGTAAGGTATTTAACATTGCCTGATACGCGACTTCCTGAGCTTGCGCATCACGGTGCTGTCCGCACTCCACCGTCAGCCCATAGCCCCCGACCGAACGCATGTATTCTGCCGTACCAATCGCAAATTGCGCATTTTCACCACGGGCATGCGCACTCAGCCAGCCATCCACCAGACGCCGCACCCCCAGACGCAATGCCAGTGCCTGTTCTTTTTCTGCATACTGAAAGGCTTCCAGCGGGCCACGATTGTTTTCCGGGCCAACCATCACAAAAGGATCACCCGGCTCATCAAAAGAATGCAAATCCAACAATACATCATGCTGCGCCAGTAAGGGACACAACCAATTAGCAACATAATCCTCAAACTGCCCCGGCTTTAAGGTCGGCATCAGTTTACGATTTAAATTACGCTCACCGGTATGCTCACCACGCTGATACGCCAGCGGATTAGTTACCGGCACAAAAGTAACCATACCCGACTTAATCTGTAGCTGACCAGACTCAATCTCACTGATCATCCGCAAAATAGCGTGGGTACCACACACTTCATCACCATGCACTGCACCGGTAAAAATAACAGCAGCCCCATGCAACGGCGCGGTATAAGTGACATTCTTAAAATGATATGGCAATACAGCAGCGGTTTCTGTTAAATCCGACATGGCAACCTGATGAAATAATTATCCTTACGCTGATTCTAAGTCAAAAATAGCAAAAAGAACACCATATTATCTTCGTATAATTAATCTTGTTGTCGAGATCTTTGGGAGTCTGGGCACATTTAATGTATCCTATAGCATTAAAATTACGGCGTTCCGCCCACTATGCAAGAACATTCTAGTAACGTCAGAAAATCTGACGCCAAAATCAGACCATCTGACGTTAAAACTCACCGGTCGTTATTTGAACGACTCACTGCCCTCATTTCTCCTGAACCTGAAAATCGCCACGAGCTGCTCGAAGTGCTGCAAGACGCGCACGAACGCAATTTAATCGATGCCGACGCACTGTCGATGATAGAAGGCGTCTTTCAGGTATCCGATTTATCCGCACGCGACATCATGGTGCCGCGTTCGCAAATGGATGTCATCGACATCGCCAAACCGCTGGAAGAATGGTTACCACTGGTAATCAGCACCGCACACTCGCGCTTCCCGGCCATTGAAGGCAACCGCGATAACGTGGTCGGAGTACTGCTGGCTAAAGACTTATTACGCTACTACGCCCAGGAAGAATTCGATGTACGCGATATGCTGCGTCCGGCAATTTTTATTCCCGAATCCAAACGACTGAATATATTGCTGCGCGATTTCCGGGCCAACCGCAATCACATTGCGATGGTCGTAGACGAATACGGCGGTGTGGCAGGCCTGATCACCATTGAAGATGTACTGGAACAAATTGTCGGCGACATTGAAGATGAATACGATTTTGATGAAGAAGAAGACAACATCCTGCCAATCGCGGCCAGCGCGGCCGGACAACGCTGGCGCGTCAAAGGACTGACCGAAATCAGCCAGTTCAACAATGTACTGGGTACCGAATTTTCAGATGCAGACGTAGACACCATAGGCGGACTGGTGGCTAACCACCTGGCTCGCGTTCCGCACAAAGGCGACACATTCTCTATAGACCGGATCAGTTTTGAGGTACTGCGGGCAGATGCGCGACAAGTGCAGGTATTGCTCATTGAAAAGCCACTCAACTGGGCCATCGATGATATCACCGGCTAAGTACGCCGCAGGTAATAAAATTCCGGCCTTACTGGTCTTTCTGGCCGGAGGCTGCAATGCACTGGCCTTCGCACCTACTGGCTGGTGGCCACTGCAATTGCTTTGCCTGTCCCTGCTTTTTTACATACTGGCACACACCGCCGGCACCAAAAAAGTCATGTTATTTAGCTGGCTGTACGCCAGCTCCTGGCTTTTTTTCGGCGTCATCTGGCTAAGCGTCACCATGTACCGCTATGGCGACATGCCGGTCTGGTTATCCTTCGTGGCTCTTGCCCTGTTTGCTGCCAGTCTGGCGCTTATTCCTGCCCTGTTTATGGGATTCGCCGCCAGAGTACGCCACCACTTTTCTGCCACCGCCGTTGCGCTGGTATTGTTTCCTGCCTGCTGGAGTCTGGCCGAATGGGTGCGTGGATGGCTGTTTACCGGATTTCCGTGGCTGGTCTCCGGCTATGCCCACACTGCCAGCCCGCTGGCTGGCTACGCACCGCTGATCGGCGTATACGGTATAGGCTGGCTGGTAGCCGTACTGGCTGGCTGTGTGCTGGCATGGCGACGTACTCCGGCTTTGCTGGCTGTGGCTGTTTTCCTGCTGGGCAGCGGCCTGCAACTCATCCACTGGACAAGCCCGCACGGCGCACCACTCAGCGTTCGTCTGCTACAAGGCAACGTCGACCAGAAAATCAAATTTCAGCAAGAGCATTTAGTTGACTCGCTGCAATTTTACTACCACGCCATACGTGCAAAACCAGCCGACCTGATCATTACCCCGGAATCGGCACTGCCGCTGACGATGGACAGCTTACCCGAATCGTATCTGGCTAATTTACAGGCATTTTCCAACGAAACCAACAGCTACGTCGCACTGGGCTTATTTGGTTACGATGGTAAAGACCGGTATGCCAACAGCCTGATAGGGCTTACTCCGGCCAGCGCTGCCAGAGAAGCGGCAAGCTACCGCTACGATAAACACCACCTGGTACCGTTTGGTGAATTTATGCCGTGGGGTTTCGCCTGGTTTTATCACTACATGCAAATCCCCATGGGCGATCTGGAGCGCGGAGCGCTGATTGCCCCGCCATTCACCGTCAGAGATCAGCAGGTTTTACCAACTATTTGCTATGAAGATGTCTTCGGTGAAGAAATCGCCGCCAGACTGGCAAACCGCTTCTTTATGCAAAAAGCCGTGCCCGGCATACTACTCAATGTCACTAATCTGGCCTGGTTTGGCGATTCATGGGCGCTGCCACAGCATCTGCAAATTGCACAAATGCGCACGCTGGAAACGGGCAGACCGATGTTGCGCGCCACCAATACCGGCACTACAGCCCTGATCAATGCTCAGGGGCAGGTTGAACAACGATTAGCAAGCTATACACGCGGCGAGCTGGATGTCATGGTGCAGGCTTATCAGGGGATAACGCCCTATATTGTGTGCGGTAACTGGCTCTGGCTGGGGCTCATGCTGTTATTCACCGTGATAACAGGAATAAGCTCGTACCGGGCATCCGTCAAAAATTAACAAAACCCCCGGTTGATAAAAGTCAATTAAATCAACTATTATCAGGGATAACACGACGATACAAAAATAGGCCTGTCGGATCAACGGCATGTTACGATAAAATCGGTCGTGCTTTGCACGATTAATTAAACAAACAGGACTCACGCAAAATTACTCCGGCAGGATTAAGCTGCCAAAGCCATTTTGCATAAGCCCCGACCAAAAGGAAATGACCTTGAACAAGTCCGGTAAGCTACTCATCCTAAGCGCAATACTCGTACTGTTATGCGGCTGTGAAGCCGCAGTCAGCCCGCACAAAGTCGCAACGTACCACATCAACGGCGACCCGAAAAGCGCCCTGTATCCGGTCAGCGTCAAAGAAATCAGTGAAGATGTCGTCATTCAGCTGCCAGAATCCGCACCGGCCTCCGATGTTTTTTCCGTGGATGAAGCAGGCAAACCCGTCGCCTTCAACTTCACACGGGATGGCAGCACCATCGTCGTCCCCGGCAAATTCGACCATCTGGTATTAAGCCGTCAGGGTGTCCCCACCATCGATATACTGCGCCAGCAAAGTCACTAAAGACAAAACCACAGGGTAAAGCCACAGAATCAGGCAGTTTGCCCGTTTTTATCCTGTTTAAAATTTAACCGGGGGGATAACACCAGCCCCCATTCGTTCCACAGACCAGGCCGCCATGACGCTGAGAAATCAACTATTCAGAGCAATATTTTTTGTATTTCTCGTGGTCTTCGGCGGGTTGCTCTACCTGTCTTTGCAATCCACCAAAAACTACCTGCAACAACAATTAGCCTCACATGCCCAGGATGCCGCCAGCTCGCTGGCATACCCGCTGGCAGACTCGCTCGCAAAAAAAGATAAAACACTGGCAGAAGTACAAGTGCTTGCCCTGTATGACAGGGGCTATTACCAACGGATACTGGTACTCTCGGCCGATGGCAAAAGTGTAGTGGACAAACAATCACCCGCCGCAATAGAAAACGTACCGCTCTGGTTTACCCGCTGTTTTCCGCTTGATACCCAACCCGGCGAAGCTTTTATCTCATCCGGCTGGCGGCAATTCGGCAAAGTCATTGTCGTCAGTCAGCCCACCATCGCCTACGAACATCTCTGGAACTCAGTCAAAAACATGAGCTACTGGATGTTTGCCATGCTGCTGCTGGCGCTGGGACTCACCCTGCTCTTACTGCATTACCTGCTCAAGCCTTTGCTGCAAATAGAAAATGCCGCACTCTCCATCTGTGAAAAACGTTTCGTACAAATTACCACCCTGCCCGGCACGCGTGAACTAAAACGCGTGGTACTGGCCATGAATAATATGTCACGACGCGCACAAGAAAACCTGGATGCAGAAATCAACCGCGCCGAATCATTCCGCCGTCAGGCCTACGTCGATAGCGTCACCGGGCTGGACAACCGGCTCAGTTTTGATTTGCGTCTGGGGCACTTATTAGAAGAATCCGGCAAATTCCAGCTGGCCACGCTGATGATACTGGAGCTGGACGGACTCAAAGAACTCAACAACCGCGCAGGTTACCTGCAAGGCGATCGTCTGCTCACCGATGTGGCACACAACGTCATACAAGTATTAGGAACGCGTGCCGTCATCTCCAGCCGTACCGGCGGTACCTCGTTTGCCTTCTTATGTCTGGACTTAAGCCATCAGGCCACCACCGACCTGACCAAAGAACTGCAACAACGCATCAATGAAGCCATCGCGCGCTGCAATGAGCAGGAACACATCGCCTTTAGCCTGGGCTGCGCCGTATTCAGCCCTGCCGACTCACGCGTCAAACTCTTATCGCGTGCCGATATGGCGGTAGAAAAAGCCAGACAAGCCAGCCGTAACGGCGTTGCCATTATCCAGGAAGACGAAGCAGACAGTAACTCAACCGGCTCGCTGGGCTGGCGCAAACTGATTCAAAACGCGCTGACAGAACAACGCTGGGCACTGCTCATCCAACCGGTAGTGGTACTGCGCGACCGCTCCATCGAGCATCATGAAGTCATGAGCTGCCTGATCGACAATCAGGGTAACGCCATTGCAGCGGCTCAATTCTTACCAATGGCATTACGACACAATCTCATGGTAGAGGTTGATCAGGCGCTTATCACCCTGATCATCGATTACCTGGGCAGCGCCACCCACAGACTCAACAGAATAGCCGTCAACGTCACCGCACACTCCATTACCAGCGCCCACTTTAGCAACTGGCTGGCCGGCAAATTAAAAGAAATGGGCAGCGCGGCAGAACGCCTGTCATTCGAAGTCAGCGAATTTGGCTGCACCAGAAACCTGGAAGCCACCCGCCAGTTTGCCACCATGCTGCGTCAGGCCGGTGCCAAATTTGGTATCGACCACTTTGGGCTGGAACCCGATTCATTAAAAGCATTGCGTTACCTGCCACCCGACTACATTAAACTCGACGGCAACCTGGTGCGTGAAGCAAACCACCTTAGCAGCAGTCGCGACCACCTCAAATCCATCGTACAACTGGCCAGCAGCCTGGAGATTCCGGTGATTGCCCAATGCGTAGAAACCGAAGCGATGGTGGCACTGTTATTAGAAGATAATATACAAAGCGGACAAGGTTACTATTTTGGAGCACCGGAACGATTGTAGAAATAATTACAAAAAACGATTGCAAAACTAAGTGTAAGAACGCCGGTAAAAAATAGCCGGGGCCGCCATAACAGCAAACCCGGCTATTCTTCGGGCAGCACCGCCCCTTTTTAAGTGAGTAACGTTAACAACGACATGGCTTCTTCCGTAAAATTCCGCTCCCGGATTCTCATCGCGACGGCCATTTTTATGATCATCTCGCCCGCCATATCCGGGCTGGTTGACTTTACGAATGGCCTGTACGACTACGAAGCCAAACGTTTTGGCTGGGAAGCCCCGCGCCGCATGCAAGTCATGCAAACCACCGTGCGCCAAATGAAAACCGCCGCAGGAGCCAACTTCGTCGCCAACCTGCTAAAAACAAAAAATGGCCAGGTCGAAATGCCCTTCCTGCGCAAAACCAACGAATTCTATAATCAGATACCCTACTTCTCCGATATGGAGCACTGGGGCGTCGAAGACTACTGGGCCACACCGGTAGAAATTGTCGCCTCCTTCGGCGGCGACTGCGAAGATTACGCCATCGCCAAATACATGACGCTCAAAGATCTGGGCGTCCCCATCGACCACATGCGCATCACCTACGTAAGAGCCATCAACCTGGGGGTGACCCACATGGTATTAGCCTACTACCCCACCCCCGATGCCGACCCCTGGATTTTAGACAATCTGATCCCGGAAATAAAATTAGCCTCGGCCCGCACCGACCTGGTCCCGGTCTACAGCTTCAACGACGACGACCTGTGGCTGCCCAACGGCACGGCAAAAAAAGGCGGCGCCTCCAGTGTACGTTTATGGCGTGATGTTATTGATAAGATGGAAAAAGAAAGCAAAATGTAAAAAGCAATATGCTTCATTCTATTAATAGAATAATTAACTTAAAGGCAACATTTTACGTATTTCTTTTGTGATACACTATTTTCCACTCACAAAATAGCCAACATACATAAAAATGAGTCATTTCATCGGATTCAAGTGGATCGCCGAGCATACCGGTATCAGCCCTGTTCAAGCGTTTTCGGCAGAAAGTCAGATCGGCACCTCCCGGCGCACCGTGATAAACGATGGTATCTGTCAGGAGACCTACCCGCCCGGTGCCCGGCCAGACTCCACCATTCCCGCACACCTGACCTTCGTCTTCAAATACGAAACAATCCACCTCGAATTTCTCGCCCGCCTGTGGGGGCTGATCAAACCAGAAATATTAGAAACATGGATTCGTGATGAACCGGCCGACGCGTATGCACGCCGTGCGGGATTTTTTTACGAATGGATGACAAAAAAACGGCTCAGCGTTCCGGATATTTCGTCCGGTAATTATGTAGATGCCTTAGACCCGGCCAAATACATCGTCGCCACACGCGCCGAAAACGTCCCGCGCTGGCGGGTGCGGGACAACCTGCCGGGAACCTGTGAATTTTGTCCGGTAATCGTACGCAGCGACGCCGTCAGAGAGCTGGAAAAATACAACTGCGCAAAAGCCCTGACTGAACTGGAAGCCAAGTTCAGTGCCGATATCCTGCAACGCAGCGCAAGCTGGCTCTCCATCAGAGAAAGCCGGGCCAGCTTCTCCATAGAACAGGATGAAAGTCAGACCGAACGCATACGCCGTTTCGCCAACGTCATGGAACTGCATTGCGGACAATACAATGACCCACTGTCGCTGCAAACACTGACTGAACTACAAACAGAAATTCTCGGCACCGCAACACGCTACGGCATGCGCCAGTCCCCCGCCACCATCGGGCATGTTTCAAACGACATCCACATCACCGACTACATCGCCCCGCATTGGGATCAGACACAAAAGCTACTCACCGGCCTGCGGGCAACCCTGGATAAAACACAGCAATCATCCTCCGTCGTGCGCGCCGCCATCGCCTCGTTCGGCTTTGTCTTTATCCACCCGATGACAGACGGCAACGGCCGGATCTCACGTTTTCTTATCAACGACATTTTACGCCGCGACGGCACAGTACCCGCCCCCTACATCCTGCCCATTTCAGCAGCAATCGCCAACAACAGCCGGGAACGCGCCATATACAACCAGGCGCTGGAACGCTTCTCACGCCCGCTGATGCAAAAATACAGCGAGTGCTGCCACTTCGGCGCAAAAACAGAATACAAGGACGGCGTCATTAGCAAATTTCATTTCGATGCCTACGACGAAGCACTGCCAGTATGGCGTTACCCCAACATCACCACCCAAACCGAATACATGGGACACGTCATTCGCCTGACCATCGAAAGTGAAATGGACAAAGAAGCCAACTTCCTGCGCAACATGGAACGCGCCAGACGGGCCGTCAAAAACTACCTGGAAGGCCCCAACACCGACATCGACAAAATTATCCGCTCACTACGCGACAACAACTGGACACTCCAAAGCAAACTCACAGAAACCTTCCCGCAGCTAAGCAACCCCAAACTGGCAGAATCCATCATACAAGCCGTACGCGGAATTTTTAGCAGCTGAGAATTTCACCGGGCGGGGGATGTTGCCTGGGATTGGCGTAGATTACCGGGATTAGTTTATCCGCCTTGCATTGCCGGTTTTTTAACCCGGCAACAAGCACACCGACATTACCAAATTTATGGATGAAAAAAGTAAAGTTAGTTAGGTATTAACGCACCAGCCTAAAAGTTTTGATTGGCGACTGAGAAAAGCAAAACCACATCCCTGGAAAAAAGTCCCGGAAGAAATTTTGTTAATTGCCGGTGGGGTTTCTACCCAACCTACCGCGTCCTTCTAAATTGGATAAAATTCAAAAATACCTTCTGGATTGACGTTACTTTTTCTTTATTTTTATTATTGACTTCTAATATAACAAGCATTAAAATGCGTCCTAAGGACGCATTTTAATGCTTGTTAATAAAGGTATATTTTGCTTACCAGTAAATCTCTTGAACAACTTGGATTGGTTGTTGATGCATTGATCGCAGCAAACATACCTGCACTGTCCGCCTATGAGCTTGGAAAAATAATATATTTAAAAGATATTCTGTCTCAAGCTGAATCCCCCAAACAGGAATTCAAGTCATTAATTGATTCTATCTTGAAATTACGTTTACTTGCGCCTTTGAATAAAACAAATGCCTATCTTGTTTTTGGTCGTAACGCAACGCCTGCTGAAATAGTGTGCTCCCTGGATCCGTTTACTTACGTATCGCATTTAAGTGCGATGGAGTATCACGGACTAACGGATAGATTCCCCAAAATTCTATACATAACTCGCCCAACTACGGCTGAATGGCGTATTCAGGCTGAGAGACGCATGCAAAAAGATCTTAATGGCCGATTTACCCAATATAAAGAAAGCGGCTTGCCAACTTTGGTACGGCCTAAATTTACAACTATTGAGCGAACTTCTATCCAATTTCATGAAAGGTCTCAGCTTGGCGCGTTTCGAAGTGTTTCAGACTCTCCTCTGAGAGTTGCGACAATTGGTCGGGTTTTCCTGGATATGTTGCGAGAACCAAAGTCGTGCGGCGGAATTCAGCACGTTCTTGATATTTATATGCAGGACGCAAAAAAATTTTTAAAATTCATTGTTGACGAAGTCGAGACACACGGAAAACCAATCGATAAAGTTCGGATTGGTTATGTTTTAAACGAAGTATGCAAGCTTCAACATGCTAAATTTGCTGACTGGAAAAAATTTGCCCAACGAGGCGGATCCAGAAAATTGAATCCGGCTGAAGAATTTTCCGGCTATCACTCCGAAAGCTGGAAGTTATCGATTAACGTGCCTTCACTTACACCAGACAATTCGGATACAAATAATGAATGACATAAAAATGCATGTCGAGGAGTTAGACCTACCGGCGTGGGTAACAAAAGCGGCATCTGATAAACGAAATTTCAGAGAAGCTGTTCACATTATTCTGCATGCCATAAGTACCTCACTAGCTCTGAGGTCTTCGATGGTCATGAAAGGTGGAATGTTAATGGCCATCCGTTACAACAGTGACAGATTTACCAAAGATGCTGATTTCTCCACCCAAGAAAAATATCGTGCAGAAATGAAAGAAGAGCTGCTCGAAGAATTAGACGCGCAAATCTCCATGGCAAATGAGGAACTTCCTTACAACACTATGTGCATACGTCAACGAACTAAGCTTTGTCCACCTCAAGCCGGGGCGAGTTTTCCGACCCTTCAGCTGAGTATTGGTTATGCACCAAAAAGTAAGGAACGCGAACGAACACGCTTATTACGTGGACAAGCTCCAACCGTAGTCGAAATTGATTTCAGTTTTAATGAAGCAGTTTTTGATGTTGAAATATTAAGTTTGGGTGACGGTGAAGAATTAAGAGCTTATAGCTATTTAAATTTAATCGCTGAAAAGTTACGCTCACTACTTCAGCAAGAATCGCGTAAACGGGAACGTCGGCAAGACGTTTATGACCTTAATTTGTTAATTAGCGCCAGCCAGGAACTGACTGATGATGAACAGTTCAGATTACTGAATTTGCTAATTGACTCATGCGAAGGACGAGATATTGCAGCCCTAAAAGAATCTTTTTCAAACCCTGCAATTAAGAACTTAGCACAAACAGGATACACAGACTTAGCTGTAGAAATTATGGGGCCCCTTCCTCCATTTGAGGAGTCTTTCGCTACCGTAAAAAAATTGTATGAAAACCTGCCATGGCATCTTAAAAAATAATTTAACAAAACTGCTATATACGGGATATGTGATCGACCACATATCCCATTCGCGGAATCGATCTTCCGCACTTGTAAATATCGGCCGAACTATCCAACTAAACCCTTCAACAATATCGAGGCAGCGCAGGACTGGATGCTAAAATTTGTACACTGGTACAACCAAGTGCATAAGCATAGCGGATTGAAATTTGTAACGCCTGAGCAGCGTCATAATGGTAAGGCAGCGGTTATCTTAATGCACCGTGACGCTGTC
>CAIWPG010000018.1 GCA_903914535.1 uncultured Oxalobacteraceae bacterium
ATAAGTAATAATTTTAATGTCATTTATTTTGCGAGTAAAAAAATTCATATCCAATAAAGTCAGGTCTTACCCGCCGCACGTCACACTCTGTTCTGACTCAAAAAAATTAAGGCGCAGCTGATTTAGGCCCGGCAATAGGAACTTCGGTTTTAACCTCGGGCAGTAAAGCTAAAATGGTGATAGTAACGCGACGATTACGTGCCCGCCCCTCCGGAGTATCATTACTGCTCACCGGCGTTTTTGGCCCTTGTCCGACAGCAGTCAGCCGGTTTTCATCGACGCCGCGATCAATAAACAGACGCACTACGCTACCGGCACGCACGGCTGACAACTCCCAGTTAGAGGGGAAAATCACATTATTAATAGGAAGATTGTCCGTATAACCTTCTACCTGAATATCATGGTCGTCACCAGCCAGCACTGACGCAACCGCAGACAATGCCTGACTTGACTCGGCAGACAGATTAGCTCCGCCCGGCGCAAACAGCACGCTGGCATTAATTTCAATGGCAACACCGCGATTTGTCTGGGTGACCCGTACTTTTCCTTCGCGGATCAGCGGAGCCAGCACATCCAGAATACCATGTGCCAGTCCGGTCATCTTCACGCGTTCCTGCACCAGTGTTTCAGTCTTTTCCGGCACTTTCGGGCGGGAAATTACTTTAAACTGCACAGCTTTAGGATCAGGCAAATAGGGTTGCTCCTGTACCGGCAGCATTTGATTAAATGCACCAGTCAGTGCCTGCGATACCACACGGTATTTCCCCTCATTTACAGAAGAAACGGAATACATCACCACAAAAAAAGCAAACAATAAGGTCAGAAAATCAGCATACGATACCATCCAGCGGTCGTGATTATCCGGCTCTTCGGCATGTTTTCTTCTGGCCATAACTAAGCGCGCTCCTGGGTAGCCAGCAACTCTTCAATAACCCGTGCATTTTCACCGGAAGCAATACTAAAGAAAATCTCAATGAGCATTTCTTTTTCTTCCACTTCACGCGTAACAATTTCCTTCAATTTATTACTTATAGGTATAAAAACCAGATTAGCCAGTCCTACCCCATAGATAGTAGCAACAAAAGCAACGGCAATCCCGCTGCCAAGTTTGCTTGGATCGGTCAGGTTCTCCATCACATGAATCAATCCCAGCACCGCACCCAAAATACCGATAGTCGGGGAATATCCTCCCGCCGACTCCCAGATACGTGCAGCCTGCCGCTCCTGAATCTCAAACGTCGTAATATCGCTATCCAGTATGTCTTTAAGCCGCTGTGGCTCGACACCGTCAATCACCATACGCAATCCTTTCTGGGTAAAAGGATCGCGGGACAGATGCAAATGGCGCTCAAGACTTAAAAAACCCTCACGGCGGGCACTCGCCCCCCATGCCAGGGCATCGCGCACCAGAAACTGATGTGTATCGGCAGGAACCAGAAACACGGTGCTCAACATTTTTACCGCTCTGAAAAATGTACTGACTCTGCTTTGCAGTAAGACAGCACCCATGGTGCCGCAAAAGACAATAATGAATGCGGCTGGTTGCAGTAAAGAAGCATAGCGCCCCCCCTCTAACGCCTGTCCGTACAGGAGTCCCAACAACGCCAGTAATAAACCCGCTACGCTTGCCCAGTCCACGTTCTCTCTCTTAAAAATGCCCGTAAACGAGCGACGGCCTGTGTATGTAATTGAGAAACACGTGACTCAGATACCCCCATCACGGCACCAATTTCCTTTAAGTTCAGCTCTTGCTCATAATACAAGCCCATCAACAACTTTTCACGTTCAGGAAGTGCATCAATTGCAGCGATAACACTGAGACGAAAATCCCCGCGCAACAAACTCTGTAACGGATCACCAGAATCATCACTACTGTGCCGGTCTAAAAAATGCTCTTTACTTTCTGCATCATGAAAATCTTCGTAATACACCAATTGATGTCCGCTGCCATCCGACAACAGCTCCTGGTAATCAGCCAGCGACAGCTTCAGTTGCTTAGCTACTTCCGTTTCAAATGGCGAACGCCCCAGACGCTGCTGTAACTGCTCGATTGCCGTCTCTACTTTGCGCATCGTTTGCCGTACTCCGCGCGGCAACCAGTCACTGCTGCGCAACTCATCCAGCATCGAACCGCGTATACGCTGAACTGCATACGTTTCAAACTGCGCGCCATGATTATCCTCATAACGATTAATCGCATCCAGCAAGCCTATCATTCCGGCCTGCACAAGATCATCCACTTCTACGCTCGGTGGCAATTTGGCTTTCAGCTGATACGCAAGCCGCTTCACCAACGGGGCGTGTTCATGAAGCAAATGATTTTTATCTGTTTTTCCACTAGCGTTATACATAAACGTTTTCTAAGCACGCGCAGCAGCAAAATCATCAAATCCCGTCAACTGTTGCGCAAGCCGCGCAAAAGCGACCGAAGCACCGGCTAAAGGAAATGCATCAAATACCGAGCGACCTGAGCGACTGGCACGCTGTAAATAGTCGTCATCAGGAACATAACCAACAAAATTAAGAGGCACAGACAAAAAGCTGCCGGCAACTTGCGCCATCGTGGCAAACACGCGCCGCGCCTGAGCATCATTAACACCTGTAACCAAAACACCGTAAGAGCGTCGTCCAAATTTACCATGCGCTCTCTTAATCAGGCTGTACGCCAATTTAATCGAATCCGGATGATTGGTCACTTGTATTACAATCTCTCCCTGTTCCAGCGCCGGGGTAGCCAGGCCATCGTACTGATCCAACTCACCATCAACCAAAACCACATCGGAACGCTTACCAACAATGTCAACCACCTTATCCAGGCGGTAAGCAAGTTCACCTGAAACAGACGGCACCATATCGGCCATTATACATTGGTAACGGGCAATACTAGCCAAACCAAACCCGTGAGAAGTAGAAACAATGGCGTCTTTAATTGCCCCCTGTTCTCTTGCCACATCGAGCAAGGTGACATAAACGGGCAAATCCATCCATGCCATCGTACACAGGCCGGTACTGCGCGCATCCAGCAGCACAACATCATTTCCCTGACGGGCCAGACCGGCAGACAAATTCACCAGCGTAGAAACCCGGTCATCATGCTCAAGCGCGGAAAGAAACGTCACAAAACGCGGTTTAGCACCAAACAGCATCCGGCGCAAACCTTCTGCCTGATCATAATTACCCAAGAGACACCTCGCGCAATGGTTGTTCACGCATAGCCGCCGATGCCCCGGCCATTAATGTAGGTAATTCATCGTCATGCACCTGGTAAGCAGCAACATCACGCTTCAGCTTAAATGCCTGCTCCACCAGATATTGCTTATTCGCGACGTGTAAATCTTCAGGAACACGCTGACCATTTGCAACGTAATACAGCATCAGTTTCTGACGCATCACACTATCCAGCACGCAACCCAATGTAGCAGCCTCATCCAGTTTAGTAATGATGCAACCGGCCAGACCACTGCCTTTATAGGATTGCACCACTTCGGACAGTGTTTCCGCCGTTGCCGTGGCATTCAGGCACAGCAATCGTTTCACATTCGATCCGGACAACATCGATACCTGCTCGGACACCAGACGATCACGCTGACTCATACCGACTGTATCAATCAATACAGTATGTTTATTTCGCAATTCAGACAAGGCGATATGCAAATCAGCCTGATCTTTAACGGTATGAACCATTACTCCCAGAATTTTTCCGTAAATGCGTAACTGCTCATAACCGCCGATCCGATAACCATCGGTGGTTATCAGTGCTAATTTATTGGCTCCGTGGCGCATCACGCAACGCGCTGCCAGCTTGGCCGTCGTTGTCGTTTTTCCGACTCCGGTCGGGCCGACAAGTGCAAATACGCCGCCCCGCTCCAGCATATCGTTTTCACAACCGATTGAGGACAAATTACGTACCATAACGGCTTTTAACCAGGCCAGACCCTGCTCGGCATTCGCGGTTGCAGGCATATTCACCAGCATGTAACGCGCCAGACTGGCACTGAACCCGCTGGATAGCATATGGCGCAACATTTGTGCCTTATGCGGCTCTTTACGCTGTGTATGCCCCCAGCTGATTTCTGCCAGTTGCGTTTCCATCATGCCGCGCATAGAGCGCAATTCACTCATCAACTCCGCAACACCCGGCACGGCCGGAATGCCGATTGCCTGAGAAACTTCAGGACTATATGATTGTGTCTGTCCGGGTTGCGCCTGATACTGTACATGACTGGATGACGACATCCTTCGCACCGGCTTCGGTAAGGACTCCTGCCCTGCGGATTGTGCTGACTGCGGGCGCGATGCCGCTTTTGCTGCATGTACAGAACGCCCGGAAGAAGGAAACTGGCGTTCTTTTTCTGCGTTCATACCGGACGGAATAGCATCCGGCGCAGATAATTTGACCATATCATCTTCAGCCAAAGCAAGAATTTCAACCTGCCCGTTCACAGTCCGGTTTGAAATAATAACGGAATCTGCCCCCATCGCCTCCCGCAATTTACGTAATGCTTCACGCGCTGTCGCTGCAGTAAATTTTTTTACATTCATGATCGACCTCCAACCAGACCGGTTACTTTAATCGTTTTTGATTCTGGCAATTCCGCTTGTGACAACACACGCAATTGCGGCAGTGAACGCTTTAAAAAGCGGGCCAACAACAACCTCAATGGACCTGGGACTAATAACACCGGAGTCAGTCCAAGCTGCTCCTGATGCCTCATAGCAATTTCTGTCTGATGTAACATGGTATCTGCCAAACCCGGTTCAAATCCGACACCATCTGCCCCGCCGGTTTGCAGTGCCTGCATCAGCAGGCGCTCCAAATTCACATCCAGACTCATTACAGACAATTCATTCGTTCCCGGGAACAGCTGCTGCACAATTGCACGTCCCAGCGCAATACGCACCAGGGCAGTCAACTCATTCACATCCTGAGTACGGCCAGCATGTTCGGACAAGGACTCGATAATGCTGCGCATATCACGGATATGCACACCTTCAGATAATAAATTTTGCAGAATTTTTTGCAGAGACGCTAAAGGAATCAATTTTGGAATAACATCTTCCACCAGTTTTGGCGCATCTTTAGCAATGTAATCTAACAATTGCTGTGTTTCGTTACGCCCCAGTAGCTCAGCTGCATTACTGGTAATCAAATGATTCAAATGCGTCGCCACTACCGTACCTGCATCCACCACGGTATACCCCATGGACTGAGCCAGGTCGCGGCGACCGGCATCAACCCACACTGCAGGCAAACCAAATGCAGGATCAATCGTCGGATTGCCTTCCAGCATACCTGTCACCATGCCGGGGTTAATCGCCAGAAATTGGCCCGAAAACGATTCACCTGCCCCTATTTCAACACCTTTTAAACTAATCCGGTAAGCGGATGGCTTTAACTCCAGATTGTCACGGATATGCACCGGCGGCGATAAGAACCCGATATCCTGTGCAAATTTTTTACGTATCCCCTTAATCCGTTTCAGCAACTCGCCACCCTGCGCCTTATCCACTAACGGAATCAGACGATATCCTACTTCCAGACCTAATGTATCAATCGGCAACACATCTTGCCATGTTGCCTCTTCATTTTCAACAACAGGAGCTGCCACCGGTTCCGCTGGCTTTTCTTCGTCCGCTTTTTTTGCACGCTTAATTTGCACATAAGCTCCGCCACCCAGCACACTAGCCAGCAATATAAAGGCTAAATGCGGCATTCCCGGAATTAAACCCATACCACCAATAATACCAGCAGTAATCGATAATACTTGTGGTTTGGCAAATAATTGCGTAATTAATTGTTCGCCAATATCTTTATCACTCGCCACACGGGATACCACCACACCGGCAGCAGTAGAAATGATCAGGGAAGGGATCTGGGCAACCAGGCCGTCACCAATCGCCAGCAAAGTATAATTTTTTAACGCTTGCGCAAAATCCAGGTCATGCTGAACCATACCAACCAGTAAACCACCCACGATATTAATCACCGTAACCATAATCCCGGCCACCGCATCACCGCGCACGTATTTACTCGCACCATCCATCGCACCGTAAAACTCGGCTTCCTGAGCAACTTCAGTACGACGACGACGCGCCTCCTGCTCCACAATAAGCCCGGCATTTAAATCAGCATCGATCGCCATCTGTTTACCCGGCATCGCATCCAGGGCAAAACGTGCACCCACCTCGGCTATCCGGCCAGCACCTTTTGTCACAACCGTAAAGTTAATGATGGTCAAAATTATAAAAACAACAATACCTACCGCGTAATTACCACCGATCAGAAAATGACCGAATGCTTCAATGACTTTTCCCGCCGCATCCGGGCCGGTATGCCCCTCGGTCAGTACAATACGTGTTGATGCCACGTTCAGGGATAAACGCAACATGGTGCTCATTAACAGCACCGATGGAAACACCATGAAATCAAGCGGTTTGATGGTATACAGACTGGTAAGCAAAACAATAACTGACAATGCAATATTGAAGCTAAAAAAGATATCCAGCACAAACGGAGGCAAGGGCAAAATCATCATAGATAAAATCATGATGATTAATAACGGTGCTGTCAGTGCCCGCCCGGCTCCGCTCTCAAAGCCACGTAACCAGGCAGGCAGTTTCAAACTATTCATTCACGGCTCCGGGAGTTGCTGCCGCACGAGAAGGTGCAACAGGGGTAAGAGCAGGGTCTAACTCATCAGGGACATTAATTTCTTTAGGCACCTGAGGTACCAGTCCGCCATTACTCTGATAAGAGCGCAACTGAAACACATAAGCCAATACTTCAGCTACTGCGATATATAAGGCTTCCGGTATTTGCTCATCTAGCTCGGCATGCGCAAACAAGGCACGCGCCAGCGGCGGTGACTCCAGCACAGTAATACCATGCTCCTTTGCAATTTCACGAATTTTTCCGGCGATAACATCAGCACCCTTTGCCACAACAACAGGGGCACTCATGCGGCCCTCCACGTACTTTAACGCTACCGCATAGTGGGTTGGATTGGTGACAACAACATCGGCAGTCGGTATTTTACTCATCATCCGGCGTCGCGCCATTTCACGACGCTGCGCACGTAATTTGGCTTTAATTTGCGGATTACCGTTCGATTCTTTAGATTCCTGAATTAATTCTTGCCGGGTCATTCTCAATTTTTTGGCATAGTT
This sequence comes from uncultured Oxalobacteraceae bacterium, assembly GCA_903914535.1. Taxonomy (GTDB): domain Bacteria; phylum Pseudomonadota; class Gammaproteobacteria; order Burkholderiales; family Burkholderiaceae_D; genus Solimicrobium. The sequence continues at coordinate 7,168 of CAIWPG010000018.1, forward strand.
CCACAACTGATACGGAACATCAATTGCTGCAATTAACACCAGACCGCTGGTAATCGAAATAAAACACACGATCAGCAAATATCCCACATGCCCCGCTGCCTGTCTGATAGGCTCTCCGACCAGGCCGACAATGGCAGGCTGCTGATAACGAATGACCTTCCAGGCCACAGTACCCACAATAAATGCTTTACCCAGCGCCTTTCCCAACTCGACCAGCGCACGGACTGACACCATATTACCCAATCCGGCAATCGGATTCATACGCGCAAAATTAGGAGACAGTGCATGTCCGGAAAACAGCCAGCCGCCAATCAGCACAGGAGAGAACATAGCAACTAATATTAACGCTCCGGCTATTGGCCCCAGAGACTGCATCACAGCGATCAATTGATTTATCTGCTGATGCTGCAACAATGACATATCAAATGCAGCACTACGTTCAAAACTCAGACTACTTGTCAGCAACATACTCAATTGCCGAACCAGACTTTCACCACTCACCCATAAACTAAGACCGGCCGTCATCAGCAAACTACAAGTTGCCAGTTCACGTGAACGTGGTACATCCCCCTCTTCCCGCGCCTGTTCCAGACGCTTCGTCGAGGCCTGTTCGGTTTTTTCCATATCGCTGTCTTGCGCCATCGCCACTCCAATTCCAGCTTAATTACAGAGGTATACGCATGAGTATTACTGATAAGTAACTTTCAGCATCGAATGAACAAAGCCGTGATTATCCTTTATTTATAAAATGAAGGCAAAAAAAACCACGCCACTTATGTAACAATGGGGAATGCTATCCTATTTCCGTGAAAAACCATTATTAATATGAATACATTACCGGTTAAACCAAGACTCCCGGTTATGAATCCCATTGACATATTGTCAGGCTTATCTGTAGCCAGCATTCTGTTGCCGGAAGCAGTCGCCTACGCTGCCATTGCCCGCCTGAGCATTCTGGCCGCCATTTCTGCGCTTATCGCCGGATTGATTTGTTATGCCTGTACCGGCAGCAGCAGATTTGCCATCGTATCCCCCACCTCGTCCTCAGCCACATTAATTGCAGCCGCCGCACTATCGCTCAATCCGGCAGGCAGCGATGAGCGTGCTGCACTCAGTTATGCGCTGGTTATCTTAACAGGTATCGGCCTGCTTATTGTCTCCTTTGCACGTCTGGGTCGTCTGTCCGCCTTTGTATCACGCCCCGTATTGCACGGCTTTTCTTTCGCTCTGGCCAGCACCATCATCATCAAGCAACTCCCTATTATGCTGGGTACCGGTGCCAGCGGATCCAATCCACTGATGATATTGATCAATCTGGCATCCGCATCGTCAACCTGGTCATGGTGGAGCCTGATAACCGGCATCACCGCCTTATTACTTTTATCCGGTTTCAAACGCTACACCAGGCTGCCCGCGGCATTTATCGTCAGACTCGTCATCGGCATAAGAAGATGAAGCAGATTCTTCAGGGGCGTCAACTGGGGAGTTAGCGCCAAAA
>CAIWPG010000019.1 GCA_903914535.1 uncultured Oxalobacteraceae bacterium
CCTAATGCCAGAATTTGCGCAAAACCAACATAGAAAAACAAGCCTTCCATCAGACAGGCGAACACAATCAGCGACTTCAGCAAAATCTGATCGTTTTCGGTAGTCCCGGTTTTAAATTCAGGATTAGTCAGTGCATCAATAAAAGGAATCAGGAACTCGTCTTTATCACGTATCGACGCCACTTCGTGATATGCATTGAATATCTCTCCCTCATCCAGCCCCAGAGATTCAACAATATACTGGTAGGCATGTGTATGAATCGCTTCTTCAAATGCTTGTCGCAACAAATACTGGCGACATTCAGGTGCCGTAATATGACGGTAAGTACCTAATACGATATTATTTGCAGCCAATGAATCTGCAGTCACAAAAAAGCCCAGATTACGTATCACCAGACGACGCTCGTCATCGGTCAGTCCATTCGGATTTTTCCACAATTCAATATCACGCTGCATATTGATCTCTTGCGGCATCCAATGGTTGGCGCATCCGGCCAGATATTTATCCCATGCCCATTTATACTTAAATGGCACCAGCTGATTCACATCCGTTTTACCATTAATAATACGTTTGTCCGCCGCATTCACCCGCCGGGCAATTTGTTCGGCAGCAGCAGCTGTCACCGACACATCTGATAGCGCCGCAGATGCAGCACGTACAGCAGGAGCAGGCACATCAGTTGGCACCACATCATCATCCCAAGATAGCATTTTCTAATTTCCTTTAGTTATTGGCAGGCTTCGCATTCGTCAAATCCGGAATCACCGGGGCGCAGCATACATGCCGGGCCATCGGTTTCCGTAACTGAAGAACCACTATTCATCATGCTGCCCTGAGCACCATCCACTGCCACGGCATTTAATGCACCGGTTCTGGAAGTGGATTTTTCCATGTGTGTCGCACCTATCGTACGCAGATAATATGTTGTTTTCAAACCGCGCAACCATGCTGCTTTATAGGTTTCATCCAGTTTTTTACCTGATGCACCTGCCATATAAATATTCAGTGACTGTGCCTGATCTATCCATTTCTGACGACGGGACGCAGCCTCGATAATCCACATGGTATCGACTTCAAATGCTGTCGCATATAAAGCACGCAAATCTGCCGGGATACGATCAATTTTTGCCAGGCTGCCATCAAAATATTTCAAGTCGGAGATCATGACTTCATCCCACATGCCGCGTGCTTTCAAATCACGTACCAAATACTCATTAATCTCAGTGAACTCACCGGACAAATTCGATTTAACATACAAATTCTGGTATGTAGGTTCAATGCAGGCAGACACGTTAATAATATTAGAAATAGTCGCTGTAGGCGCAATCGCCACACAATTCGAATTGCGCATACCGAATTGCTTAATCCGGTTACGCACAATACTCCAATCCATTGTCTCGCTGCTATCCACTTCAAGATAAGCACCACCGCGCTCCTGCCCCAGCAATTTCAGCGAATCTTGCGGCAAAATACCACGATCCCACAACGATCCCTGGTAACTGGCATAGGTGCCGCGCTCTTCAGCCAGCTCGGTCGATGCCAGATAGGCGTAATAACACACCGCTTCCATTGACGTATCGGCAAACTGTACCGCTTCATTGGAAGCGTAAGAAGTCCGGATCATGTGCAGACAGTCCTGGAAACCCATAATACCCATTCCTACCGGGCGGTGTTTCATGTTGGAGTTACGTGCTTTTGCGACGGCATAGTAGTTAATATCAATCACATTATCCAGCATGCGCATTGCCGTGCGCACGGTCTTTTGCAATTTGACGTGATCGAGTTTTCCATCTTTCATGTGCGCAGGCAAATTCACTGAGCCTAAATTACATACCGCAATCTCAGATTCATTGGTATTTAACGTAATCTCAGTACATAAATTCGACGAATGCACTACGCCGACATGCTGCTGCGGAGAACGGATATTGCACGGATCTTTAAAGGTGATCCATGGATGACCAGTTTCAAACAACATCGATAACATCTTGCGCCATAAATCCAGCGCCTGAATTTTTTTCGACATGCGAATTTCACCACGCGCAGCGCGTGCTTCATATTCAACATAAGCGGATTCAAAAGCACGTCCGTATTTTTCATGCAAATCCGGCACGTCCGATGGTGAAAATAAGGTCCACTCGCCCTTTTCCATAACCCGCTTCATAAACAGATCGGGAATCCAGTTCGAGGTATTCATGTCATGCGTACGACGGCGGTCATCACCGGTGTTTTTACGCAAATCGAGAAATTCTTCCACGTCCATATGCCAGGTTTCCAGGTAAGCGCAGACTGCCCCCTTACGCTTACCGCCCTGATTCACTGCTACCGCAGTGTCATTTACTACTTTAAGGAATGGCACCACGCCTTGTGATTTACCGTTGGTTCCCTTGATATGGGCTCCCAGCGAGCGTACCGGTGTCCAGTCATTACCTAAGCCACCGGCGTATTTTGCCAGCAACGCATTTTCTTTGATCGCATCGTAAATGCCTTCCAGGTCATCGGCTACCGTTGTCAGATAACACGATGACAATTGCGAACGCTGTGTACCGGAATTAAATAAAGTTGGTGTCGAACTCATAAAATCAAAGCTGGACAACAAATTATAGAATTCAATCGCACGCGCGGTACGGTTCGCTTCATTCAGCGACAAACCCATAGCAACACGCATAAAGAAAACCTGAGGCATTTCAATATGTGTGCCTTCAATGTGCAAAAAATAACGGTCATACAAGGTTTGCAGACCAAGATAACCAAACTGCAAATCGCGGTCAGCAACAATCGCCTGGCCCAACGCGGCTAAATCATAGTCGGCAAGACGACTATCCAATAAATCAGCAGCGATCCCTTTACGGATAAATTCAGGGAAATAAGTGAGATACTGTGCAGCTGCATTTTGCTGAGATACTTCCTTGCCAAAGACTTCACGACGTATCGTATGCAATAACAAACGTGCAGTTACCTGGCTATAGGCTGGCTCTTTTTCCATCATGGCACGGGCAGCCAGAATAGCGGACTTGTACAATTCTTCAACCGGTACGTTATGGTACAAATTCTTTATCGTTTCAGACAGAATTCCTTCCGCATTCACCAACTCATTCAGCCCGACACAGGCAGCACTGATCAACCCGCGTACCTGCTCTACATCCAGCGGCACGCTTTCCCCGTCAACCAGCACATGCAACTGCTGTGCTGCCACTGCATTAGCATGGCTGGCTTCCTGATGTATGCGGCGCTCTTCCATGCGTTTAAAACGGTATAACACATAAGCACGGGCAACATCATGTTCACCTGAACGCATCAGCGCCAGTTCTACCTGATCTTGTACATCTTCAATATGAAATGTGCCGCCGGCTGGCTGACGACGTACCAGAGCCGCGACCACACTGGCCGTTAATTGTTCCACTAACTCACGCACACGTGCTGATGCAGCGGCATGACCGCCATCTACTGCCAGAAACGCTTTTGAAAGGGCAATCGCGATTTTGGACGGTTCAAAGCC
>CAIWPG010000020.1 GCA_903914535.1 uncultured Oxalobacteraceae bacterium
AAAGTCGTTCAACTGGGCGATGAAGTTGAAGTCATGGTTCTGGAAATCGACGAAGAACGTCGTCGTATCAGCCTGGGTATGAAACAATGTAAAGCCAATCCATGGGATGACTTTGCTGTTACCCATAAAAAAGGTGACAAAGTTCGCGGCGCAATCAAATCCATCACTGACTTCGGCGTATTTATCGGTTTGTCCGGTAACATCGACGGTCTGGTGCATTTGTCTGATTTGTCATGGACAGAAACAGGCGAAGAAGCAGTACGTCGCTTCAAAAAAGGTGACGAACTGGAAGCCATCGTATTGGCGATTGACGTTGAACGTGAACGCGTTTCCCTGGGTGTTAAACAACTCGAAGGCGATCCGTTCAATAACTTCTGCGCAATGAATGACAAAGGTGCTGTTGTTGTTGGTACCGTTAAATCTGTTGAGCCTAAAGGCGCAGTGATTCAATTGTCAGAAGAAGTTGAAGGTTATTTGCGTGCTTCCGAAATCTCCCGCGACCGCGTGGAAGATGCCGGTACACATTTGAAAGTTGGCGATAGCGTTGAAGCTTTGGTGTTGAACATCGATCGCAAAGCACGCAGCATCCAATTGTCAATCAAAGCAAAAGACAGCGTTGATACACAAGAAGCAATGCAAAAAATGACATCAACCGATTCTAGCGCTGCTTCTGGCACAACTAGTTTGGGTGCGTTGTTAAAAGCTAAGTTCGATAGCAAAAACTAAGTTATCCATTTATGCGTAACTTGAGCAGTCACAGCGCCAAATTGATGCTAACGTGTTTATCCGGTTATTTCTGCGAAGAAATCTGTGGTCTGTGTTGTCGGGAAATTGCCAGTGAGGTTTCCCGATGACAAAGTCAGAGCTAATTTCGCGTTTGGCTGAGCGTTATCCGCAACTGGTTGCAAAAGATGCAGACTATGCGGTTAAAACAATTTTGGATGCAATGTCTGACGCATTGTCCGTCGGTCAGCGGATAGAAATTCGGGGATTTGGCAGTTTTTCCCTGAATAGCCGTCCGCCCCGTATCGGGCGTAATCCCAAGTCCGGTGATAAAGTGATGGTGCCTGAAAAACGGGCTCCGCATTTTAAACCAGGCAAAGAATTACGTGAACGGGTAGATGCTATGGTGGGTCAGCCTATCAAGAATGATTAAACCTGCTGGGTTTATACAGCGTAGTTAAGAAAACGGCATACCGGTGAACCGATATGCCGTTTTTTTTAGTTGTTTTCAGTATAAATCACCTCAAAATTTTGTTGTGCCTGAAATGTTTTTACGATGGAAAAATGAGATTTTACTAATGTGTAATTAGTCGTTCATTGGGGATTTTCGGCTGAATAACGTACAATGCACTTTATGATTAAAAGGCTGGATGAAAAGGAAGTTTTATGAAAATCATTTCGAAAATTATTATGGTGCTGTTGTTCGTGATTTTTTTTGGATTCGCACTTAATAATACGGAAGAAGTGAAATTACGTTTTTTCTTTGGCTATGAATTTCCCGGGCCATTGGTGTTGATGTTATTGTTGTTTTTTATTGCAGGTATTATTCTTGGTGTTTTTGCCATGTTGCCTACCTTATTCCGGCATCGCCGCGATGTGTCCCGGTATAAAAAAATGCTGGTCAGTGCAGAGCAGCGTCTGGTCGACATGAAAAAT
>CAIWPG010000021.1 GCA_903914535.1 uncultured Oxalobacteraceae bacterium
GGTGGTTTCAGCGACTGGGAGCGCTATGCCAATAGTGTGAAAGCCAATGCAAAAAGTGCGGCAAAGCCGGTAGCTAAGGCCGATGCTAAGGCCGACACTAAGCTTGAGGGCAAGCCAAAACGCCTGAGCTATAAAGAGCAGCGTGAATTGGAAGAGTTGCCTAAGCAAATCGCTAAACTGGAAGCCGAGCAGCAAGTAATTTCAGTGCGTTTGCAAGACGTTAATTTATATAAAACCCAGCCGGATGAAGCTAATAAGCTGAATCGCCGCTATGCGGAAATTGATGATTTGCTGCTGGCAAGCCTGGAACAGTGGGAAATTATTGAAGCGCGTAGTAAAGAGTAAAACAGAGTAGTAAGATCAGATAAAAAAGCGTGCCGGTTCCGGCACGCTTTTTTATTGATCCGCCGGCACAGGTAAATCAGGCTGCCCGTCAGACGTGACGGGATTAATTAGCCCGTAAAGCCAGTGGTTTTAGTTTGGCTTCCAGCGGTTTTCCTTTGCGTGCCCGCTTGTTAATGTGCGGTGCCAGTTGCGTGGCTGATAAACTGACTTCCTGTGGTTTGGCAGCCCGTCCTGTTCCGCTGACGGTGACGCCTTTTTGTGAAATGGTTTGTGCGGCAATTAATTTCTCATTGCTATCAAGCTCCATTAAAATCACGCCTTTACCTCCATTGGATAAGTGCTTGATTTCAGCGAGTCCGAATACCAGCAGGCGACCTTGTTCAGACAGACAGGCAATGGCACTGCTTGCAGCCGTAACGGGGCAGGGTGGCAGCAAATGATCATGATCATCGAGATTAATAAACGCTTTTCCTGCTTTCATGCGTCCTGTCATATCGTTTACCGTCGCGATAAAACCCAGACCGGCAGAACTGGCCAGCAACAGCGAGGTGGCAATGCTGCCTGCATAATAGTGCAAAATTTGCGTACCCGCAGCAAGATCAATCAGGCTGGTGACCGGTACGCCATCGCCGCGCGCACCGGGCAGGGCAGCAACGGCGACCGAGTACACCCTGCCATTGGAGCCAAATACCAGTAGCTGATCTACGCTGCGGCACTCAAAGGTACCATACAGCGCATCACCCGCTTTAAAGCTCCATTGTGCGCTGTCATGGGCATGACCCGGGCGGGCCCGTAACCAGCCTTTTTGTGAAATGATGACGGTGACCGGTTCATCGCTGACCTTTTGTTCAACAGCAGCGCGTTGTGCTTCTTCAATCAGCGTGCGACGTGCATCACCAAATAATTTTTGATCTGCTTCAATTTCTTTGATAATGCGGCGCTTCATGGAAGACGGATTGTCCAGCAAGTCGTGTAAGCCGGCTTTTTCCGAGCGCAGTGAGGCCAGTTCCTGTTCAATTTTAATTGCTTCCAGGCGTGCTAATTGGCGCAGACGTATTTCCAGAATATCTTCTGCTTGCCGGTCCGACAGATTAAATGCCTGGATTAAGGCCGGTTTGGGTTCATCCGATTCACGTATCAGCCGGATGACTTCATCGATATTCAGCAGAACTGCAATACGCCCTTCCAGGATATGTATCCGGTCATCGACTTTTTTCAGTTTAAACTGGCTGCGGCGCGTCACGGTAGTAAAGCGGAATTCGACCCATTCGGTCAGGATTTCTAATAATCCCTTCTGACGCGGGCGGCCATCACCACCTATCATGACCAGATTCATCGATGAATTGGTTTCCAGTGATGTATGCGACAGTAAAATCTGCATGAATTCGGCGCTGCTCTGATTTTTTGATTTTGGTTCAAATACCAGTCGTACCGGTGCATCTTTGCCGGATTCATCGCGTATCGTATCTAATACGCTCAGGATGAGCTGTTTTAGATTTTGCTGTTCCGGTGTCGGGGTTTTTTTGCCCAGTTTAAGCTTGGGATTCGTGCTTTCTTCAATTTCTTCTAATATTTTCTGGCTGGATGTGCCGGGCGGGAGTTCGGTAATGACGACTTGCCACTGACCGCGTGCCAGTTCTTCAATCTTCCAGCGCGCCCGTACCTTCATGCTGCCACGACCGCTGAGATAAATGTCGGACAGTGTTGCAGCGGGACTGATGATTTGTCCTCCGCCTGGAAAATCAGGGCCGGGGACGATCTCCATTAATTCACTGTGGGTGAGCTTGGGATTGCGTATCAGTGCCACGGCAGCTGTCGCAATTTCAGTCAGGTTATGCGAGGGTATTTCAGTTGCCAGTCCGACGGCAATGCCGGATGCGCCATTGAGCAATACCATCGGCAAACGTGCCGGAAGCAGCTTAGGTTCTTCGCTGGAGCCATCGTAGTTCGGCTGGAAATCGACGGTGCCGGAATTAATTTCATCCATTAGTAATGCAGCGATGGGTGTCAGGCGTGCTTCGGTGTAGCGCATGGCCGCTGCGCCGTCGCCATCGCGTGAACCAAAGTTACCCTGTCCGTCAATCAGCGGGTAACGTAAGGAGAAATTTTGCGCCATACGTACCAGTGCATCGTAGACAGACTGGTCGCCGTGCGGATGCAATTTACCCAGTACATCACCGACTACTGCTGCCGATTTACGTGGCTTGGCAGTGGCAGTGAGGCCTAATTCGTTCATTGCATATAAAATGCGGCGTTGTACCGGTTTTTGTCCGTCACAGACATCAGGTAAGGCGCGGCCTTTAACGACAGAAATAGCGTAATCCAGATAGGCGCGTTCAGCAAAACTGGCCAGCGTAATGGTATCGCCGTCAACAGGGGGCGGTGTTGTGCTGTCGTCGTTAAATAAAGTGGTTTGATCTGGCATGATGGTAGTTTAAAAAACGTTTATTTGACTGTGTAAGGTCGTCGTGTATTCCGGTCGGGACAAAGGCAAATCCCGGCAGTAGTTAAATATCGGCTTCGACTTCATTGCCATGCTCTTCAATCCAGGCGCGGCGTGCAGAGGCCTCGCCTTTACCCATTAGCATGGTGAAACAGTCTTCCGAGCTTTGCTGGTCAAATTTACCTAAAGCGACTGGTAATAAACGACGTGTATCGGGATTCATGGTGGTTTCCCATAACTGGGTCGCATTCATTTCACCCAGACCTTTAAAACGTGCAATGCCCCAGCTGCCTTCTCTGGCACCTTCTTTGCGCAGCTTGTCTTCAATGGCGCTGAGTTCTCCTGTATCCAGTGCATAGATTTTTTGAGCCAGTTTTTTACCGCGAGCCGGAGCATCCACCCGAAATAAGGGCGGTCTGGCAATACAGATATGTCCGCTTGCGATCAGTTGCGGAAAGTGTTTGAAAAACAGTGTCAGTAAGAGCACCTGGATGTGTGAACCATCCACATCGGCATCCGATAAAATGCAAATTTTTCCGTAACGCAGACCGGATAAGTCGACAGTATCGTTCAGACCGTGCGGGTCTACGCCGACAGCAACGGCAATATCATGAATTTCATTATTAGCAAACAGGCGGTCACGATCGGTTTCCCAGGTATTTAATACCTTGCCGCGCAAGGGGAGAATGGCTTGAAATTCTTTGTCCCGGCCCATTTTGGCAGAGCCACCGGCCGAATCGCCCTCAACCAGAAATAATTCGTTGCGGCTGATATCACTGGACTCGCAATCGGTCAGTTTTCCGGGTAATACAGCGACGCCGGAAGATTTTTTCTTTTCGACTTTTTGGGCTGAACGTAAACGTGATTGTGCTTGTTTAATGACCAGATCGGCCAGTTTCTTACCGTATTCGACGTGGTGATTCAGCCATAACTCCAGGGGAGTTTTACTGAATGTTGCCACCAGCCGGACGGCATCACGGGAATTTAAACGTTCTTTAATCTGCCCCTGAAATTGCGGATCAAGCACTTTGGCAGAAAGTACGAAAGACGCGCGTGCAAATACATCTTCTGGCAACAATTTAACGCCTTTGGGCAGCAGGGCATGTAATTCCACAAAACTCTTCACTGCACCGAACAAGCCTTCTCGCAACCCGGATTCATGCGTGCCTCCGGCGGGAGTCGGAATCAGATTGACGTAAGATTCTCGTACTACATTACCTTCTTCAGTCCAGGCTACCACCCAGGCAGCACCTTCACCCTCTGCAAAACCATCGGCTTCGGCACTGGCGTATTGTGCCCCTTCAAATAAGGGAATCAGGGTATCACTGGTCAGGGATTCGGTTAAGTATCCGCGCAAGCCCTGATCGTATTGCCATTCCAGCGTTTCTTTGGGGGCGTGCAGGGTAACTTTAACACCGGGCAGTAATACCGCTTTGGAACGTAACAAACGTTGCAGATCGTGTTGTGAAATAGCCGGGGAATCGAAGTAAACCGGATTGGGCCAGATGGTGACCCTGGTTCCCGACTTTTTATCGCCGCGCCCCTGAGGTGTGGTCGTCAGTGGCAGTACCACGTCGCCATTGGCAAAGGTCAGTTTGTGTACGCCTGCTTCACGCCAGACGGTAATTTCCAGCTTACTGGAGAGTGCATTGGTGACAGAAACCCCGACGCCGTGTAAGCCGCCCGAGAAAGAATAGGCACCGCCGGATCCTTTATCGAATTTACCCCCTGCGTGCAGGCGGGTAAATACAATTTCCACCGTGGGAACCTGTTCTTCCGGGTGTAGCCCAACCGGAATGCCGCGCCCGTCGTCTTCTACCGAGATGCTGCCGTCGGCATGCTGAGTAACGACGATATTTTTGCAGTATCCCCCCAGTGCTTCGTCCGAGGCATTGTCGATGACTTCCTGGATGATATGCAGTGGGTTTTCGGTGCGTGTGTACATCCCGGGACGTTGTTTTACCGGTTCCAGTCCTTTTAATACCCGGATGGAAGATTCGTTATACGCGGCAGGCACGGAGGCTTTTTTAGTCGACATGCAATAATGAGTGAAAGCTGGAGGTTGATCGGAGAACGTGCACTTAGTTTCGGACTGCTGGCCCGGATTAACCCGGAACGAGTTAAATTAAACTAGTTTTGTGCGAGAGTATAGCAGGAGTGGTGAAGCGTGGTTAATTAAATGCTGTGTTTATGTACAGTGTTGCGGGTATAGTACACCAAACGGACTCATGGTGCCGTTACGTTGTGCTGCTTCTGCGTTTAGCCAGATTATGCCAGCATGCTTTCATAACGACTTGTTTTAATGTGTCAGGATCAATTGGTTTGGTTAAAAAATGGCTGACACCGCCGATGTTGATGGCATCGCGCAGCACCTGCGGGTCATTACTGGAGGTGACCAGCACACGCACGGTGTGTGGCATCATTTGCTTGATGCGAGACAATAATGTGATGCCATTTTCACCTGGCAGCCAGTGGTCGATAATCGCCATGGTAAATTCGGATTGATGAAATAATTCCATTGCCCGTTCGGCGCTGTCGGCGCAGACTACCCGCACACCCAGAGATTCGAGCAAGAAAATCATAATCTCCATGGCAACTATATCATCTTCAACTAAAAGTACCCGTGGTATCTCTTCACCACGCATAAATTTGGCTGGTTCCAGTAAGGTCGCTTTGACCAGCAATTGTTCGATGATGTGGGGTGGTTCGGGGCGGCTCAGCCAGTAACCCTGAATTTCATCGACGTTCAGGGCAAACAATTGAATGGCTTCTTCTTCTGTTTCTACGCCTTCTGCAATGGCGCGCATATTCAGGTTGTGCGCCAGTTGAATAACGGCAGCAATAATAGTCCGGTCCTGGGGGTTTTTGAGTAATCCGCGTACAAACGACTGATCGATTTTTAAACGATCGGCCGGAAAACGTTTTAAATATCCCAGGTTGGAGTAGCCGGTACCAAAATCATCAATGGCAAGCTGAACCCCCATGTTTTTGATTTTATACATGAGTTCCAGAGCTGCGTTAGGGTCGCCCATGGAAAGACTCTCTGTGACTTCCAGCTCCAGGTAGCCGGATGGGATGCCATGGTGTTTCAGGCAGTCTCTGAGTTCAAATTCGAAACTGGGCAGTGTGAACTTTGTTGCTGCTAAATTGATGGCAACCCGTACCCACCCCAACCCTTTTTGATGCCATTTGACAATTTGGGTACAGGCCTGCTCAAGGACGAAATTATCCAGTGCATTGATCAGGTTGGATTCCTCGGCCAGAGGTAAGAATTTTTCAGGGCTGAGCAGACCGTATTGAGGTGAATTCCAGCGCACTAATGCTTCCAGACTGACCAGTGTTCCGGTTTTAAAGTCGACCTGCGGCTGATAGTGCAGCACTAATTCATTGTTGAGCAGACCGTTTCTGAGATGCGCTTCCATTTCCAGTCGCATATCAATATTTTTTTGCATATCCAGAGAAAAACGGCACAGATTTGACCCTCCACTGGCTTTGGCTTCGTACATAGCAATGTCGGCACGCTTCAACAGTAATTCCGTGTCTTCGCCGTGTTCCGGGTACACAGCAACACCAACACTGCCTCCCAGATAATGCTGGTTGCCGTGAATTTCAAAAGGGGCATCCAGCGCAGCGATCAGGCGGGAGCCTACCCGTTCGATATCCGTTTTATTGATGCGTTCGCATGCGACTACAAACTCATCGCCGCCCAGGCGGGCTACGGTGTCGCCTTCACGTGCCAGTTGTTGCAGACGTCTGGCAACCTCACACAATACCTGGTCACCGGCATTGTGTCCCAGGCTGTCGTTAATGAATTTGAATTTATCAAGATCAATAAAAAACAGCGCAATATTTTCATGACCCCGGCTGGCACGCGGAATGGCATGATTGATACGATCCAGCAGTAAGACCCGGTTGGGGAGGTCGGTTAAGCCGTCGTGAGTGGCCTGATAGTGCAGGGCATCTTCATGGCGGCGTTGTTCGGATAAATCCCGTAATACCAGAATGGTGCTGGTACGGTGCTGGAATTGTGTTGACCTGGCACTTAATCCGACAGTCGTTAGTTTTCCGTCTGCACATTTAATGGGGAGGATCAATTCCTGGCCCTCACGTAATCCGCGGATATCGTTTTCGTAGTCGCCTACTACCCAGGATGACCAGTTGCTGTTTAGCAGCTCGATTTCAGCGGTAATGTGCAACAGTTTGATCGCTGCGGTATTCGCCGCAAAAATAGTACCATTGTTCTCTATGGCGACAACAGCACATGGCATGAATTCCAGCGCATCACGAAAATGTTTTTTTTCGGTTTCATGAAGTAATTCATGCACTAAACGCAGCGATTCGGAACGCTCTTCAGCCAGATTTTCTGCCGGTGTGCGCGTCTTGCGTTCCAGATCAATGGCGTGGCGTAGTGCCGCTTCTAACTTTTCACTCATGTTTGTCAGCGAACTGATTTAGCCGGAACAAGCCCGCATCGGGTAAATTACCAGAGATTATAGTATTGTTCATTGTTGAAAAAAATGGTTCAGCTTGCAGGAGATACTCTTTGTAGTATCGGCTATAGGTCAGGCAAATTCCAGTAGAGAATACTGCTTTGTGGATGCCGAACCATATTTTTTCAGACAGGTAAAATTCAATTAAGTTGTGACATTAAAATAATTAATTATGCGGAAATTGATGTAAGATAAACTTTGTTTGGTTTTGGATAGTCGTTTCTGATTTATCAGATACGGAGCCTGAATGAGGGAAAGTAAGTTACCGGTCGTGACGGGTTATTTACTTAGTAATCGCATCGCCCGTTCAAGGCCGTCGATAGTGACTGGGAACATGCGGTTGGCCATCAGCTGGCGGATAATTGTAATGGATTGCCGGTATTCCCATAAACCTTCCGGCTCCGGATTGAGCCAGACAAATTGCGGAAATGCGTTAGTCAGACGTTGCAGCCATGTTGCACCTGCTTCGCTGTTGTTATACTCAACCGAGCCGCCGGGGCTCAGTATTTCGTATGGACTCATAGTGGCATCACCCACCAGGATTAATTTTGTGGTGCAAGGATATTTGCGCAGCACCTCAAAGGCCGGTATTTTTTCTGCATGACGGCGTTGATTATTTTTCCACAGGTAATCATAGACGCAATTGTGAAAATAAAAAAATTCCATATTTTTAAATTCAGATTTTGCGGCAGAAAAAAGTTCTTCGATTCTGCTGATGTGCTCATCCATGCTGCCGCCTGCATCCAGCAACATAATGACTTTAATATTATTTTTACGCTCGGCCTGCATCTTTATATCGAGGTAGCCGGCATTTTGTGCTGTGGCATGTATCGTTGCATCCAGAGCGAATTCATTTGCAGCGCCGTGGCGGGCAAACTTGCGTAAGCGGCGCAAGGCAAGCTTGATATTTCGGTTACCCAGCTCCCGCTCGGTATCATAATCCCGGTAAGCACGGTTTTCCCATACTTTGACTGCGCTGCGGCTTTCACTTCGTCCGCCAATCCGTATACCTTCCGGGTTGGTGCCGCCGTGGCCGAAGGGGGAGGTGCCGCCTGTGCCTATCCACTTACTGCCGCCCTCATGGCGTTCTTTTTGCTCTTTGAGTAATTCAGACAACCTATCCATTAATTTATCGTAACCAAATTTTTCAATGGCGGCACGCTGCTCATCGCTTAATTCACGCTCCAGACGCTTTTTTAACCAATCCAGTGGTATGCCGGCTTGTGCTTCGGCCAGTTTGCTTACGCCCTTAAAATACAGGCCGAATGCCTGGTCGAATTTGTCGTAATGTGCTTCATCTTTAACCATAATCAGACGCGACAAAAAGTAAAAATCGTCCAGCGATGTGGCGGCGATATTTTTTTGCAATGCTTCCAGTAAAGTCAGAAATTCGTTGATCGAGACGGGAATTTTTACCTCTTTAATGGCAAAGAAAAAGGCAATCAGCATAGAGCGGCAGGTCTTTCTGCTTTATAGGTCAGGTTGCGTTTTACGCCATCCCACTCTGCATTCAGGATGCTGTATACCACGGTGTCCCGAATCCTGCCATCGGGTAATAACAAGTGATTACGCAGTACACCATCGCGTCTGGCACCAAGGCGCTCAATAGCACGTTGTGATGCCTGGTTAAACCAGTCGGTTCTGAATTCGACAGCGATACACCCTAACTGTTCAAATGCATAGGTCAGTAATAATAATTTGCATTCGGTATTTACTGCACTGCGTTGCACGCTTTTGGCATACCAGGTATGCCCTATTTCCAGACGTTTGTTTATATTGTCGTTGTTAAAATAACGAGTGGCACCGACAATTTTTCCGCTGGCATTTTCACGCACAACAAAAGGGAGTGCTTTATCATCACGTTGCATGGAAAGTGCGGTATCCAGCCATTGTTGTGTGGTTTTTGGGGATGGCACTGAAGTAAAAAATAATGTCCAGAGCTGTCCGTCAGCCGCCGCAGCCTGAATATCAGTGAGATGATGTTGTGCCAGTGGTTCCAGCGTAACATAGCGGCCGGTAAGTGTGATAGGTGTCAAGTTGATTCCTTAGCGATGGTTACGTGACATCATGACGATTCGCAATTGATGCCTGTTTTTGAGTCTGAGCATAAAGTTATATCACCTTACTATATTTGGAAAGCGCAAGACGATGCGAATATTAGCGAGAATGA
>CAIWPG010000022.1 GCA_903914535.1 uncultured Oxalobacteraceae bacterium
ATTCGGCATTCAGGTAATTTTCTAAAATAGGTCTACCGTTGACGCTGATCGCATCCTTTTTAAGGAAACTATTCAATTCTTTCATCACTGCCGGAATCCCGCCCGCATAGTACAAATCTTCCATAAAATAGCGCCCGGAAGGCTGTAAATTTGCTAAAAGCGGGATGCCTAAGTCAGATGTATTAAAATCGTCAATAGAAAGTTCAACGCCGATACGACCAGCGATCGCCAGCAAATGAATAATAAAATTGGTCGACCCACCGATCGCTGCATTTGTCATGATAGCATTATCGAATGCGTCGCGCGTAAGCACCTGTGATAATTTCAAATCCTCCCTCACCATATCTACAATACGCATCCCTGACAAGTGTGCCAATACTTTTCTCCTGGAATCGGCAGCCGGAATCGCCGCATTATCAGGCAAGGTTAGGCCCAAAGCCTCAGCCATAACTGCCATCGTAGAAGCTGTACCCATTACAGCACAGTGGCCCCGGCTGCGTGACATGCAGGCTTCTGCAATGTTCATTTCTTCCTCGCTCATCCGGCCGCTGCGTTGTGCTTCCGAAAATCGCCAAACGTCTGAAGTAGCAATGTCTCTACCCTGGTATTTGCCGGTCAACATTGCACCGCCGGATACCACGATAGTAGGTAGATCAACACTGCAGGCACCCATGATGAGCGCCGGGGTAGTTTTATCGCATCCACAAAGCAAAACCACACCATCTAGCGGATTGGCACGTATGGATTCCTCCACATCCATACTCACCAGGTTGCGGTAAAGCATAGCGGTAGGTTTGATCAATGTTTCTCCAAGTGACATCACCGGAAACTCGACCGGAAAGCCACCGGCCTCATAGATTCCATGTTTGACCGACTCGGCCAATTCACGAAAATGGGCATTACAAGGCGTTAGTTCCGACCATGTATTACAGATACCAATAACAGGTTTGCCTTTAAACTCATGAGCGGGTATCCCCTGGTTTTTCATCCAGGATCGGTAGATAAATCCGTCTTTTCCGGTTCGTCCAAACCATTCTGCACTGCGGAGCTTTTTCATCTTTAATATTTAACTGATAGCCCGGTCTAAATGCGTATAGCCGCCATCTACGTGTATCAATTGTCCTGTAGTATGACTTGACCGCTCAGAAAGCAGAAATGCCGCCATATTGGCTATTTCTTCGGCTGTGGTCATGCGTTGCTCCAAAGGTATTTTTGACAGGATGGATCTCAGCTTTTCATCCGGATTTTCGAGTGTTCTTATCCAATTCTCATAAAGTGGGGTCCAGCATTCCGCCACTATGATAGCATTAACCCTTATACCGTAAGGTAAAAGCTCAACCGCCCACTCCCGCGTCAATGCATTGCGTCCCCCGTTTGCGGCAGCATAGGCAGACGTATTACCCTGCCCCGTTTCGGCAGTCTTTGAACCGATATTAACGATAGCTCCTTTTGATCTTTTCAATTCGGGTAATGAATAGTGAGCCAGCAAGTAATAATGCACCAGGTTTCGGTGTAATGATGCCATAAAGCGTTCATAATCGCCTTTTTCCAGCCCTACTCCATCATTTACTCCGGCATTATTTACCAGTCCATCAATACACCCAAATTGCCGGATGACCTCATTAATAGCGTATTCACACGCTATGGGCTCGGTTAATTCAGCTACAATTTGCGCTGCTTTGCCATTGACAGCTTGTATCGTTTTAAGATTGTCTGCTTCATTTCGACCAATAATTACCGGTATCGCACCTTCGGCTGCCAGCACCTTTACAATACCTTCGCCAATTCCCTTGGCACCGCCGCTAACAATTATGATTTTATCTTTAAGATCAAGATCCATTTTGTTTCGATTTTGTCCTGCTCTGA
>CAIWPG010000023.1 GCA_903914535.1 uncultured Oxalobacteraceae bacterium
CTATCGGCTTCTATTCAGAATTTCAGCGATATTATTCTTGCCTGCAAAGAAAATAAAGCGAAAGTCTTATTGATTGGCATGCAGATTCCGCCTAATTATGGTCGTACTTATGTCGATAAATTCGTTGCCATTTATCCTGATCTGGCAAAAAAATGGTCGGTTTCTCTGGTGCCATTTTTTATGGCTGGAATTGCGGACAAACCGGGGTTATTTCAACCGGATCAAATTCATTTGATTGCCGATGCACATCCCCACGTGCTGGAAAATATCTGGCCATATTTGTATCCGCTCATTCGCTGATGTACCAATTCATGAATCGATTAATTATTGAGGAGGCCGGTCAGTTGGTATATCGTCCTCCAGAAAGATGCGACTACCCTCTTCATCCAGACCTTCAAATTGCTCGGAATTGATCGCCCACCAAAAAATGGCCCCGATCACAAACACAAGCAAGATACTTACCGGTACCAATAAATAGAGACTTTCCATAATCTTGTATTAATCCGCGTTATTTTTTGTTGTTGTAATAAGCAAACGCAGCGAATTCGCTACGACGATCAGGGAACTTAATGACATTCCTATTGCTGCATGCCATGGCTCAATCAACCCTGTTACCGCAGCCGGAATGGCAAGCAGATTGTAAGCGACAGCCCAATATAAGTTTTGTTTTATCAGATATAAAGCACGGGTGCACATCATTACTGCATATGAAAAATCAATCAATCTGTTGGATAGTAATAATACATCGCTGCGTGCTTGTGTAATCGGCGCACCCTGACCCATGGCAACTGACACATCTGCGATAGAAAGACCGGGGCCGTCGTTCATTCCGTCACCTATCATGACCACGCGCGCACCATTCTTTTGCATTTGTTGTACCGCCATATATTTTTGTTCCGGGTTTAGGTCACCTTGTGCGTCAGATAAATTTAATTCAGCAGCAATACCTTTTACTACCTGAGCATTATCGCCGGATAATATGTGCAATTGCTTACCCATGGCTTGTAATTGCTTAACCATGACCAGCGCTTCCGGGCGCAGACTATCCGTCAGCGAAAATAAGGCAATCGGGCCGGATGCATCACCAAATGCACATAAGCTGCGGCCCCGGAGTGTTGCAGGAATGTGAATTGTTTGTCCGTGTAATGCCTGCACATACTCTACTCTGCCCAAGCGCCAGACATTTCCCAGATAATGGGCAGTCATTCCCTGCCCTGCATCTTCAATCAGCGTTTCGCAGGCAATTTCATTCGCGGGTAAGGCCGGGCAAGATGCCAGGGCTTTGGAAACCGGATGCAAAGATCCTGCCACCATCGCAGCACAAAGCTGCATAGACAGAGTAGTTGCCGGTGTGGCTGCTCCATCTGTTACAGGGGTAATCGCCGAACTGATCCAGTTCCCGTCCTGCCAGAGCAGATAATCATGCACAGACAGTTTACCTTCGGTCAGGGTACCGGTTTTATCAAATACAATATGTTCTGCTCTTGCCAGTCCCTCAATAGCTGCACCGCGTGCAACCAGTATTCCGCGTTTTGCCAGCAATCCCAATATAGCGGACATGACTCCCGGTGTCGCGAGCGATAGTGCGCAGGGACAGGTGACAACCAATACGGTAATAGCGATCCAGACGGCGCGTGACGGGTCAATCTGCCACCATATAATGCCGCTGATAACAGCAAGCAACATAATAATAGTCAGGAATTGGCTGGCGTGGCGATCTGCCAGTGCAACAAGTGGTGGTTCTCATTGGCGGC
>CAIWPG010000024.1 GCA_903914535.1 uncultured Oxalobacteraceae bacterium
ATGGAGCCGGGACAGCACCTAAAAAAGCCTTAAAAAAAGAAAATCATAGTAAAAAACCGACCAGCTCACCGGCTGGCAGCAAAAAAACAATTAAGCGTACAAAAAAAACCGGCACCGCCACCCAGACCCGCGTGATTAAAAAAGTGGTCATGGTCAATGGGCGGAAAAAAATCCAGCTACAGAAAATAGCGTTAAAAAAAGAGCCTGTGCTTGCTAAGCCAGAGCCTGAATCTGCCGGGGAATTGGTGGGATTGCAATATACGCGTGATCCCTTAGAGTTAAGCTCCAATGTTGCGCTGGTGGTGGATCAGTCAAGTTCTGCCGTATTGTTTGAAAAAAATTCCGCTGTATCCTTACCTATTGCATCGATTACCAAATTGATGACCAGTCTGGTTGTGCTGGAAGCGCAACAGGATATGGATGAAATCATTGAAGTTACTAATGATGATATCGATAAGGAAAAGGGCAGTAGTTCACGATTGCATGTAGGTGCCAGACTGCCGCGCTCAGATATGCTGCATATCGCTTTAATGAGTTCGGAGAACAGAGCGGCATCCAGCCTGGGCCGTACTTATCCGGGCGGCTTGCCAGCGTTTGTGGCTGCCATGAACCGGAAAGCGAAATCGCTGGGTATGACAGAAACGCACTATGTGGATTCCACCGGTTTATCGAGTCACAATGTAGCCAGTGCGCGTGATTTGGCTAAATTGGTGAATGCCGCCTATGAGCAGCCGCTGATACGTCAGTATTCGACTGATACGAAATATGCGGTATCACCCGGCGGTCCGACTTTACAGTACGGAAGTTCAAATCGCCTGACATCCAGCTCTGACTGGGAGATAGGTTTACAAAAAACCGGCTATATAACGGAGGCAGGGCGTTGTCTGGTGATGCAGGCAATGATAGAAGGGCGTGCAGTGGTAATGGTATTTCTGGATTCAAAAGGTAAGTATTCACGCTTTGCTGATGCAGGTCGCATACGCAAATGGCTGGCTACAATGAAGCCACAAGTACCTTTTACGTCTGCACAGCTCCCCTGAGCTGATGTTCCGGGAGCAGTCCCGGTATCCGTGTTGATATCGGGCTGCTTGTCGGGATTGATACTATGCCAGTTCGGCTGCGCCGTAACCTAGTGAGCCCGAGATTTGTCGGGCAGTCTGAATGAGTGGTTCCAGCCAGTCATCAAGTAAGCGGTCGGCGGGAGCCGAAATAGACAAGCCCGCAATGAGTTTTCCGCTATCGTCCATAATGCCTGCACCCATGCAGCGTACACCCAGTTCCAGTTCTTCATTATCGCGCGCGTAGCCGTGCAAGCGGACTAATACTAATTCCTGTTCCAATTTGACTAAATCGGTGATGGAGTTGCGATTATGTCCGGCTAAACCAGTTCTGGTTGCATAAGCCCGAATCGATTTTGGTTCATCAACTGAGAGAAATAATTTTCCGGTCGAGGTCAGGTGCAGCGGGGCACGTCCGCCGATGGCTCGTACTACCTGCATCCCTGAGCGTTCGGAAAATGCACGGTCAATGTAGACAATTTCATCTCCTTGTCGTACCGATAAATTGACGGTCTGGTGTGTCTGGCGATGCAGCGATCGCATGGCATCCAGTGCTGCCTCACGTACGTTTAAACGGCTTTTTACGATATTTCCCAGCTCAAGCAAACGCATGCCTAACCGATAGGTGCCGGGTTCTGAGCGATCGACAAAGCGGGTAAGAACCATATCATTCAGGATACGATGTGCAGTAGACGGGTGTAAGCCGGTTACTTTGGCTAATTCCTTTAAGCTGACCGGGTCAGGATAGGTAGCCAGAGCGTCAAGCAATGACACCATACGTTCAATAACCTGGATGGATGTTTTATCTGACTGAACAGGGAGATTGCTGGTATTCATTTTCACAATGTGGTTGGTGCGGTGCGGCATTTATAGTATCTCACAATGTGAAAAATTGGGAGGTAAATTGCACAAAAGAGAAAAATATTTTTTAGTAAGGAGACATCTGAGCTTTTTTTTAACGGTATTTGTGGCTGTCTGGAGGGTAGAATGTGGCATTCGCAGGCAGGTGGTAGCGAATTTTCGGTATTTTATTTTGCCATTAATTTAATAAAGTATCGTGTTATTTCTGTATGGACAAAGGAAATAATCTGGATTTTTATTGAAGCGTGATGTTTCTCATTGGAAGATTGGATAGCATGCCAGAACAAAATTTGCCGAATAATGTGAGTGAGTTTAAAAGCCGCGGCGGTATTAAACGTATATTTTCAGCCATGTTTTACTCAATAGATGGTTTTAAGGCAGCGTGGAAATATGAGCATGCTTTTCGTCAGGAACTGGTCGTCGTGGTTATCGGGGTGATCATCGCTTTATTCCTGCCTGTCTCTGCATATCAAAAGCTGTTATTGACCGTGGTGTTAATTTTTATTCTCATTGTTGAGTTAATTAATTCAGCGATTGAAGCCGTTGTGGATCGTGTATCACTCGAGCGACACTCGTTATCAAAAAATG
>CAIWPG010000025.1 GCA_903914535.1 uncultured Oxalobacteraceae bacterium
CTGCATGCACTAATCCATGTCCGTAAGCATTAGCCTTTACAACGGCCCATACTTTAGCTGTACCACCATGACGGCGAGCCAGAGAAAGATTGTGCCGGAGTGCGGATAAATGAATAGTTGCGAAAATTGGTCTTGGCATAAGAGTCGCTTTTAATAAGGAAAGAAGGCCACATTCTACATGAGCACCGCCCAAAACAGTGCGGATTAGTAAATACATCACGATTACCATAATGCAACTCCAAGACTGGGATGCATAACAACCAATAGCAGAAACACACAATTAAAATCATTTTTATTGATTTATAACAATTAAAAAAAGGCAAACACTCTGTGCATTTTATATTCTGTTACCCACAATGCCCCTAAATGCGCGACTTACCGGTTTTTCATGGTATAAAGCTCCGAATGTTAATTCGCTTTGAGATAACCAACTTATGAATCGTGGTTTTTATACCATCATGGGAGCGCAGTTCTTTTCTTCGCTCGCCGACAACGCACTGCTCATTGCTGCGTTCTTTGCCTTAACGACGATCAATGCTCCCGGCTGGATGACGCCATTACTTAAGTTCTTTTTTGTCATGTCCTATGTGGCACTGGCTGCCTTTGTCGGTGCATTTTCTGACTCCCGGCCGAAAGGCAAGGTCATGTTCCTGATGAACATTGTCAAAATAATTGGTTGTGGCTTAATGTTTTTACAGGTACACCCGCTTATTGCCTACGGTGTGGTGGGAATCGGTGCCGCCGGATACTCTCCTGCGAAATACGGCATCCTGACTGAACTGCTGCCACCAGAAAAATTAGTAGCGGCAAATGGCTGGATTGAAGGCCTTACGGTCGGCTCCATCATCCTGGGTTCTGTATTAGGCGGTGCATTAATCAATCCGCACATCTCCGCATTACTCCTGCATGTAGAAGTTCCCAATATTCACCTTGGCATCAACACGCCATTAGAAGCCGCTCTGTGCATCATCATGCTGTCTTACCTGATCGCCACACTATTCAACCTGTACATCCCGGACACAGGGGCGCGCTATCCGAAGCAAGCCGTTCACCCGGTTAAGTTACTGACAGATTTCGGGCAATGCTGTTCAACCTTATGGCACGATAAACTGGGACAAATTTCACTGGCGATCACTACGCTGTTCTGGGGAGCCGGCGCTGTATTGCAATTTCTGGTCATCCACTGGGCGGAAGTATCACTGCAACTGCCACTGGATAAAGCCGCAGTGATTCCGGGGGTATCGGCTATCGGCATTGCGATGGGTGCGGTTGCTGCCGGTCGTTATGTACCGCTTAAAAAATCACTGTCTGTTATGCCGTTCGGTGTTGCCATGGGCCTGGTCGTTATTTCGATGACCTTAGTCCATTCCGTCTGGATCGCCTACCCCTTACTAATCTTAATCGGTGCCCTGTCCGGCTATTTCGTGGTCCCAATGAATGCATTATTACAACATCGCGGCCATGTACTGATGAGTGCGGGACATTCGATTTCGGTGCAAAACTTTAATGAAAACGTCTCCATCCTGATCATGATGGCCTTGTACACATTCATGGTTAAATTCAAACTGGATATCAATATCATCATCGTTGCCTTTGGTGCGTTCGTATCACTGGCCACCTTACTGGTCATGCGCAAGCACCGCTGCAATCAGGCAGAGCATGACTCACTGGCACTTATTGGCGAGCAGCGGCATTAGTATCGGTCTGATTGTAAATGACGGCATTCCGGAGAAAAAACCGGCTGTCGCGGCCTGAGCCTTGCTTTATCGCTTCCTTTTTAATGGAGGGGGGAATTCCCCCCTCAGGAATAAAGTGTGCGGAAAAAATAGCATGAGACAAGCAACGTTACGGATAATGTGCTTAACAAAAAATAGTCGCCACCACAAATGATTAGCCAATCAATTTTTGCGTGAATAAGCACCATCATTGCTGCCCCAGTCATCCGGCACCACAAAAATGCGTTGCTGCTCCACCAGAAACGCACCGGCTTCTTTGCATTGCGCTACCAGCACCGGCCGGTTATCCGTTAAAAAATACCGATGCAAATAAGCCTGCAGGGATAGCCCATTCTGCACTTCCGAAGGATGGACTTTAGCCGGGGCCAGCCAGTTTAATCGCGACAAAATGTGAAAATAATCACTGCTGAAATCAGTATCCCCTGCTCCGCCAGCTTTCCTGCTCAGGCTGCCACACACGTAGGGCAATTCAGCCACGCGGCACCATAAACCACGACAATGCTGAGGCGAGATACTATCCGGCACCAGCGTATCAGACGAGTTATCAGGCGAAGGACAATGTACAGGATAAAACAGCCAGCCTTTTAGCCAGGCTCTGGCAGCAAGCAATGGCGCAGGTAAATAAGGTTGCGCTGCAGGATGCTGCCCCAAAGCCAGTTGCAACTCTAAAATTTTATGGATTTTATCCCCCAGATTGTCGGATAAATTGGGCCCGACATAATCCATCAGCTGATCTGCCGGTGGCGGCAACGAAAATGATGAAACCATTTTTCGTGCGGTGCCAGCCAATTGCGGCGCCAGCAAATAAAATTTGCACGCAAATTCCCAATGCTGTAAGCCTGCGTCTGACTGCAATAAAAAATCAAACTCGCCTATCGTCGTCTGTGCGCGAACCTGCACACCCTGTGCAACCAGCTCACCGCGCCAGGCAAAATAAAACGCCATTAAATTTTCGGCATAATGACCTAAACGCGTATGCGGGTGCAATGCCAGAAAAGTGAGTAGTGCCTGCGGACGGTGATCCAGACCCGTCAGCCAGTCAGCAACCGCAGGACACATCACCGGCAAATGCGCCAGACGTCCGCTCCAGCGCTGATGACCCGCATGTAATAAATCGGGTGCATCCAGCAACCAGGCCAGACTGCGTACATGCGGATCGGTTAAGTGCGGCCAGCGTTGCTGAAACCTCAACTGACACGAAACATACTCACCGGACTGCGTATCTGGATACGTAAGGTCATTACTCAAGGCCATACTGCGCCAGACAAAGATCCGCCCACAATTCTGCCTTTAATGCGGGTTTACTGATCAGCTCCGGCAAGTCATGTGTCACCACCACCCTGACATTAGCATAATGACCAGACTCGCCACGTAACACCGGAGCTGATCTGTCATCCGCTATCAGCCACTGTGCTGCCGTCGCACCGAAGACCACAATCACCTGCGGGCATTGCCGGGAAATCTGTGCCCTGAGCGCAGCCAGTGATGCCACTGACGCCTGATCAGAACAAGCGGCATGCAATGCAAAGCAAACCTGAGGCTCACGCCAGCCGGCTGCCCACAAACACTGCGCAAGCAATTGCTGTTCAGGCGGATTGCTTAATGCTGTTGCCAGCACCACCAGCGCATCACTGTCTTGCACACCGTCAGCCAGCCAGCCATTACCGCAAACCAGACAATGACCAGTATCGGATATGTTATCCGACGGCTGAATACCTGGCATAAAACTACCCGGATCAATGTCGGCAATCCTGCCGGAGACAGAATGAAAGACGGGTTCAGCAACAGATTCAGAAACCGATTCGTTGACAAACTCACTGCCATCCGTCCGGGAAAGCAGCTCCGCATCAGGAACAGAGGCAAATGACGGCACCGGTGGTGTGCGCAACAACCACAAGGGCCCGACCGACATTTCATTTAACAAGCTTAATAACATAGAATTGACTTCCCGAGACAGCAACAATCATAGCGATGCCGCATTAACCGCGACTGAATTACGACGAATGAATATGACGCAACATCAGACGCATAACCAGTGCATCTTCCCGTGCCGGATCATCCGGCGTCAGTCCGGCCGGATAGTAAGCCTTACGGCGACCTATATAAGCAAAACCAAACTCCTGATAAATAGCGATGGCGCGCTGATTCGAGGCTCGTACCTCAAGCAAAACTGATTCCATCTCCCGCAGCCTGGCATTTGCTGCCATGTGTGTTAACAAAGCAACGCCGATCCCCTGACCCTGCACTGCCCCCGCCACCGCCACATTAAGTAAATGCATTTCATCCACTACCGGCATCTGCAAAAAATACCCAAGTAACTGATTATCTGCACAGCCACTCTCTGGCAATATACCATCAGGACATAAGCTGCGACGCACTACCCAGGCATCGTAATCACAGCGCAGAGAGTCAACAAAATTCCCTTTGGACCACGGATGCGGATACACCGCTGTTTCAATCGACATCACCTCATCCAGATCCGGCAATTGCATATAATCAAACACCAGCTGACCAGGCGTATTCATGATTTTTTCAACTCCGCCGCCGCACGCCGTTCTGCTATGGTAAGTGCAATTTTATTTCGCAAATACAGTGGTTGCGCCTGCCCGGCTCCCAGACAATGACCGGCATTGAATTCAATATCTGCCAGCCAGGCAAGCGCACTGGCTTCCGGCAAGGCTTGCTGCGCGGTAGCCATGAGTCCGGCTGACAGTAAAAATTGATCCTGATAAGCGGCAAAACCGCTGCCATACAAACGAAGACCGGTAAATGAACCTGATTCCGATGTCGGCACAGGTATCAGCATGGATGGCGCGCACAGTGCCGGTGCCGATACGACCTGCCAGCCGCCGGTGACACCCTCACCATGCGCATAATAATACTGAGCCCAATAAATTTCACCCATGCGCGCATCCAGTGCAGTCAGTACATGCACAGCACCTGTAGCACGGCGACAGGCTTCGGCCAGTGCCAGTAGCGTCACAACCGGGATGACAGGCAAACCGGTGCCAAACGCCAGTCCCTGCACAACACCGCAAGCAGTGCGCACTCCGGTAAATGAGCCGGGCCCTTCACCAAACGCAATGGCATCACAATCGGACAAACATAATCCGGCTTCAGCCAGGAGGCTTTGCACCATGGGTAAAATGGCATGTGAATGATTAGTGACCCCCGTAGTCTGGCGTTGCGTAACATGCTGACCAACCAATAAGGCTGCCGATGCCAGCTCGGAAGAAGTTTCAATAGATAGAATAATAGACATAGGCTGCATTTTACCTTTACGACCAGGGTATCTGTTGAATTTAAGTTGAATTTAAGCTGAGTTAATACACATGGAACCGGCATTAAACAGACACCGATGCAAATTCAGGCATCAGAAAAGCACAAATAAATGGTAAAATTACATCAATTATGATGTGACTCACCATTTAAAACATAATCAGGGTAAAATTCGGCCATGCCCAGCCTAGACCTTAACCATACCTGTGCCACTTCACTGGACCAGGAACTCGCCAGACATCAGACCATCATCGCCTGCTTATGCGCAGCATGGTGCGATGTATGCGTGGCATTTCGCCCCAAATTTGATGCTCTTGCCGACCAGCACCCTGAATTATTATTTCTGTGGGTAGACATTGAAGACCAGGCCGAAGTAGTCGGCGATCTGGACATCGATAACTTTCCGACCATGCTTATTCAGCAGCACAACTACGTCACTTTTTATGGCACCATGCAGCCGGACAGCATGCAGTTACATCGCCTGATAAAGGCACAGGAAGGACAAACCAGCGAGCAGCTGCACTCTCAGGTATCAGCCAGTTCATTGCAACTGCAATGGCAGACGGAAGCCAATCTGCGCAAGCGGCTGTCAGCCACAGGCTCTTAATCAGGCAACGCTGTGCTACCCGTTTCTGCGCGGATATCCCTCAGATAAAATTCGCAGCCACACCTGCTCTTTCGCTTCTGCATCCATCACCACCCAGGTTGCCACTTCGGTTACGGTACGCCCGCAGCCACGACAGACCTCATCGAATGTAGTAGAACAAACGGCAACACATGGCGTATCAGGACGCGATGACGCCGGGGGTTCACCGGCCGGCCCGCCTGCACAACCGGCTTCTTGCCTGCCAAATAATTCACTCATATTACCTGCACCCCCTGTAAAGTCAGGCATGATACCAAATACCTGTGGCGTTAACCCCCGGCTACCTTGCAATTTAACGGAAAACCATAAAAAAACCTAAAAAAACGGCGCTACTCTGCAGTTATGTTTTGACCGCGATAGTGAATAATAACGATAATACGTCTCCACCAACTTAAAAGGCGCGCGGTGCATTCTCAAGACACACTCGACCCATCCGACTGGCAGGCATTCCGCGCACAAGCGCATACCATGCTCGATGATATGCTGGATTACACCGAACAACTACGCCAGCGCCCGGTATGGCAAGCTGCGCCCACTGAGATACGCGCGCGTTTTTGTCAGACACTGCCACATGCACCTACGCCTCTGGAGCAACTGCATAAGCGCTTTATGACCGAGATTGCCCCCTACGTCATCGGTAATGCCCATCCCGGCTTTATGGGCTGGGTTCAGGGAGGAGGCACACCGACAGGCATGATTGCAGAAATGCTGACTGCCGGATTAAATGCCAATGTCGGCGGCCGCAATCAAATTCCACTCGCCGTCGAACAACAAATTCTGCATTGGATGCGCGAATTATTCGGCTTTCCGGCCAGTGCTGGCGGTTTATTTGTCACCGGAACATCAATCGCCAACTTTATTGCTGTGCTTATTGCCCGTACCACACAATTAGGAACGACAGTACGACGCGACGGACTAAATACTAACGGCTTGCAACACTTAACCGCCTATACATCGGCAGGAGCGCACGGCTGCGTCAGCCAGGCAATGGATATGGCCGGATTCGGTACCGCGGCACTGCGCCAGATTCCGATGAATGCCAGTTATCAGATCGACCAGCAGGCGCTGACGACCGCCATACTGGCCGACCGGCAGGCCGGGTTACAACCTTTCCTGGTTATCGGTTCAGCCGGCACGGTGGATGTAGGGGCAATAGACGACCTGACTGCCTTAGCAAAAATAGCACAACAAGAACAACTCTGGTTTCACATTGACGGAGCCTACGGTGCACTGGGCATGTTATCGCCAGCAATCGCCCCACGCTTACGCGGCATAGAACTGGCCGACTCCATCGCCTTCGACTTTCATAAATGGGGGCAGGTTCCCTACGATGCAGGTTATATTCTGGTTCGCGATCAGGCTAAGCAACTGGACACCTTCAGTGCACCGGCCAGCTATTTAAAACGCGAGCAGCAAGGCATGGCAGCAGGATCACCGTGGCCTTGCGATATGGGCCCGGATTTATCACGCGGGTTCCGCGCACTGAAAACCTGGTTTACCATCGCCACTTTCGGCGCTGACAAATTAGGCCGGATTATCGAAAACACCTGTGAACTGGCACAATACCTGAAACAACACATTGAAGCGGAAAGCCGCCTTGAATTACTGGCTCCGGTCAATTTAAATATTGTCTGCTTCCGCTTTTTAGGCAGCTCAGAACAGCAACTGGATCAACTCAACAGCGATCTGGTGATTGCATTGCAAGAATCAGGAATTGCCGCGCCATCCAGCACCACGGTAAACCAGCAGTTTGCCATACGGGTAGCCATCGTCAACCATCGCACCAACCGTAGCGATATCGATAAACTGATTGAAGCCACATTACGCCTTGGCGACGCACTCGCCACCCATCCAGGTTCCACTACCAGATCATCATCATGAATGAAATCGCTACCGCCGCCCAAGAGCCGCAACCGCAATCTCAGGCAACAGAACCAGCACAGCCGGCAGGGAGCAATGCTCCGTTAATCGGCTTACCTGTTTTAATGACGATGGCATTTAACAATGGCGACCTTGCCAGCGTTGCAGAAGGGTTACTGGCTCGTATACAAGCCAACCCATTTGATGCCAATGCCCTCATGGATATGTCGGTTTTTCTGATCTTGCGCGGCTCACCGCAAGTCGCCTTAACTATGCAGACACTGGCGATTAAAACACAGCAAATATTTCACTTCCCGCGTGCTGACACGCCCGTCAGACTGCGTATGCTGGCCGTCCTTGGCCCGGGTGATTTAATGGCCAACTCACCCGTCGAATTTTTAATTGAAGGCAGCCAGATCAGTCTGGATATGGTTTACATCACTCCAACTATGCAATTGCCAGACCATTTGCCTGAACATGATGTGCTGTACGTGGCGATCGGTGAATCTGACCAGAATCAGGCTTTATTAGCCCAACTGGAACAGCGGCTGAGTCACTGGCACCGACCGGTTATTAATCGTGCCTGCCGTATCGCACAACTCTCACGCGATGCAAGTTACGCACAACTGACAGGATTGCCCGGCATTTCCATGCCGCCTACAGTACGTCTGTCACGTGCAGCACTGAGCTATGTACTGAATCCTGCACAAAACAATTCCGCCGGCAATACCGGCCAGGAGCAAGACAGTACCCCGGCACAACGACTCGCGCACCATTTAAACGGCGCCAGTTTTCCTGTCATCATACGGCCGATAGACTCGCATGCAG
>CAIWPG010000026.1 GCA_903914535.1 uncultured Oxalobacteraceae bacterium
CCACGATTACTTTGTGGCTTTAACAACTGACGATTTAAAGCAAAATCACCGTATTTGTCATCACCGACAATCGCAAAACCACTGGCAGAAAGGTGGACACGGATTTGATGCGTCCGTCCGGTTTTTAATTCCGCCTCCAGCAAGGCAAATTCGCCATAATGCCGGATTAAACTAAATACAGTGTGGCTGGCCATACCATCTGCCTGCACCCTTACCCGCCTTTCACCATCCGCTGCGGTATATTTGTGCAAAGGCAGTTTAATATGCTGCCGCTGATTTTTCCATTCACCATGAATCAGCGTCAGGTAGCGTTTATCTGTCACGCCATCCCGCATTTGCTCATGTAAACTGGTCAAGGCAGAGCGTTTTTTTGCTAATAACAGCACGCCTGAGGTGTCTCTGTCCAGTCTGTGTACCAATTCCAGGAATTTGGCGTCAGGTCGTGCAGTCCTCAATTGCTCAATTACACCATAAGATACCCCGGAACCGCCATGTACAGCCACACCACTTGGTTTGTCGATAATCAACAAATGTGCATCTTCAAACAGAATAGTAAATTCGGCACCGGGGGCTGTGTTGGGCTTGGCTTCCGCCATCCGTACCGGCGGCACCCGAACCACATCTCCTGCAACCAGCCGGTATAATTGATCAATACGCCCCTTATTGACACGAACCTGTCCTGAACGCAGGATTTGGTATACGTGACTTTTAGGAACGCCCTTACAAATTTTTAATAAAAAATTGTCAATGCGCTGCCCGGCCTCTTCTGACGAAATGGTGAGCATTTGTACTTGGGAACCAGCCGATGAGACAGGTAAAGGCGCGTGCGCAACAACCTTTTCATGCGACTTCCCAGAAAATTTAGCTAAGTCCTTCATTTTGAATATATAATTGTTTCGCAATTTAAGATAAATTGCTTGTGTTGGAATAAAAGAGGACATTCTACACAGTGGCGCGTCAGTCGGCCTCGCCTATTTGCAAATTCGACTGAAAAGATGTGTACGTACCTTCTCAGGGCATAGATGTAAGTTATCAGTTGCCGGGGATTTGGTTGGAGTAGTTAGGATTTTAAGAATTTTATCGGGCAGCAGTTACTCACGTTGGGTATGCTGCCTGGTTGATAGTTTACCGTTTTACCGATTTTTACAAGCTGTGCAGTGCAGCGCCGGTGCAAACTTCTCCCTCATTTGATGAGCTGGCTGAATTTTGCAGATGGCGTGGTGTCCGTTGCGGTGGTGCTTACGAGGCATATCCGATATTAAGACGCTTAAGTGACACGCACAGTCAAGTTGCGCATCGCCTGGAGATGAGTGTTTATGATAGTTCTTTCCTTGTTATTAATGTAATTTACTATATTAACATTGACAGATTCATAACTAACTACAGGGACGTGTGCACTCGGTAAAACCGTCACTCATGCTTGGCGCACATGCTGCATTTATTGCCATGCGTAAATTTCTTTTATCCTGAATTCTCCCCCTGCGTGCATCCCAATGTTTTAAAGGCGCCTTTCACCGTAGCGGCGCTGTATAAAGATGACCATCAGGTCACGGAGTAAAAAATGAAACGCATGTTGTTTAATGCCACACAGCAAGAAGAATTGCGCGTGGCCATCGTTGATGGACAAAAGCTCATCGACATTGATATTGAAACCGCCGGCCGTGAATTACGTAAATCAAACATTTACAAAGGCGTAATCACCCGGATTGAACCTTCCCTTGAAGCATGTTTCGTCAATTACGGTGAAGATCGCCACGGTTTTTTACCTTTTAAAGAAGTCGCCAGAGGCTATTTTAAAGACGGTATTGATGTTCGCA
>CAIWPG010000027.1 GCA_903914535.1 uncultured Oxalobacteraceae bacterium
CTTCACGTGTACTGATTCAGGAATCCATCTACGAACGTTTCATCGAACGCGCCATCAAACGCGTTGCTGCCATCAAACAAGGTAATCCACTCGACAAGTCCACCATGATCGGTGCTCAGGCATCCCTGGAACAACTGGAAAAAATCTTGTCCTACATGGATATCGGCACAAAAGAAGGCGCTGAAAAACTGATCGGCGGCGAACGCAATGAATTAGACGGCGAATTGAGCACTGGTTACTACGTTAAACCTACTGTTTTCTTCGGCAACAACAAGATGCGCATTTTCCAAGAAGAAATTTTTGGACCAGTAGTTTCAGTAACAACATTTAAAGATGAAGCTGACGCTATCGAAATCGCCAACGATACTTTATACGGTCTGGGCGCAGGATTGTGGACACGTGACGGTTCACGCGCATTCCGCATGGGTCGTGCTATCCAGGCTGGCCGTGTTTGGACCAACTGCTACCATCTGTATCCTGCACATGCTGCATTCGGCGGTTACAAACAATCTGGTATCGGTCGCGAAAATCACAAAATGATGCTTGATCACTACCAGCAAACCAAAAATCTGCTGGTCAGCTACAGCCCAAATGCACTGGGTTTTTTCTAAATAGCTGATAAAAACGGCATGCCGGGATTACTTTGGCATGCCGTTTTTTTCATCAGAAATAATTTATTACAGCAACAGTAATAAATGCACTATCGAGTTAAAAAACCGAATTAAACGCTTCAATAATAATTAGGGGGATGACATGAATAAAAAGTTAACCGGCCTGGCACTCAGTATGATGATGGGAGCTACGTTTTCCGTGCAAGCGGCAGGCGTTACCGATGAAATGATTACAGCCAAAGCGCCTGACAACGTTTTGTCCTGGGGGATGGGCACACAAGCACAACGCTTCTCGCCACTGACTCAAATTAACACTAAAACCGTTAGCAGCCTGGTACCGGCCTGGACATTCTCGTTCGGCGGTGAAAAACAGCGTGGTCAAGAATCTCAACCGTTGATTTACAACGGTAAAATGTTTATCACCGGTTCATATTCCCGCATTTTTGCGGTTGATATCAAAACCGGTGCAAAACTGTGGAAATACGAACATCGTTTACCTGACGGCATTATGCCTTGCTGCGATGTGGTCAATCGTGGTGCTGCACTGTATGACAACCTGGTTATCTTTGGTACTCTGGATGCACAACTGATCGCTCTGGATCAAGACACAGGTAAGATCGTATGGAAAGAAAAAGTCGATGAATATTCGGCTGGCTACTCCATGTCTGCAGCGCCATTGATCGCTAAAGGCTTATTGCTGACCGGCGTATCCGGTGGTGAATTCGGTGTAGTCGGTCGCGTCGAAGCGCGTGATCCGCGCACAGGTCAACTGGTCTGGACACGTCCGATGATCGAAGGTCATATGGGTTACAAATATGACAAAGACGGCAATAAAACAGAAAACGGCATTACTGGCGTTACCAACAAATCATGGCCTGGCGATTTATGGAAAACCGGTGGCGGCGCAACCTGGCTCGGCGGTACATTTGATCCGACAACCGGCTTAGCTTACTTCGGTACAGGTAACCCTGCACCATGGAACAGCCATTTGCGTCCTGGCGATAACTTGTACTCCGCTTCTACCGTAGCACTGGACATTGAAACCGGGCAAATCAAATGGAGCTATCAGACAACTCCGCACGATGGCTGGGATTATGATGGCGTAAATGAATTTGTTACCTTCGATATGGATGGTAAACGCTACGGTGGTAAGGCAGATCGTAACGGCTTCTTCTACGTGATTGATGCGAATAACGGTAAGCTGCAAAATGCTTTCCCATTCGTCAAAAAAATCACCTGGGCATCAGGTATTGATCTGAAAACAGGTCGTCCTAACTATATCGATTCTGGCCGTCCTGGCGATCCGACCAAAGGCGAAGCCGGTAAAAAAGGCGCAACCGTATTTGCAGCTCCTGCTTTCCTGGGCGCTAAAAATCAAATGCCAATGGCCTATAGCCCTAAAACAAAATTGTTCTATGTGCCAGCGAATGAATGGGGCATGGACATTTGGAATGAACCTGTTTCCTACAAAAAAGGCGGCGCGTTCCTGGGTGCAGGCTTTACTATTCATCCACTGAATAAAGACTACATTGGCGCAATGCGCGCTATTGATCCTAAGTCAGGCAAAATTGTTTGGGAAATCAAAAACAATGCGCCATTATGGGGTGGTGTAATGGCAACTGCCGGTGACCTGGTATTCTACGGTACACCTGAAGGCTTCCTGAAAGCTGTTGATGCTAAAACCGGTAAAGAGTTGTGGAAATTCCAGACTGGTTCAGGCGTAGTAGCTCCTCCTGTAACATGGAAAGAAGGCGATACGCAATACATCGCTGTAGTTTCCGGTTGGGGCGGCGCAGTACCATTGTGGGGCGGTGAAGTAGCAAGCAAGGTTAATTTCCTTGAACAAGGCGGCTCCGTATGGGTCTTTAAATTGTTCTCGAAATAAACCTTCACCCCGGTGAGAAGTTGGCCGGATATCAGTTAGCTGATATCCGGCCGAAAAAAAACTGACCTTGTTTTCGTCAGTTTTTTTTTTGCCCGGATCCATCACGCTGTGATTAAAACAAGCACCCGGTCACCACTCCCCCATCAATACTTTCCGCACATAATACACCGGGCTCTGAAGCCCTTGTATTCAATTATATTCAGCGTTGTTCAGCAAAGGCCTTAGTGCCGCCATCCCATAGCCGGCTATGATGACCCTGCCACCAGACCGCAATGCGCAGATTATTGCCATTACCGGCATAGCAGCAGACTATACCTGTGCCCAGAATCGCATTCACTCTTGCTCAGTCAAACTTGCATGAGCAGAATACGAAAGCCTCAGACGCACATACAAAAACAACTTGTGCCTGAAAAGATCCGGCAGAAATTAAGCATGCTGAACCGGACTCATCTGAACTAAGAACAATCCGGTCCCGGATACTATGTAATATACATTCCACAAAAAATAAAAGCCGACAAAAACCTCTTGCCGGCAATAAAAACACCATAAATTTTACAAAAAAAACTGACTAATCGCCGCGAACCACCCACAGACGACTAGTCAAGTTATAAAAGGAGAAACCGTTACGGCAAAACTAACTGCACACCATGCTGCGCAAAAATCTGACGCATCTGACCAGATGCAATCAATTCGTTCGTAGCATCTTGCAATGCCTTAATCAGCACTGCATTATCTTTTTTCACAGCCATACCCACCAGCCAGCCCTTCACCGGCAAACGTTGAAAGGCAATTTCATTCATCTGAAAATTAGCGTCTTTGCCCAGTACGGAATCAATCTCCGAACGATTGGCAACGACACCATCCAATTCACCCGCTTTGAGTTTTTCCAGCGCTTCTGTGGCCGATGGTAAAATTTTCACATCATCGCGAAATTTACCGTCTTCTGCACCCAGCATTAATACCGCACCGATCGACACTTTTTCAACGCCGATTTTCTTACCTTCCAGCGAATTAATTGACTCGTAATTCGGCACTTTGCGGGTATCAACCACCAGGCGGACTGCTTCGCGATAATATGGAGCAAAAATAGTTACTTTATCGTTATGCGCCTGCAATACTGACTCTACCGGCACATGCAACATAACATCGGCCGGGCCATAACCAAGGTAATGCCCTTTCCACACCATGTTGCGCAGATCTTCATCAACATCATCACCGGCAGGAAACGGCAACAAGCTTAGTTTCAGCCCGAGTTTGACGGCCAGAGCCGCAGCCAGATCGGCATCGATACCATTTGCATTGTTTGAAAACGGGGCAAAATCATTATAGATCGCGACTTTTAACATGCCATCCGCTTTAATGCCTGCAGCCGGCACTTGTGCCTGTACCGATGCCGACCACAAGCATCCCGTAACCACAATCCCTGCAAGGGTTTTGTATAAAGTATTCATCATGCTATTTCACCTGACTGTTTGCTGTTCTGTTGTTTTTAAGCACAATATTGTCTCCCGGGCCTAAGCTGGTTTCCCGCTATTTCACGATGATCCTGCCAGAGATTCGCCGCAAAAAAATTATTGCGGAGCCATGCGTAATGTAGCCAGATAAGCTTTAATCGACCACATTGCTTCCTGATTCAGGATACCCTCGAACGGAGGCATGTAGACCGCGCCATTTCTGACTTTTCCATGACGAATAGATACAAGAAAATATTTATCTGTATCGGCATAACATGCTTCTTTTTTGGCCGGAGATTTAATATCCAGACAATCGCGATCCAGGTAACGCAAATCGGGAGCAATACCACCTGATTGCGCCTGCAATCCATGGCAACGTGCGCAGTTTTCAGCGAATGCTGCGGTACCGACCTTAATCGCTTCAGCTTGTCCGGTGTACGGATTTTTGTCCAGCCATTCCGCACCCAAAGTAGGTAAAGTTTTGGTATCAATCGGCTGCGGTGTAACATCGCCATGGGCAAATGCGACCGATGCGACCAAAGCTGTCGCCAGCAAGGAACCAGCGGAAATAATAAAGTTACTCTTTTTCATACATTCTCCTCCATAAAGTGTGAACCTGTTTGTATAACGATGAGCAATTGTCGTGCCATCCAAACTAACGCTATGATTTAGGTCAAACTTTACTCATGCAATACCAGCTTCGCGCAATAAAATTTATCAGCATTCTTGTTAAAAATTATATTTCTTTTACAATTAATAGCCCGCTGTTTCTGATAAGATTTCGAAAAAAACGGCTCTCACCATCAGGCAGCGGCCTGCCGCTGTTCGCGCCGAACATCATTACAGGGAGGTGTGAGGTATGCATTCCCCCCCGCGACTAACCCGCTATGCAGCAACTGATTTCACTGTAGTCTGTAATGCGTATTGCTCTATTTATGAACAGGTGCTACATTCAGTAGCAATAACAACAGTGAAGTCAAATCACCGGGCACTATTTTACTTTCAACAGATATGCTGAAATGGATAAGCACTCAATGTGGCGCAACGCAAGGCCACTGAGAAAATGATGAGCGAAGCGTAATAAATACATCGTATTTTAAAAATATAACCAGAGACAACTGGCCGCACCCATGTCGGGACTGACACGCCGCTAATCAGGCGTCCGGCCCGGGGCTGGCCGGCACACTACGCAGGAGAGATTTAATGAAGCCACATGGCATGGTATCTGCTTCCAATGCAAGCATGATGATAGAACAATCACGTCAACGCTCTGCCGCACATGGACTTTCCGAAATGGAAATGCCCGATTTCAGTCCGATTGCCAAAGCTGATTTCACCATACTACTTGAGCAAAATCGTAGTTTACATACACACGCCTTACCGGTCATGGAAACGTTATTTGACCAGATTATCAACACCCATAACATGGTGATTCTCACCGATGTCAACGGCTTGATATTACATTCGCTGGGGGATGCCGATTTTTTAGAAAAAGCAGACAGGGTTGCACTGAAACCCGGAGTAGCCTGGTCCGAATCCAGCAAGGGAACCAATGCCATCGGCACCGCAATTGTGGAGCAACTACCGATTCAGGTACACGCCCATGAACACTTTTTGATTTCAAATCATTTTTTAACTTGCTCTGCTTCGCCGATTGTAGATCATCAGGGTAAAGTTATCGGGGTACTGGACGTTACCGGCGATCAAAACAGCTTTCATAAACACACAATGGCACTGGTGCGCATGTCAGCACAAATGATTGAAAATCAGCTCTTTTTAGCTGCATTTCCCGATGCATTTACTTTGCACTTCAACACCAGACCTGAATTCATCGGCACCCTGATGGAGGGTATTGCGTCGTTCTCATCTAACGGACGGTTTATTTCCGCCAATCGTATTGGTTTGTTCCAGCTGGGCTTACCACTGCAGGCATTACAATCAACAACATTTAGCTCACTATTTGGCTTATCGATTTCTGCACTGTTCGACCACTACCGGACTGCTTCACCCGCATTGCTTAATTTATGCATGCCCAGTGGCGTACATGTTTTTGGCCGTGCACAACTCCATCAAATTAACACGACTTTCCATCAATCTGCAGGATTAGCTCGCGCCGGTGATGACATGAGCCATGACACATACCCGGGTCCGGCAACCGCAAATACCAGCAACCGCAACAATCAGACAGCGCGCCGCATGTCTGGTCTACGCTACCTGAATACCGGAGATCCGCAGGTTGCGACACTGATAGACAAAGTAACCAAAGTACTGGGACGGGACATCCCCATACTGGTAGTAGGTGAGACAGGAACAGGCAAAGAATTACTGGCTCAAGCCATTCATAATGATTCGCCACGGGCCAATGGTCCTTTTGTGGCAGTGAACTGTGCATCCATACCGGAAACACTCATTGAGTCAGAATTATTTGGTTATGAAGACGGTGCATTTACCGGAGCCAGAAAAAAAGGCGCTGTGGGGAAAATCCTGCAAGCCAACGGCGGCACCCTGTTTTTAGATGAAATAGGTGATATGCCATTCAGTTTACAGGCGCGCTTATTGCGGGTACTACAAGAACGCATGGTTACCCCGCTGGGCAGTACTAAATCAATTACTGTTAATGTGGAATTAATTTGTGCGACCAACCGCAATTTGCGGGAAATGATTGCCAAAGGTGAGTTCAGAGAAGATCTGTATTACCGGCTGAATGGTTTGGTGGTCAAGCTGCCGCCATTACGTGAACGCACGGATATTGAAATTGTTGTTGAAAAAATTCTGATGGCAGAATCAAGTAATGGCCGCTATACGTTGTCACCCGAAATTATGCATTTATTTAAATTGCATAGCTGGCCCGGTAATTTCAGACAACTAACCAACCTGTTACGCACCGCGATTGTAATGGCGGATCAGGAACATGAAATTCAACAACATCATTTACCTGATGATTTCCTGGATGACGTAGAACTAACGCAAACACATCAACCGGAAAAAGACACAAAATGGATGATCGCCAACGGCAATAATCTGGAACAAATGGAAACTGCCGCAATCCAGCAATCATTGGATGCTAATGGCGGCAATATCTCCGCTACAGCCAGAGCTCTTGGCGTGTCACGCAACACCATTTATCGTAAATTACCTCTGCAATGTAAGTAAGCAATAACAGAAGGAAACTGTCAGACTTAATGTCACCCGCTAAAAACCGGGGGGCACTAAGTCCGGCATCCTCCCGCAGGATGCGTCGATGCATAATCAAGTATGTGTTGAAAGGCGGCCCGAAAATACATTTCATAACTCGCCTGCTCCACATAACCCAGATGCGGTGTTGCCAGCACATGCGGACAACGCAGTAACGGCGAATCCGGAGCCGGCGGTTCTGATTCAAACACATCCAGTGCTGCCGATTGTCCGCGTAAAACTGCTGCCAGCAACGCCCCCTGTGCCACCAGCTCTGCCCGGCTGGTATTCACAAACAGAGCATCCGGCTTCATGCATAAAAAATCGCTGTCCAGGACAATACCGCGGGTGTCTTCATTTAACCGCAAATGCAGGGTTAATACATCCGACTCCATAAAAAATTGTCGCTTTGAATCTGCCACTTTATATCCATCGGCAACGGCTCTGGCCTGACTCGCTTCACGTCCAAAAATTAAAACCTGCATACCAAATGCACGCCCGAAACCGGCTACCAGCTGACCGATTTTTCCATATCCCCAAACGCCCAGCGTTTTTCCTTTTAAGACCGATCCCAGTGTATTGTAGAGTGGATTAACGGATGCCGTTTGCCACAGGCCGTCCCGTAAATGCGTCGCATATTGCGGAATTTTTCGCATGGATGCCATGATCAGTGCCCAGGTTAGTTCTGCCGGCGCAGTCGGATCACCGACACCCTCCGTAACCGTAATCCCCAATTCTGCCGCAGCCGCAACATCAACATGAGCACTCAGCTTCCCGGTCTGAGAAATGAGTTTTAATTTTGGCAATTTCTGTAATAACGCACGAGAAAAAACAGTACGCTCCCGTATCAATACCAATGCATCGAAAGGAGCCAGTCGCACCGCCAGCTGCCCGAGGCCACGAGCGCTATTTGTAAATATTTTTACTTCGTGCTCGTGTAACAGAGAAAAACATGCCAGATTTTTAACGCTATTCTGGACATCATCTAAAATTGCAATTTTCATCATTTTAAAATGTTTATTTGATATTTAATGACAATACCCCCTGTTGCAAACAAGAACCTGGGGGTAGAATAATTGGCTACTTATTCTGTCTTGGCTGCATCCCATTGTAGTCTCGCTTGAGTATATCCGTCAGACTCGTCGTTTTAGAATAAAGCCATCGTCGCATTGACCAAAAGTTGATGTGACGCTTTGGTGTTCATTAACAACGATTCTGCGCACCCACAACATAGCATTCCCCCGGCATCGGAGTTTTAATTATGAGTCAAGTAACAAACAAGGTCGCGGTCAATGCACCGGCCCACGTAAAACAACAAAAATTAATACAATGGGTAGCAGACATTGCCGCAATCACTAAACCCGCTTCCATTTTCTGGTGTGACGGGTCGCAGGAAGAATACGATCTGTTGTGTGCTCAAATGGTCGCTTCCGGCACCATGAAAAAACTGAATCAGGAAAAACGTCCGAACAGTTATTTAGCCTGCTCGGATCCGTCAGACGTTGCACGTGTAGAAGACTGTACTTATATTTGCTCCGCTCAAAAAGAACATGCAGGCCCGACTAATAACTGGATGGAACCTGCAGAAATGCGCGCCAGGCTGGCCGGTTTATTTGATGGCTGCATGCAAGGCCGTACCATGTATGTCATTCCTTTCTCGATGGGCCCACTGGGTTCGCCAATTGCACATATCGGTGTGGAACTGTCCGATTCGCCTTATGTTGCGGTCAATATGCGCATCATGACACGCATGGGTAAAGCCGTATACGACGTTCTGGGCACCGATGGCGAATTCGTTCCGTGTGTACACACTGTCGCAGCACCGCTGGCAGCAGGTCAGGCCGATGTAGCATGGCCTTGTAACGCAACTAAATACATTGTTCATTATCCTGAAACCCGTGAAATCTGGTCTTATGGTTCCGGTTACGGCGGCAATGCCTTGTTAGGTAAAAAATGCTTTGCTCTGCGCATTGCATCCAATATGGGACGTGATCAGGGCTGGCTGGCTGAACACATGCTGATACTGGGCGTAGAATCCCCGGCAGGTAAAAAACATTATGTTGCCGCTGCATTCCCGTCTGCCTGCGGTAAAACTAATTTTGCTATGCTGATTCCGCCAGCAGCGCTGGATGGCTGGAAAGTGACCACGATCGGTGACGATATCGCCTGGATTAAACCGGGTGCGGATGGTCGTTTGTATGCAATCAACCCGGAAGCTGGTTATTTTGGCGTCGCTCCCGGCACCAATACCGCCACCAACTTCAATTGCATGGCATCCCTGACTGAAAATACCATTTTCACTAACGTTGCGTTAACAGACGACGGTGACGTTTGGTGGGAAGGCATGAGCAAACAGGCGCCAGACCATTTAATCGACTGGCAAGGTAAAGACTGGACTCCGGCAATTGCCAGAGAAACTGGCCGTAAAGCAGCACATCCGAATGCACGCTTCACCGTCGCCGCCACACAAAATCCTGTCATTGATTCAGCATGGGATGATCCTGCCGGCGTACCGATTTCATCGTTTATTTTCGGGGGCCGCCGCTCTACAACAGTACCGCTGGTAACGGAAGCACGTAACTGGGTTGAGGGTGTGTATATGGCCGCAACCATGGGATCAGAAACGACAGCAGCAGCAGTTGGCCAGCAAGGCGTCGTACGTCGCGATCCGTTTGCAATGCTGCCATTCATGGGTTACAACATGAGCGATTACTTCCAGCACTGGCTCAATATAGGCAAAAAAATAGCGGCTTCTCCTGCTGAATTACCAAAAATTTATTGTGTCAACTGGTTCCGTACCGATGACGAAGGCAAATTCGTCTGGCCGGGTTACAGCGACAATATGCGCGTATTAAAATGGATAGTGGAACGCGTGGAAGGTCAGGTTGCCGGTACTGAAAATATCTTCGGTATTACGCCAAAATTCAGCGACTTGAGCTGGAACGGTCTGGAATTCACACAAGAACAATTCAACACGATCACCTCCATCGATAAAGATGCCTGGCTGGCTGAATTAAAACTGCACAGCGAGTTATTTGAAAAACTGGCCTACCATTTGCCATCGGAACTCAATACCGTAAAAACGCAACTGGAAAAACGTTTAAGCGCCTGATTTTCAGGGTAATACCTTAAATAATAAAGAGCGCACTGTGCAGACAGTGCGCTCTTTATCTCTTATAACCGGCTTATTGCTTAGCTTATATAAGATTCAGCGAATAAGGTACGGACAATTTCTGATATATATTTACGCCAGAATAAAAGTGTTTATTATTTGTATAATTACATACATATAAAACCTACAGGAAAGCACGTATGATCCCGGTTTCAATTCTCGATCTGGTCCGCATCAGACAAGGTAGTAATGCACGCATCGCGCTCGATAACGCACGTGACCTCGCACGCCATGCTGAGGGTTGGGGATATTCCCGCTTCTGGATGGCTGAACATCACAATATGATTGGCATTGCCAGTGCCGCCACAGCCGTCGCAATCGCACACGTCGCAGCAGGAACCCGGACAATACGGGTCGGAGCTGGTGGTGTCATGCTACCCAATCATTCGCCACTGGTTATTGCCGAACAGTTTGGCACTCTTGCCACGCTGTTTCCGGGACGTATTGACCTCGGTCTGGGAAGAGCGCCGGGCACTGATCAATCTACGGCACAAGCACTGCGACGTGATCCCGCCAGCAGCAATGCATTTCCACAGGACGTAACAGAGTTACAAGCATTTTTTGCTCCTGCTGTACCAGATCAACGCATTATCGCCGTACCAGGTGCCGGTACCGAAGTACCCCTCTGGATTTTAGGATCAAGCACCTTTGGCGCCCGACTCGCTGCAGAGCTGGGCTTACCCTATGCCTTCGCCTCGCATTTTGCGCCAGATTCACTGGAGGCTGCCTTACGCATTTATCGTAATCAATTCCGGCCATCCAGGCAGCTTAATGCGCCACGCGCCATGATTGGTGTCAATATTATTGCTGCTGACAGTGATGCAGAAGCACGGCGTCTGGCCACCACCCAGCAGATGTCCTACACCGATATGTGCCGGGGTACCCGCGGATTAAGCAAACCACCAATTAATGATATTGACGATTATTGGTCACCGTCAGAAAAAACACAGGCATCACACATGCTCACCTACTCCATCATTGGCTCGGCGCAAACTGTACGTTCCGGAATGGAAAAATTGCTATCGTTAAGCTCAGCAGATGAATTCATGATCGTCTCGGATGTCTTCGACCACCAGGCACGACTACGCTCCTATGAAATCATTGCTGATATCGCACATTCCTGATTCACTACCAAGCGGCCATAACGCTGCCGGAGCGGTTTTGCATAAATTTTGATTAAAAATAATGATTACAATAACGACACAATAGGTATTATTACGTTAAGCTAGTCTTTTATGAAACGGGAGTGGCAGTCATGTTTTTGGGTTATACAGAAGAACAAATTTCTTCATTCGGTTTATCTTTTGGTGTAGTTGGTTTAATGATTTTTATGCTGGTCATTATCGGGAATCTCGCCTGGGAATCCAAAGCCGGCAAGTTTGGTACTTTCGTCCTTTTTCTCGGCCTGTCTTTCGGCATGGTTGGCTTCATCGCGAAATATTTCATTGAACAGCATTTTAGTATGCATTAGGCGAAAACCCCGGGTAACAAGGCTGTTCCCGCCATTTTCCTGTGTCAGGCTTTTAACGCTTTTTCAAGCAATTGATGTAACTCGTCAAATTGCGGAGGGCCGACATAGCGTTTG
Source organism: uncultured Oxalobacteraceae bacterium (assembly GCA_903914535.1). Lineage (GTDB taxonomy): Bacteria > Pseudomonadota > Gammaproteobacteria > Burkholderiales > Burkholderiaceae_D > Solimicrobium. The sequence continues at coordinate 11,882 of CAIWPG010000027.1, forward strand.
ATGATATTACCCTGTTTGTCGATTACAAACGTGGTGGGGGTAAGTCTGACATCGCCAAATGCATGCGCCAGCTTACCATCAACATCCAGAGCAACGGTAAACGGAAGCTGACGGGTTTCTGTAAAATTCACGACGTAGTTCGGCGGATCGTACTGCATAGCGACCGCAACATACTCCAGACCTTGTGGCTGGTATTTTTGATAGGATTTAATCATATCAGGCATTTCTGCCACACAAGTAGTACAGGAAGTGGCCCAAAAATTAACTATCACAACCTTACCGCGTAATGCAGACATAGCGATTTTTTTGCCCTGTAAATCAGTAAAACTCACCTGGGGAGCCGGTTCCTGGCTACATCCTGCCAGCGCCAACACAAATGCAGCACCAGCTACAGCCCAAACGAAAGACCAGAAACGCTTGTACGATTTAAAACAAAACAAGTTACCCATGGCATGCCGACAGTAAAAGTAAAGACAATGATTATCCGCTAATTTGAGAGTTTTGCCCATTTTACGCATGCTGTACCAAAACCCGCCGACCAACAAAGCACACTACCGGTAACAAGATCCCGCAGTGAAGATAATCAGACCTGACGATAGCAGAATCAATACTAAAACCACTTATGAGCGTATAAGCGTATATAGTAGTGGCTATTCTTATTTTAACGATTATTTTTTATCATCATGACAACGCACCAACACATCGCGGACATCGCGGCGCAAGTTCAAACTCCCTGCTGGATTTACGATGCGGCGATTATTCGTCGCCAGATTGCGCGCTTGCGCCAATTCGATGTCATCCGCTTTGCGCAAAAAGCCTGTTCCAATACGCATATTCTGAATCTGATGCGTGAACAGGGTGTCATGGTGGATTCGGTATCACTGGGTGAAGTTGAACGTGCTTTGATCGCCGGATATCAACCCGGCGCTGCGGGCCATGCCCCGATTGTACTTACTGCCGATTTACTTGATCGCGCCACCATTGCACGCGTGACTGAACTGAATATTCCGGTCAATTGCGGATCGCCGCAAATGCTGGAACAACTGGCGCAGGCACATCCCGGTCACCCGGTCTGGTTACGTATTAACCCTGGCTTTGGTCATGGTCACAGCAAAAAAACCAATACCGGCGGCGAACAAAGTAAACACGGAATCTGGCACGCCCATCTGCAAGAGTGTATGCAGACCATACAAAAAACCGGCTTACATCTGGTCGGCTTACATATGCATATTGGTTCCGGCGTGGATTACGCACATTTGCAGCAAGTGTGCGAAGCCATGGTTGCCCAGGTCAAAGCCTGTGGTCAGGATATTTCAGCCATTTCTGTTGGTGGCGGTTTGTCGATTCCTTATCGCGATGGCGAAGAAGATGTCGATACCGACCATTACTTCCGGATGTGGGATGCGACACGACGTGAAATTGAAGCGCATCTGGGCCACACCATTCAGATGGAAATTGAACCGGGGCGTTTTCTGGTGGCACAATCCGGCGTGCTGGTTTCTGAATTACGCGCACAAAAACAGGTAGGCGATAATTTTTTTGCACTGGTCGATGCAGGCTTTAATGATTTAATGCGGCCGGCCATGTATGGCAGTTTCCATCGCATTACCGCACATACTCCCGACGGAACACCCCGCCAGGGTGAATTACGCCCGACCATAGTAGCTGGCCCGCTATGCGAATCCGGCGACGTATTTACACAGGAAGAAGGCGGCGAGGTCGTCAGCCAGAACCTGCCGGCATGTGAAATCGGTGACTTACTGGTATTCCACGATACAGGTGCCTACGGTGCATCCATGTCATCCAACTACAATTCGCGCCCGCTGATTCCTGAAGTATTGATTGACGGGGATACCATCAGACAAATTCGTCGTCGCCAAACCGTTCAGGAGCTATTAGCGCTAGAGTCCCTCTAGAGCTGCCATTATGCTACCTGGTATTGTTACCGCACTCGGTGCGGGTCTGGTGTGGGGATTGGTATTTATTGTGCCGCTGCTGTTACCCGAATATTCGGGTGTGCAGCTGTCCTTTGGTCGCTACACCGCCTTTGGTCTTATTGCCCTTGTTGTCGCCATGGCTGATCGCCGGGGGCTGGCCAGATTACGCCGGGCCGACTGGATCATGGCGGCCAAACTTTCATTAGTGGGAAATATCGCCTATTACGCGGCACTTGCCAGCGCCATTCAACTGGCGGATGCTCCCCTGCCCACTATGATTATCGGCACTTTACCGGTCTGGATTTCCTTGTTTTCTAACCTGACTTCACACCGGTCCCAGGCAGCCCATGAAACCATCCCCTGGAAGCACCTGCTATGGCCTTTGCTGATTATTTTAACCGGCATTATCTTCGTCAACATCAGTGAAATGTCACAACTGGGTAACATCACAGATAATCCATCTCAACGATCACTGCAAAACTATTTTACCGGTATAGGATGCAGTCTGGCGGGACTGGCTGCCTGGACCTGGTACCCGATTCAGAATAGCCGCCATATAAAGCATAACCACCATATCCATCCCATCACATGGGCAACGGCACAAGGCATCACTACTCTGCCTGTCGCCCTGCTGGGGTTACTGCTTTATGCACTGGTTCAGTCACATCAACGCGGCGTATGGGTCTCTCCGCTGGGGCCCGATGCAGGCCGGTTCTGCCTGATCATGCTAGTCATCGGTCTCATGGCATCCTGGGTTGGTACACTATTATGGAATTTTTCCAGCCGACACCTGCCAACTGCTCTCGCAGGCCAGCTCATCGTATTTGAAACACTGGCAGCACTGCTTTATGCCTTTCTGCTACGCGGAACGCTGCCACCACCAATGGTACTGGCAGGTGCAGTCCTGCTTTGTCTCGGAGTGGCGCTGGCAGTGCGCCTGTTTCAGGCGTCGCCAGTCGCAAACAACAATCCGGGGTGTATGGCAGAACCTGACCTTCTGGAGTAAATATCGGGAAATACAATCACAAATGCAAAATCGAAAGCATCGCTTACAATACGGATTCTGCTGATCCGGATTAATTATGCGCACCACTAAATTCATTAGAGTTTTTGCATTTTTCCTTGTACTCATTACACTTCACGCCTGCTCTCCAAAATTCAACTGGCGTGAAGTACGGGACGATAGTACGCTGTACACCGTACTAATGCCGGATAAACCAGCCAGACTCAGCCGCCAGATTCAACTCGGGCAGCAAACCGTTACCATGCACATGAGTGCTGCACAGATTGACCGGGTCAGCTTTGCTGTTGGCGCGGTCAGACTGCCCGATGCGTCAGGGGCACAAATCGCACTGACAATGATAAAAGAAGGTTTAGTTAACAATATTTCAGGGAAAATTACACAAGAAAAAACCTCAGCCAGTAAAATTAATGGCAAATTAATCATTACAACGAGTCTGGATATCTCAGGAATAGCCAATAATACGCCAGTACGCATGATCGTTAAACTGATATCACACGATGTCAGGGTATATCAGGTTTTGGTCGCCGGGCCGGAAAAATCAATTAATACCGATGCTACGGATATATTTTTAAATTCTTTTAAAACAATTTAATCCAGATACTGAATGATTGATGTAATGTTGCACTAAGGACTTACACAAGATTTTCAGGCAATATACCGACGCAAACAGCTTTCTTTTGCTAAAAATACCGATGGGGACTGTTTTGTGTAATTTCCGACACCAGACACCAATTGGTGATGTAGTAGCACAAGCTACAATAGCAGCAATAAAATACGCCGTTCCTTATTTTTTTATTACTTACTTATTTGTTTATTTACTTTATTCCTGAAAGATAACTATGTTAATCACGTTTAAATCCAAAGCTGCCACTGAAATTATTATGTACAAAGAGCACGCACAACATATCCTGGAATTATTAAACAAAGACGTAGACCGCGGCATTATCACCCATCCTGAAATGGCTAATGCCGTCATTAAAATCGAAGCTGCTATTGCCGATAGTCGCGCCCACCCTGTAACGCAAACAGCGCAGTTTGATATCGCCAGCCATGCACATCAACAAGACGACAATCCACACGAACATGAAAAAATGGGATCAGTCAGCTTTTCTTCACGCGCCTACCCTTTATTAGAAATGCTGCGCTCAGCACAGGCTGCAGGTTCTGACGTAGTCTGGGGCGTGTAATGTCCACCGCCAGGGAATCGCAACTAATCACCGATGACGGCGTTACGCTGTTTGTTTGCGACTGGCTGACAGATGCACCTATTCAGCACAGCATCGTGATTATGCACGGCCTTGGCGAGCACTGCGGGCGTTACCGGCACGTTGCCGATTTTTTTAATGCGTGCGGCCTGTCGGTACGCACGTATGACCATCGTGGCCACGGTCGTTCCGGCGGGCCACGCGGCGACATTCCTGATCCGCTCAGTTTTGTAAATGATGCAGAAATGGTGGTCAGGGATTTTAAACAAAACGGCCATGTCCGGCCCTTGTTATTTGGGCATAGCATGGGTGGTTTATTTGCTGCCTGTCTGGCTGCACGTCTGGCTGCGACCAATCATCTGGACCCCGACTTTCAGCTGTGCGGATTAATTTTATCCTCACCGGCTCTCGGATTGCGCTTATCCGCACCAGAAACCCTGTTACTTAAACTAATGACGGGTATCGCCCCGCATTTTGGCGTTCCTACCCGCTTTAACAGCCGTTTTTTAACGCACGACCAAGCCGCCATTCAGTCCAATAAAAATGACCCCTTAGTTCATGACAAAATTACTGCCAGCCTTTTGAGCGGCATGCTGGATGCTATTAAGTTTACTCAAAATCACGCACCTGTCATCAACATCCCCACCCTGTTGCTAGTCTCTGAAAACGATCACCTGGTTGATCCGCAGGGCAGTCGTATGTTTGTCGACAATTGTCCGACACAATTAGTCAGTGCACATTTTTATCCTGATTTTTATCATGAAATTTTTAACGAAGCAGATGCATCCAGGGTATTTTCCGATCTGAAGGATTGGCTTACAAGGTGTCAATTCTTAACCCATCTCAACACAAGCCCCTCGTCTGAACTTCTGTGAATAAAGCGTGCGGATTATTTCGTCTCCACGCAGCAACTGCGAGACTACAAACTGGCTTTTACCCAATTAATTTATGCTAAAAACATCAAAATACCCTCAGATTGCACCATCCCTGGCCACACTCAGTATAAAAACAGATTCACTGTCATACAGCCTGCTTGGTGCATCCATGGCGATTACTCATGTGCTGGACGGACTGGCACTGCCTCAGGCACTGGCTAAAGTGTTTACCTCCAGCCAGATAGCAACGGCTCACCGTGGCGCCATTCAGGATCTGTCTTACCGCACTATGCGCCAGGTCGGCCGCGTCGATGCGTTGATTAGCGCCATGACCAGCAAAGCGCCGGAACCAGCCCTGCTATACAGCTTATTATGTTGTGCACTGGCACTGATCGTGGACGAAGATGAAACCACACACCCCTACTCTGCATTCACCGTGGTCGATCAGGCGGTGACTGCCGCCGCAGCGCATCCGGATATCGCACATGCTAAAAATATGGTCAACGCCTTATTACGGCGCTTTTTACGCGAACGAAAACCTCTGTCAGATGCAGTAATGAAGTTACCTGCTGCACGATGGAATTATCCGGCCTGGTGGATAGACTCATGCAAAGCCGCTTATCCAAACCAATGGCAATCCATTTTAACTGCGGGCAACCTCATTCCTCCACTCACTTTGCGTATCAACCAGCGCAAAACAAATGTAGCCGCATTTTTAACGATACTGGCAGAACAGGGAATGGCGGCAACCGCCATTGGCGAATTTGCCGTGCGTCTGGAACAGGCAGTTCCTGTACACCAAATCCCCGGATTTGATCAGGGTCTGGTTTCCGTACAGGATGCGGCAGCCCAGCTTGCCGCCCCTTTGCTTGATTTACATGATGGTATGCACGTATTGGATGCATGTGCTGCTCCAGGCGGGAAAACCGGGCATTTGCTTGAAACAGCAAATATCGATTTACTGGCATTGGACTCCGACCCGAAACGATTAAGCAGAATTACCGAAAACCTCGACAGACTGCAACTCTCTGCACGCCTGGTGGCCGGTGATGCCACACAACGTGGCTGGTGGGACGGGCAACAATTTGACCGGATTCTGGCTGACGTGCCCTGCACCGCATCCGGCATCGTGCGACGCCATCCTGATATTCGCTGGCTGCGCCGTAAAGCGGATGCTGCTCAACTTGCCACACTCTCTGCCCGAATTCTCGATAACCTGTGGATGATGACCAAACCCGGTGGTAAATTATTACTGGTAACCTGTTCGGTATGGCCGCAGGAATCTGAAGCACAAGCCGCCGCTTTTGCCCACAGACATCAGGCCAGACGCTTACCTGCACCCGGTCAGCTAATGCCGACAGCAACAGCAGAGATTGATCATGATGGTTTATTTTATGCCTTATTTGAGAAAGCATAAAAACCATACACAAGGGAATAGTCCATCGTGTAACAAAGTTTAAATGTGGTGCAAGATTTTCTTAACTCAATAATAATGTGGAATTCAGCCCGCTTCTTACATGCAACTCACTTAACAACGTTATTAACTACGATGCAACGACTTAACCAATTCCTGCTTTTTTCCATGCTATGTTGCATATTTTTCTGGCAGCCAAATGCACGGGCTGGCAACATTGATGTTACGGTGGCTCATATTGAGACCAGCGACGAAGGTTACCGGCTTGTCGCAAGTTTCTCGTTTGATCTGAGCCATGAATTGGAGAATATGATTACCCGCGGTATTCCACTGTATTTTGTTACTGAAGTAGCGATCAGCAGGCCGCGCTGGTACTGGCTGGATGAGAAAGCAGTCAACATCAGTCAGTCAGTACGTATTTCCTATAATGTATTAACCCGCCAGTACCGGGCCTCCATCAACGGTAGTTTTGCACAAAATTTTCAGGATCTTGATGAAGCACTCTCACTGATACGTCGCCCCAGCCGTTGGGTCGTTGCAGAAAAATCAGCACTCACCGCAGGCGCCACCTACAACGTGGCTATCCAGACACGACTTGATACAAGTCAACTCCCCAAACCATTTCAATTCAACGCCTTAAACAACAGCGAATGGCGATTATCCTCTGACTGGAAGCGCTTCACTTTCAAGGCAGACGAAAAGTGAATCGTTCTTTAAGGTATTTACTGGTAGTGGGAGCTGCCATATCCGGCATTTTTCTTTTTTTTACCGCTTCGTTATCCGATCAGACGGCCGTATTTGAAAAAAATTATATCTGGTTATTTGCATTAAACAGTCTGGTTGCCGTAGCCCTTCTGGGGCTTATCATCCTGATGCTGTCACGCTTGTACCGTCGCTATCAGAAAAAAGAATTCGGTACCCGCCTGCTCACACGACTGGTCTTACTCTTTGCCACACTGGCCATCGTTCCCGGCGCGCTCATTTATGCCGTCTCTATCCAGTTTGTTTCCCGCTCAATTGAATCTGGCTTTGACATCAGGGTAGAAAAAGCGATTGATGCAGGATTAAACCTTGGCAGAAGTGCACTGGAAAGCTCACTGACTGATCTCACAGTCAGAACACATCGTCTGGCACAGGAGTTAGCAGATCTGTCCGATGCCAATCGTCTCATTCAGTTATCACGAATACAGGATCAGTCCCAGCAACTGGAAGCCACCATAGTCACAGGAAAAGGTCGTCTGATTGCCAGCACAGGAGGACAAACCACATCCGTGCTCCCGGATATCCCTACCCCTGCCATGTTACGTGAAGCCCGCATCACACGTGAATTTTCAGGTTATGAAGGCGAAAGTGACGGTGCCGATACCAACCCTAAGCCGAGTGCTTCAACCGGAATACGCTTACGTGTCGTAGTATTAATTCCAAATACCAATAGCGCATTGTCGATACATAATGATCCGCAATATTTGCAGTTGATACAGCCAATTTCCGAGTCGATACGCACCAATACCGATGCCCTTACTTCAGCCAACATCAAGTATCAGGAGCTGTATGGTGGCCGGGTTATCTTACGTAAAATCTATATTGCCACACTAACCCTGACACTATTACTCGCTATTTTTGCTGCCATCGTCAGTGCATTTTTATTAGCGACTAATCTGATCAAACCCATTTTATTACTCGCTGAAGGCACCAAAGCCGTGGCGGAAGGCAATCTGTCACCACGTCCTATTATTGCCAGTGCCGATGAACTTGGCAGTCTGACTAAATCATTCAACACGATGACAAACCAGTTATTTGACGCCCGTGCTACCGTAGAAAAAAATCGCACCGAACTGGAAAGCGCCAAGGCCTATCTTGAATCCGTACTCGCCAATATGTCGGCTGGCGTAATGGTTCTTGACCGGAATTTTCAGCTACTCAGCTGTAACAACTCGGTCGAACGCATCTTACAGCTGGAAGTTAAGCACTACCTGGGAAAAACTCTCAACGAGATTCCCGGACTTTCAGAATTTTCCAGGGCAGTAGGAAAAGCATTTTCTGAACAAAACGCCCAGACTGCCGCAGGCAACAGCGTAGATTATCAACACTGGCAACAACAAATTGAACTCTTACGCCAATCCGATGCCACACTAACTTACGCCAGTGATGACCAGACTACCACCCTGCTGGCGCGCGGATCGCATCTCCCGGTGTCTGCCGGTATGGGGTACGTTGTTGTCTTTGATAATATTTCCGACTTGATCTCAGCCCAACGTTCAATTGCATGGGGGGAAGTGGCTCGTCGCCTGGCCCATGAAATTAAAAACCCGCTCACCCCTATTCAGCTTTCGGCGGAACGATTACAGATGAAATTACAGGATAAATTGAGCCCGTCAGACGTAGCCATACTAAACAAGAGTACCAATACGATTGTTAATCAGGTCAGCTCCATGAAACGCATGGTAGATGATTTCCGGGACTATGCACGCACACCTCCTGCCATACTCTCACCACTGAATCTGAACGACCTGATTGATGAAGTATTAAATCTGTATATTGCAGGTGACGGACGCGATGTGATTCACGTTAATTTGTCGGCAGATTTACCTGCAATTATGGGTGATGCAACACAGTTGCGGCAGGTCATACACAATCTCTTACAAAACGCGCAGGATGCTGTTATTGAACAACATGAAAAATCCCAGACAGGTCAAATTGATGTTATCACTGAGGTTGTTCACTACACTAATGCGGAAGGACAAGTACAAAAAGCGGCCAGTCTGTCCATCATTGACAACGGTGCCGGCTTTAGTAACAAAATTTTAGCGCGGGCATTTGAGCCGTATGCCACATCAAAACCACGTGGAACCGGCCTGGGTCTGGCAATGGTAAAGAAAATTCTGGAAGAGCATGGAGGGCGTGTTGATATCAAAAACCGCCCTGATGGAAATGGTGCAAAAGTGGCGATTTTGTTATTAAAATTAGCCCCTGCTATAGAGTGAATCTATCTCGATCAGGTTTTTAGAACAGGAACGAAAATGAAAGGCAAGAAATAATGGCAAATATTCTCGTAGTTGATGATGAGATGGGGATACGTGAATTGCTCTCCGAAATACTGGGTGATGAGGGGCATGTGGTGCAATCGGCAGAGAATGCGCAGCAAGCTCGCGAGTTACGTGCAGAAGGACGGCCCGATCTGGTCTTGCTGGATATCTGGATGCCAGATACAGATGGAGTAACATTATTAAAAGAATGGCAACGCGACGGGCTGCTCACCATGCCGGTGATTATGATGTCCGGCCATGCCACAATAGACACCGCCGTTGAAGCAACACGTATTGGTGCGCTTAATTTTTTAGAGAAACCAATTTCCCTGCAAAAATTACTCAAAGCGGTACAACAAGGTTTAGCCAGGGGAAACGAACCGGTCCGCACCAGCCAGCCACTACGCATAGCAACGCCGGGGGAAGCTGCCGGTAACCCACTTCACCACGCCGTCCATAATATCCATGGTGCCCATACCAGTATAGCGAACAGTGTTGGCACTGTGAGTAATTCCGGATTTGATACACGCTTAACCGCTTTATCTCAAAACGCTGTTGCACCACATCCGCTTGCACAGTTTTCATTCGATACACCACTGCGTGAAGCACGTGATGCATTTGAACGCATTTATTTTGAATACCATCTGCAGCGCGAAGGCGGCAGCATGACTCGTGTGGCTGAACGTACCGGACTGGAGCGGACTCACTTATACCGAAAATTAAAACAACTCGGCGTAGAATCACTTAAAGCGTCAAAACGGCATGAATAAATACTGGCGACTTCAAACCGGTGCTGCCTGCAGACAGGTCATGATTTGACCTCGTTAAACAGGATAGCAACCGTCATGGTGCTTGGTGGTGCGGCAAATGAGCGCGAAGCCGCAATTGCCCACGCCATAACTCAGCGAAAAACACATAAGGACAACAATCAGACCACCGCTGTTTTACTGGAAGGCTTGTCCGATGGCAAAACCTGCCTGATACCAGATGACGCCACGACCATCGTACGCATTGCACCTGGTTGCCTGTGCTGTGCAAATCAACTGATCATGCGCGTCAGTTTAAACCGGCTTATACGTCAAAAACCCACGCAACTATTCCTTTCCCTGGCCAACACGCCCCACATCGAACAAATCAGATACTTCCTGACTACCCCGGACTACGCCCGGCTTCTCAGACTGGAAGACGACATATGTGCAGCACCAATTGTCACCAATTTAAAAAAAGTGTGACACTTTGTTACCGATGGTTAACTTTTTCGGGATTTTGCCCGTTATCCTTTATACTGAAGCTGCAAACCTGAAAAAATTAAGACCGTAAGCGCATTACTATCAGGAGCCGTGAACGCCACGACCACCACTTGCGTACCACTGGTACCAGTGCGTGATTGCCATCAGGACGACAATTTTATTAGCTTAAAATTAAAAAGAAAGGTGACTATTACTTGAAATTCACTGGCCCAACACCACTTTTGAATTAACCTGGTCTTGAACAAAGGAGCCACAATGAACCTTATCTACAATAGCGAACAATACAGTGTCGTCGAATTTGGCGCCGATACAGACAACGAAGCATTACGTTTTGGCGGTTATGAAATTACAGACAAAGCTGTCAAACGTGAATTTTTTCTGGGTGGACTTTCCGCCGTCAGCTTTCGTAAAGACGTTTCCGACCTGATTGCATCCGATCCAAGCCTGGAAGAAGTAGATGATTTTCTGGGACAGTTTTATCCCTATATGCAACAAGTAGTCACCATACATTAAGCCTCACCGGAAATACCTCAACTCACACAGGTTCTTACCTGTCTCCGACAATGTAAGAACCTGTGCTTTCCGGTGCTGTCTTTATGTGTTCCGGTTAAGTCAGACGCAAATCACTGATGCTGGCTTTAGCACGTTCCAGCATAGCAATCGCATCCGGACCACGCACCAGAGTCACGGCCACTGCCAATGCATCAATATAAGTTAAATGAGCAAGACGTGAGGTCATCGGCGTATAAATATCTGGATCTTCTTCTACGTCAACCGACAAATGCACATCAGCCAATTTGGCCAGCTGACCGCCGGAAGCACACAGCACCAATATTTTAGCACCGGCATTTTTAGCAAGTTGTACGCTGCGCAGCATATCGCGGGTACGTCCCGTGCGCGAAAAAGCGACGACAACACATTCTTTATTTAACAAGGTAGCCGACTGTGCCTGCAAATGAGCATCACAGAACACCGTAGTCGGAATTCCGAAACGAAAAAATTTAAGCTGAGCATCGATTGCCAGCGCACCGGAATAACCCAATCCGTAGCATTCGATACGTCTGGCTTTAGCCAGCAATTGAACGGCGGCTTCAAATGTCGCTGTATTGGCAGAATTACGTGCCTCCATCAATGTCGCAATCGTGCGGTCAAAAACTTTAGGCAAGACATCACGTACCTGATCCGCCTGGTTCACATCCAGATGCAGGTATGGAATACCGGTCGCCAGACTTTTAGCGAATGCCAGTTTAAATGCCTTGTAACCGCCAAATCCCATCGATAACGAAAATCGCACTACCGTGGGCTCGCTGACCTGACAAGCTTGTGCCAGCACGCGTATCGGCATAGATACAATATCATGCGGTTTTCTCAGTAAAAATTCGGCAACCTGGCGCTCGGCGCGGGATAGTTCGGTGGTCGCATTACGTATACGTGCCAGTAAACCTTTTTCGGGGTCGGGGATCATTTTCATGGGCACCAGAATACCTCAACATCGCAATGTGCTGCGGCTAATAATGTACCGACAGGGCTTACCACGTCTGTAAGCAGACTATGCGTCAAACCGGTTGCCAGTGCCTGCTCAAGCACCCTGCGCTTTTCTTGTCCTGTAATGAGCAGCCATATCCGTTGTGTGTTTAATAAACAGGAAAACGATAATGAAATGCGCTCTTGCCCGGTTTGCGGATGCTGTGCTGCAATACAGTAACTGCCGTGATCATCAACCAACAAATGTGGCGCATCAGGGAATAATGACGCAGTATGACCGTCCGTACCCATTCCCAGAATAACAGCACTCCATAGCGGATCCGGTGAATCCGGCAAACTGAACTGTTTTTCCAGCCGTTCATTAATATCCGCTACAGCAGCAACCGGATTCGCCATCGCATTTTTTAACGAAATCAATTGCCAGTAAGCGGCAGATTGCGAAAAACAGTGCCGGAACAATCCCTCATTACTTTGCGGATCACTATCGGCAACCCAACGCTCATCCGTAGCAAGTAACTGGATGCTCCGTGGAGCTGCGCTGGCAAACAATGCATCAAACTGACGGTACATCGGTTCCGGTGTAGTGCCGCCTGCCAGCGCAAAACGGCAAGCCTGTTCTGCCGGTGTCGCCACAACAACGTCCAGCCACCGCTGTGCCAGCACATGACTTAAGCTACTGAAGTCGGGGTATTCATGAAAATACAACATAATGCTTGTCCTTGATTTTCTATTTAAGGTCAACTGAAACAGGATTTACTCACAATAACCCCGAAAAATTTACCGGCTCAGACAGTAAAAAACAATAAATCCCGGTTCAGGGCACTGGGACACCCGCCTGAAATTACGTAAACTCTATGAATAACACAGTCAACTTTCGACAAATTCCTCACCCCAGCTAGACCCATTTTGCGCCAGCAAATAACTGGAGGCAGCAGGACCCCAGCTACCGGCGATATACGATTTCAATCCCTCTGCATCATTTTGCCAGGCTGTCATAATCGGATCTACCCAATCCCATGCCGCGCCCAACTCATCATCACGCACAAATAAAGTCAGGTCACCACGCATAGCATCCAGCAGCAAACGCTCGTAAGCTTCAACCCGGCGTGAAGTAGATACTTCAGCAAAATCCAGATTTAATGCGACGTCGGATAAACGAATGCCCTCGCCTGGCTCTTTTGCTTTCAAAAATAATTCAACGCTTTCTTCCGGTTGCAAAGAAATAACCAGACGGTTGGAGCGTAAATTACGTTGAGATGCACCGAAAATCGAATAGGGAATCGGCTTAAAATTCACGGTAATTTCAGCACTGCGTGACGCCATACGTTTACCAGTACGCAGATAAAAAGGCACGCCGGCCCAGCGCCAGTTATCAATTTCAGCGCGTATCGCCACAAAAGTTTCATTGCGAGAATGTGCCGGTACACCCGGTTCATTCTGGTAGCCGATAACAGGCTCGCCGTTCACTGCACCGGCACGGTATTGACCGCGCACTGTTTTTTTGGGTACTTCTTCCGGCGTGAATTTATGCAGGGCACGCAGTACTTTTACTTTTTCATCACGGATAGAGTCGGGAGCCGCATTGACAGGCGGTTCCATAGCAACAATGGACAATAATTGCAGTAAATGATTTTGCACCATATCGCGTAAGGTACCGGTCCGGTCAAAAAACTCACCGCGCGACTCCACACCAACCTGTTCCGAAATAGAAATTTGTACATCATGTATCCACTTGCGATTCCATAATGGCTCCAGGAATAAATTGGCAAAACGCAGTGCCAACAAATTTTGTACCATTTCCTTACCAAGGTAATGATCAATACGATAAATCTGGTTTTCTTTCAGATAGCTGCGCAAGGCCTGATTAATATCACGCGCCGATTGCGCATCACGTCCCAGCGGTTTTTCCAATACCACACGCGCCTGATGACCAACCAATTCATGCTCAGACAATTTCTGTACAACAGGCACAAAAATATCCGGGCCGGTAGCCAGATAAAACAGGGTTGAATTACTTCCCGGATCAGGAATCTTTTTCTTAAGTTCGACAAAATCGGCATCAATGCGGGCATCAATTTTAGAGTAAAACGTTAACGCCAGAAGTGCATTTAATTGTTCCTTGCTACCGCTGCTGTCCGGCTGAACGTGACTGCTGATACTGGCGGCAACACGTTCACGAAACTCGTCATCGGAAAGGGCTTCGCGGGCGGCACCGAAAAATGCAAACTTACTATCGAGCCGGCCATTTAAAAATGCGCTATATAGTGCAGGAATGATTTTACGCTTGGCCAAATCGCCGGTGCCGCCAAACAAAACAAATGTCGTCATACTGACTCCGTGAATAATATCTTCAGTTAAATTGATCAGCGCACTGCACCAAATTACACGCTGCCAGGACTTAATAAAAAGTGTTCCGGCAAATGAATAATAACGCCGCCGGGGCGACTTTGCACAAGCACCATTTGTATGCTACGGTGAAGCACAATGCGAAATAAGCCGATGTATTATGACAGAATACCGTCAAAAATGTAGTTTCATTACATAATATTTTATGAATTAGTAAGATTATTTAGAATAAAAGCATAAAAATGAAAGTTTATTACAGTTTTATGTGCTAACGTTAACATATTCCATTTTCCGCCGTGAGCCTGTCATGACCATCGTCGATCCTGTACCAACTCCACTACACCCTGTTATTGAACAGGTAACGCAGCGTATCCGTGAACGTAGTACTGTCTTGCGTAACAACTACCTGGCGCGCATAGAACAATTTCAGGGCCGGGGACCACGACGGGCACAACTCTCTTGCGCCAATCAGGCACATGCCAATGCTGCGGCCGAAACACGCGCTAAAATCTGGCTGAATCAGGCGCAAAAACCAAATATCGGCATTGTGACGGCTTATAACGATATGTTGTCAGCCCATCAGCCGTACGCTGCTTACCCGGACCAGATTAAAGAAGCGGCATTACGCTGTAATGCCACGGCCCAGGTCGCCGGCGGCGTACCTGCCATGTGTGATGGTGTAACCCAGGGACGCCCCGGCATGGAGCTCTCTTTATTTTCCCGTGATGTCATTGCCCAAGCCACAGCAGTAGCACTCTCGCATGATGCCTTCGATGCCGCTATCTGTCTGGGTATTTGCGACAAAATTGTGCCCGGCCTGCTAATAGGCGCATTGGCTTTTGGCCATCTGCCAACCATTTTTATTCCTGCCGGTCCGATGGGTTCCGGATTATCGAACAAAGATAAAGCGACCGTGCGTGAGCGTTTTGCGCAAGGAAAAGCCACCCAGCAAGAATTACTGGAAGCCGAAAATGCTGCCTATCACGGTGCCGGCACCTGTACTTTTTACGGTACGGCAAACAGCAATCAGATGCTGCTGGAAGCAATGGGACTACATTTACCGGGCGCATCCTTCGTTCACCCATCCTCACCGTTACGCCGGGCACTGACCGATGCCGCAGTAGAACAAGTAGTGCAACTCACTGAACAGGGCGGACAATACACGCCTATCGGCCATGTGGTTAATGAAAAATCCATCGTCAATGCTATTATTGCCCTGCTGGCCACCGGCGGGTCAACCAATCACACTATCCACTGGATTGCCGTGGCACGCGCTGCCGGAATTTTAATCAACTGGCAGGATTTTGATGAGCTGTCAGCAGTCATTCCATTGCTGACACGGGTTTATCCAAACGGCACAGCCGATGTCAATGACTTTGAAGATGCCGGGGGCCCGGTATTTGTACTGCGTGAACTGCTGGCAGCGGGATTAATGCACGGCGATGTACAAACCGTGTATGGAAATCAGGGTTTACACGGCCATACAAAACAACCGGCACTGGAGCAAGACAAACTGGTCTGGCAGGATCTTCCGGCCCAGTCCACCAACCCTGCCGTCGTGCGCCCTGTCAGCGATCCGTTTGCTACGACCGGCGGATTGCGTCTGTTAAAAGGCAATTTGGGACGTGCCATTATTAAAGCCTCCGCCGTACCGGCAGATGCCTGGCTGATACGCGCTCCTGCCAAAGTTTTTATGTCGCAGGAATCGCTGGTTGCCGCATTTAAGGCAGGGGAATTAAATCAGGATTTTGTGGCTGTTGTAGTTTTTCAGGGACCTCAGGCTAATGGCATGCCAGAACTACATCACTTTACACCAGTGCTGGGAAGTTTAATGACTGCCGGATTTAAAGTCGCACTAGTCACAGACGGGCGCATGTCCGGCGCCTCCGGAAAAGTCCCGGCTGCTTTACATATCAGCCCGGAAGCAGCACAAGGCGGGCCGCTGGCACGGGTACGCGACGGCGACATCATTGAGCTTGATGTGTCCGGCGGGGTATTACGCGTCTTAGTACCGGATGCTGAATTTGCAGCGCGGACTCCGCGTGTATTACGCCCGGCGAATGAAGATGGAACGGCCGATTTTGGCCGTGAATTATTCGTCAATCAACGTCGTTTTGTCAGCGCACCGGAACACGGTGCTTCTACTCTTTTTGAATGAAAACCATGACTAGTCAATTAATACAACAAGCCAAATCAACTACTGCGCTCGACCTGATCATTCAGCAATTACAACAAGTACGTGTACTCCCGATCTTAGTCGCCGATGATGAACAACAAGCCATCACCTGCGTTGCTACTCTGGCCGAATACGGTCTGCGTGCGGTTGAGATTACCTTACGTACACCGAATGCCATGAAGGTATTAGCTGCCGTAGTCAAAGCCTGTCCTGATGTTTGCGTCGGTGCCGGTACTATTTTGACACCGCAACAATTGCAGACCGTACAAGATACCGGAGCAGCATTTGGTATCAGCCCGGGCATTACCCCTACACTGGCAAGGGCAGCGGCCGACTCCAGCCTGCCATATTTTCCGGGTGTTGGCGGTGCCAGCGACCTGATGCTGGCAGTGGAACATGGTTTTAATGTCGTTAAATTATTCCCATCCGATCTGGTGGGCAGTACCAAAATGGCAAAAGCATTAGGCGGCCCGTTCCCGGATGTGCGTTTTTGCCTGACCGGTGGCGTATCGCTGGAATCGACACCACAGCTACTATTGCAAAGTAATGTCTTGTGCGTAGGTGGCTCATGGATGTGTCCGGCCGGACTCATTGAAGCCGGCGACTGGAATGCGATAGGTCAGCTGGCGGCCGCTGCATTACGGGCAGGGCAAAAAAACAGTTAACGCGCTCACAAAATAACGGAAAAGATCACCGCCGTTAATTACGCAAAGGCCTGCTGAGTTATTCAGGCCTTTGTGCTGCCCTCGTTGCTCATGTATTGCCGACTGTATTACGGTTATTTATTACTGCTTTATTGCAAATTTATTGCTACCACCTGATTGCTGTTTCCGTCACCGGTATTTTTTTGTTGTTAATCATCTTTAGATCACACCTTAATTACTATGGCTACTCCCGTCTCACATACCCCGCTCTGGTGCCTGCTTTCACAACGTGCGACCAACACGCCCGGACTGAAAGAACTTTTTCGTGCCGATTCACAGCGTTTTTCGCATTTTTCAGCTTCGGCCTGCGGCATATTGCTGGACTATTCGAAGCAACGTATCGACACCACGGCCAAACTCAACCTGCTGGCTCTGGCACGCCAGCAAAAAGTGGAAGCACGTCGTGATGCCATGTTTGCCGGGGAGGCCATTAACCACACAGAAAACCGGGCGGTATTACATACCGTATTACGACTGCCTAAAGGTGAAGCGTTCCACCATCAGGGTGAAAACATCGCCAGTAGCGTGCACCAGGTGCTGGAGCAAATACGCGCATTCAGTGAAGCTGTACGTGAAGGCCACTGGCTGGGCTTCACCGGCAAACCAATCCGCACCATCGTCAACATCGGCATAGGCGGTTCTGACCTCGGTCCGCAAATGGCGTGTATTGCGCTGTCCCCATGGTCACAAAAAAACCTGTTTTTGCACTTTGTCTCTAATGTGGACGGCAGACATTTAACCGATGCATTAAAAAATGCCGATCCGGAAACTACCTTATTTGTCGTCGCATCCAAAACCTTCGGCACCATGGAAACGCTGACTAATGCCAAAACTGCACGTGACTGGATGTTAAGCCACAACTGCCCGGGCGAACAAATACGCCAGCATTTTGTCGCTGTCAGCACTAACGTGGAAGCCGCAAGCAATTTTGGTATTGCCCCGGAAAACGTATTCCCGTTCTGGAACTGGGCCGGTGGCCGTTATTCGGTCTGGAGTGCAATCGGCCTCTCGATTGCACTTTACGTAGGGGCAGATCATTTCGAAGAAATGCTGGCAGGTGCACATGAAATGGATCTGCATTTTTCTCAGGCTCCGTTAGAGAATAACTTACCCGTGCTTATGGCTCTGCTTGGAATCTGGAATATTAACTTTCTTGGTCTGCAGGCATTATCAATTGCCCCCTACCACCAGCGCCTGGCGCGGTTACCGGCTTACTTACAACAATTAGAAATGGAAAGTAACGGCAAATCGGTTACCCGGGACGGTACACGAGTCGATTACGCTACTTCCCCCATTCTGTTTGGCGAAGCAGGCACCAATGGCCAGCATGCTTATTTTCAGTTACTGCATCAGGGTGCCACCATCATCCCCACCGACTTCATTGTAGTCGCAGAAGACGATGCAGGCCTGCCAGGACATAACCAGGCCTTACTGGCAAACTGCTTTGCACAATCCAAAGCCATGGCACTGGGTAAAGATATCGACCAGGTACGAGCTGAATTACCGGGTGTATCCGAATCCTTATTACCGCACCGGGTATTTGAAGGCAATCGCCCAAGCTCAACCCTGCTGCTAGACGTACTGACGCCAAAAACGCTGGGAGCATTAATTGCACTTTACGAACACAAAGTATTTGTACAATCCGTGGTCTGGGATATCAACGCCTTCGATCAGTGGGGAGTCGAACTGGGTAAATCACTGGCTCAGCAACTGATCAGCCTGAATCCGGATGCAGTCAAGGAAGATTACGATAGCTCGACACGTGGCCTGTTAATGGCACTTAAACGCGGAAAACAGAACCAAATCTAAATTAATTGAAGATTAGTTGAAAATTAATTAAAAATAATTATTAATTTAATATTTTTTATATTCTGCTCTCATAAACAGACTATAAAATTTTAATGGAGTTAAACTATATATTAATCGGAATTAATCAAAAATAAGCACAAAAGCCAATAAATACATACCAATAACAAAATAAAAGTAAGTTAATTAAAATTGACTTAACTTAAGTTTAAGTTTTTTTCAAGCTTTTGATTGTATTGTTCCACAAAACAACAATTGATGCAGTGCACAATGACATTTGTTCTTATTTGACGCACTATCAGCCTTACAAAAAATCCATTGCCTGAAGGTGAGGAGACAAAAGAAGCCCGTAGTCGTGATCGACTGCGGGTTTTTTATTGGCTGGAAACAGATTAACGAAAATAAATAACAAGATCATATATATCCTAACAAGCCTTATTTTTATTCAGCACATCCACAAATACTGCTGCCAATAACACCAGACCTTTAATCACTTGCTGATAATCAATCCCTATCCCCATGATGGACATGCCGTTATTCATGACCCCCATAATAAACGCACCGGTCACCGCCCCCATCACTTTACCGACACCACCGGAAGCAGATGCTCCGCCAATAAAGCAGGCCGCAATCACATCCAGCTCAAAACCACCGCCTGCCTTGGGCGTAGCCGTATTAAGCCGGGCAGCAAAGATCAGACCAGCCACTGCGGCCAGCATACCCATATTAACAAAGGTATAAAAACTGACGCGGGCAGTCTTAATCCCCGACAAACGGGCCGCTTTTTCATTCCCGCCAACAGCGTACACACGACGACCAAGCACGGTACGATTAGTCACAAAAGCGTAAGTCACAATAAGTACTGACATAACCACCAGCACATTAGGTATGCCTTTGTACGATGCCAGCAAAACGCTGAAATAAACGACCAAAGCCACAAACACCGTATTTTTAACAATAAAAAAATACCATGATTCAGTGATCATGCCATGCAGGGACAAACGCATGCGCTGCCGCAATTTAATTCCCGTCACCATCATAGCAAGCACTACGCCAATCAATAACGACATCCAGCGAAAATCAGTGTAAACAGAGACAAAAGGATCGGGTAAAAATCCGGCACTAAGCAATTGAAATCCATCGGGAAACGGACCAACTGACTGACCATCCAGCAGCGCCAGAGTCAGTCCTTTAAACACCAGCATGCCTGCCAGCGTCACGATAAAAGAAGGAATATTAAAAAAAGCGATGAAATAACCATGCATACCACCAATAACGGCACCTGCAAGCAAGCAAATAATACTGGCCACAATAAAATCAACCTGGAAATGAATCACTAATACAGCTGCCAGCGCACCGATGAAACCAACCACCGAACCAACCGATAAATCAATATGGCCGGTAATAATAACCAGCAACATGCCCAATGCCATAATCACGATATAACTATTTTGCAAAATCAGGTTCGTGATATTCAGCGGCTGCATCAGTGTACCTTCCGTCATCACCTGAAAAAAACACATGATCAGCACTAACGACAATATCATCCCGTAATCACGCAGGACATTTCTAAAAAATTCATTGTATTTTCTTATGATGACTTTTCCGGTATGAAGCAACATCGCCACACCGGATAAGGATGCAATGACGGCCAGATCCCGATGACCGTACTCAGCCTCCCCGCTTCTGTCCAGTTTTTTATTCATAGCTGTCTCCTTGATGTTTCTCCGTGCGTAACAATGGCCCGCATAATTTTTTCTTGCGAGGCTTCTGTTCTGTCAAACTCTGCAGCAAGGCAACCTTCATTCATCACATAGATACGATCACACATACCCAGCAACTCCGGCATTTCCGATGAAATCATAATGATGGATTTTCCCCGATTTGCCAGTTCACTGATAATGTTATAAATTTCATACTTGGCGGCCACATCTATGCCACGCCCCGGCTCATCCAGAATCAATACATCCGGTTCAGCAAACAGCCATTTAGCCAGCACCACTTTTTGCTGATTTCCACCGGATAAATTCACTACCTTTTGTCCGACTCCCAAGCAACGGATACTAAGTTTTTTACGGTATTCACAGGCGGCCTGGAATTCGCGTGCCTGATCAATGACTAATTTTCCGGAAATACCAGCTAAATTAGCCAGGCTGATATTTTTTTGAATATCTTCCTCCAATAACAAACCTAAATTTTTACGGTCTTCCGTTGCATAAGCGATGCCATGCGCAATGGCTTTTTCTATACTGCCAGTATCAATTTCCCGGCCGTTTTTTAATACCCTGCCACGTATATTCCGGCCATATGCATGCCCGAAAATACTCATTGCCAGCTCGGTTCTTCCGGAACCCATCAAACCGGAAATACCAATAATTTCCCCCCTCCTGACATAAAAATTCACATCACTGATCACTTCACGACCGGGATGTTCCGGATGACACACCCGCCATTTCTGCACTTCAAAAAACGTATCGCCAATATGCGGCGTCCTGCGCGGATAACGGTCAGCCATCTCACGTCCGACCATACTCTCTATAATGCGATTCTCACCCATTACTCCCGTACTGCAGTCAACATTGTCCACGGTGACACCATCCCGCAACACGGTAACAGCGTCGGCCACCCGGGATATTTCATTTAATTTATGGGAGATTAAAATGGAGGTAATTCCCTGCTGCCTGAACTCCGACAGCAATGCCAGCAAAGTATCACTGTCAGTTTCATTTAAGCTGGCGGTAGGCTCGTCCAGAATCAATAACTTAACGTCCTTACATAAGGCCTTGGCAATTTCAATCAATTGCTGCTTACCCACACCCAGTTTGGTCACCAAAGTTTCCGGCGCGGCATTCAAGCCGATTTTTTTTAATAATTCACACGTCTTTATGTGTACAGCTTCCCAATCAATAATGCCCCACCTGGCCGGCTCATTACCAAGAAAAATATTTTCCGCAACAGATAGTAAAGGTACCAGGGCCAATTCCTGGTGAATGATGATAATGCCGGCTCTTTCACTGTCACGGATACCGGAAAATGCACGGACGACACCCTGAAATTCAATCTCGCCCTGATAAGAACCATGCGGATAAACTCCGCTAAGCACGTTCATTAACGTTGATTTTCCTGCGCCATTCTCACCGACAATCGCGTGAATTTCGCCTTTGCGCACACGCAAGTTAACGCCATCGAGCGCTGTCACGCCCGGAAACGTCTTCCTGATTCCACGCATTTCCAGGATAAGATTCATTTTACAAACTCTTTTTTACCCCTGCACCAGAAGTCACGTAATGGCCAACGGATGGTTGCCGGCAAATTAGACCCATGCCACGTTACAACCCGATTAAGCCCGACATTTATCTCACCTGAGATTCAGTGTAATAACCACTTTGAGTAATCAACACCTCTTTCCAATTCGCAATATCAACAATTGCCGGTTTCAGCAAATACGCCGGTACCGTTTTCACACCATTGTTATAACTCGTCGTGTCATTGACCGCCGGTACTTTGCCATTCAACAGTGCATCAACCATACTCACCGCCACTTTGGCCAGTTCACGGGTATCTTTAAATACCGTAGAGCGCTGTTCTCCGCGCAGAATCGATTTCACGGAAGGAATTTCTGCATCCTGCCCGGTAACCACTGGCATCGGTAACCCGGGTGCACCATAACCTACCCCCTTAAGAGAAGATAAAATACCGATACTCAGACTATCATTCGGCGACAACACCGCATCAATACGCTCTTTGGTGTAATACGCACTTAATAAATTATCCATACGTGCCTGTGCTACTGAACCATCCCAACGCAAAGTCGCCACCTTTGCCATACCAGTCTGCTTACTGCGTACCGTCAATCTTCCTGCATCAATATATGGCTGCAAAACAGACATGGCGCCGTTATAGTAAAAGTGCGCATTATTGTCATCAGCAGACCCGCCGAACAATTCGATATTGAATGGTCCGTGACCACTGCGTAAACCCAATGTTTTTTCAATATAAGAAGCTTGCAATACACCGACCTGGTAATTATCAAAAGTAGCGTAATAATCCACATTACGGCTGCCCCGGATCAGGCGATCATACGCAATGACTTTAATGCCCTTATCAACCGCTTTTTGCAAAACATTAGACAATGTATTGCAATCAATCGCAGCAACAACCAGCACCCTGACACCTTTAGTAATCATATTTTCGATTTGTGCTAACTGATTAGGAATATCATCGTCAGCAAATTGCAAATCAGTTTTATAGCCTTTTTCCCGAAACTCCTTCTCCATATTTTTTCCGTCAAAAATCCAGCGCGATGACGATTTTGTCGGCATAGAAATACCAATCGGCCATTTTTCCTGTGCACTAACGGCAGATGAAATGCAGGCACCCGCCAGAACCAAACCAGCAACAAGATATTTTCCAAAATTCATTTTCCATCCTCCCAGGTTATTATGGATACGGGCACAATAAGCCACGTTCATTTTCATGAATAATCACTCATCAACAAGCCACTTCCGGCAATATTCAGATGAATACCCGCCACATGTTAAATTAACATCAAGAAACATGCTTCCATGCCTGAGACATAAAAAATTACTCTTCGTTCCACTCTGGGAATTGATATATGGGATAAAAATGAAATTACGTAGCAGAATCAGAAATTCCGGAACATGACAAATAAGGTGTGACCAGTTCCGGTCTGGACAGGCATAAAAAAATGAGCGGCTATATAAGCCACTCACAATCGGTACAGTTGAACAGAAGAATCCTTTTAATTGACTCTGACCCTATTAAATAAAAAATCAGGCTGGAATAACACTATGTATTTCTTCTGTCCGGTGTCCGTGTATGCGCAGCACCATGATGGCGGCGATGATGCAGGCACAGCCCATCAGGACGGAAGATGCCGTGTAGCTGCCCAGGCTGTTACGCAGATAACCGGCCAGCATGGTGGCGCCGGCGGCGCCCAACTGGTGCCCTGCTACAATCCAGCCAAATACAATGGGCGCTGCCAGGCGGCCGAATACATCGTTAGCCAG
The DNA here is from genome assembly GCA_903914535.1 of uncultured Oxalobacteraceae bacterium. GTDB lineage: Bacteria > Pseudomonadota > Gammaproteobacteria > Burkholderiales > Burkholderiaceae_D > Solimicrobium. The sequence goes on from CAIWPG010000027.1 coordinate 36,160, forward strand.
ACGCACTGTAGGCGGCACTGTGGCGATCCAGTCTAATCCGTAGATAATGGCGAAAATCGGTAAACCGAAATAACTCAGGCCAAAAGCGTGCGGTAAAAAAATCAGGGCTATGCCACGCAGTCCGTAATAGAAAAAGAGCAATACACGCGGATTATAGCGATCGGACAACCAGCCGGACAAAGTTGTACCGACCAGATCCAGCACCCCCATACTCGCTAATATACTGGCACCTCCGACTGCTAAAATGCCGTAGTCGCTGCACATGGCAATAAAATGTGAGCCGATATAACCATTGGTGCTCATACCACAGACGAAAAAACTGAAAAATAACAACCAGAAGTCGCGGACTCTGACCGCTTTACGCAAAGTATCAAATGCAATTGCTAAGGGATTACGGGGACTGACCAGCAATTCCGGTGCGACATCCCCTGTCATGCCATAACGTGTCAAACCGATGTCTTGCGGACGTTCCGGCAAAAATAGTACGACCAGAGGAATAGCAACGGCAGCGACACAAGAGACCATCAGTGCCACGGCACGCCAGCCTGCGTGATCCACCATGTAGGCCATCAGCGGTAAAAAAACCATTTGTCCGGTCGCCGCACTGGCAGTTAATAAGCCCATAGCCAGACCACGCCGGGTTTCAAACCAGCGGCCGACAATGGTCGCTGCCAGCGTGTTGGCAGCCACACCACTGCCTGCGCCAACCACAATGCCCCACGCCAGCACCATATGCCAGGGCATAGTCATCAGAGTACTAAGTAAAGTGCCGGCGGAAAGCAGCACCAGTGCGCCCAGCACCATAGGACGTATGCCATAACGTTGCATGGCCGCCGCCGAGAAAGGCCCGATCAGGCCATATAGCGCGATGTTAACTGAAATAACAAAAGAGATCGTAGTACGACTCCAGCCAAATTCGTGCTCCAGCGGCAATATCATGACCGAAGGTGTCGCACGTATTCCTGCTGCAGAGAGCAAAACCAGAAAGATGATTCCGACCACGATCCACACATAATTAAACCGGATACGCGTCATGATGGACTGACTTATTTTATTAGTGATGGTATTCATAGTGTTCCGATTAAAATTGATCCAAAAGAACGTTGGACCGGGCTATGATTTGCACCAGATTCTGATGTGTCTCTTCACCCAACAGGTCTGCGATACGCTCTTGCGCGTTATTCCAGGCTGGCATGGCGGATTCCCATTTATACCGTCCATCGTCAGTTAGCTGCACGCCGAAAGAGCGCTTGTCCGTCAGCATGTCCAATGGCAAATCCAGCATCGCAACCCATTTAGCGGTAATCAGCGGTTTAAGGCTGCGACTCATCGTGCTGCGATCCATACCCATTCCGGCCGCCAGCGGAATGACGCCGACAGGCCCGTATTTCCCTATACGCGCCAGCAAAGTATACTGACTGATAGTAAGACCATCTGCGCTCAGGTAATGATCATAGATACCCGTTATTCTTCTGGTCAGTTGTCTGAGTCCGGAACAGGTACAGGTACATTGGTTTAATAAAGGCATTACATTTCCTTGCTGATAAAACAAATTAACCGGGACTGCCGGATAATGTGAATCGCTGACACATAAATGCATATGCATAGATGTATATTAATGCTGTTTCACGCATCTGTCCATCGTAATTTCGCTCTGGCCAATGACATACCGGACGCATACCAGGCATTCTCAGCGACGCAATACCAATGACAACAGGCGATATCAATTAAAAGATTTACCGCGCCTGTGGTTAAGTATCGTTAAAATTACAGTTATTTGGGGCAGACACGTGAACACTAAGGTGGACTATCTGATCGGGGTGGACGGTGGCGGAAGCGGAACACGGGTCGCCATTGCATTAGCAAACGGCAATGAACTGGCGCGTGGCGCGGCCGGAACCTCTGCCTTACGGCACGGTGCTGATGCGGCCTGGCGTGCCGTGATGACTGCGATAACAAATGCTTTTTCAACTATCGGCCTGGCATTGCCGGAAATAGCGCAAATGGCAATTGGACTGGGCTTATCCGGCGTACATAATAAGCAATGGGCTGCGCAATTTGCTGAAAAAGACCCGGGATTTGCCCTGCTGCGACTGGAGACAGATGCCTGCACTACTCTGATGGGGGCACATAAGGGTCGTGCCGGAACAATCGTGGCGCTGGGTACCGGCAGTGTAGGCGAAGCCCTGCTGGAAGACGGCAGCCATCGCGAAGTGGGCGGATGGGGATTTCCCTGCGGCGATGAAGCCGGTGGCGCATGGATAGGTTTACGCGCTATGAATGCAGCACAACGTGTACTGGATGGCCGTTGTCCGCCGGGCGGCTTTACCAATGCGGTAATCACCCATTGCGGCGGCCATCGCGACGCCGTTTTTAACTGGCTGGCATGTGCCGGTCAGGCCGATTATGCGCAACTTACCTGGATAGTATTACATTGGTCTGCCACAGACATCACAGCAAAACAGATTATGCAGGAAGCCGGAAGGGAAGTCGCTGATATAGCATGGGCACTGGATAATTCTGAAACTCTCCCAATCGCATTATGCGGAGGACTGGCCGGTTATATGCACACTTACTTACCAGATAACTTACGTGCACGGATAGTAGCTCCGCAGGGTGATTCCGTCAGTGGCGCACTGGTATTAATACAACAAGCCATATCAAAGAACAACAGTGAGCAACCGTGCACTGCGAGGACAACATAATGAGCAGCTATCCACTGCATACGCCACCATCCGAACTGCAAGGCAATATTCTGACTCCGGAAGGCTGGATCAGCGGCACACTCCATTTTTCCCGATACATCACCGGCATCAGCGGGACGGCTACCGACCCGGAACACAATAAGGACCACTACATTCTGCCAGGTTTTATCGACTTACATGTACATGGCGGAGCAGGAAGAGACATTATGGAAGGTGGCGATGCCTTATCCGCAATCGCACGCATGCATGCGCAACACGGCACAACCAGCTTACTGGCAACCACCATGACCGCGCCTGTTGCCGATCTTGAGCTGGCTTTACAAGCAATTAACACCGTCTGCCAGGCACAACAAAAACAAGATGACGCACACCGTAATATGGCGCATGTATTAGGAGTACATCTGGAAGGCCCCTACATTAATCCGGGAAAACTTGGTGCACAGCCCGATTATGCACAGTGTGCCACCCTGACTGAAGTGCAGCGCCTGCAAGCAATTGCACCCATCAAATTAATTACCGTCGCCCCCGAAATGGCAGGACATTCAGCACTGATTCACGCACTGACCAGGTGTGGTATACGTGTGCAACTGGGCCATACGCTGGGCAGCTACGAAGATGGGGTTGCTGCACTGGAGCAGGGAGCCAGCGGATTTACGCATTTATTTAATGCCATGACGGGACTGAATCACCGGGCTCCCGGCATGGTCGGTGCCGCACTGGCACATGCCAGCTATGCAGAGCTTATTCCCGATTTAATCCATGTTCACCCCGGAGCCATCAGAACGGCACTGCGCGCTATTCCCTATTTGTATTGCGTCACAGATTCAACTGCTGCCGCGGGCATGCCGGACGGTGAGTATATGCTGGGACGGGCACAGGTGCATAAATGTCTGGGCGGAGTAAGACTGGCGGATGGCACCCTGGCAGGCAGTACCCTCACCATGGATCAGGCCTTACGCAATCTGGTCGGCCTGGGCCTGGAACTGGCCGATGCATCACGCCGGGTATCCACCTACGCTGCCAACCACCTGGGCTTAGCCTTACGGGGCCGCCTGCAAACACACTGTTTTGCCGACATGGTGGTATTAGACCGGAATTTACAACTGATTTCAGTCATTGTTGAAGGACATCGGATTACACCTGATGCCTTAACAGACTCCATTAACTCATATTGATTACAACAGGCAAACCAGGATGAGTAAATCATTAGCTGATAACAAACACAAAGCAGTAAATCCGGCTTCCGCTCCGCTTACTCCGCAACAATGCGCAGGGCGATTGATCATGATCCGCCTGCAGGGAACCAGTCTGGATATCGCCAGTGCGGATTTTTTACGTACCAAGCACATAAGAGCGGTTTGCCTGTTCCGGCAAAATATGGTGAATGAACAACAATTACGCCAGTTTACCAGCGATTTGCGTGCCGTAATGGGACCGGATGCCTTAATTGCACTGGATCAGGAAGGCGGAGCCGTAGTACGCTCCGCCTGGCTGCCGGAGCCGCCATCCGCGATGGCATTAGGTGCCAGCGCCGATACACAATTATGCTTTAACGTCGGCGCAGCCGTTGCCCGCGGCGTCAAATCACTCGGATTCAACTGGAATTTTGCACCGGTACTGGATGTCAACAACAACCCGGATAATCCGGTCATTGCAGAACGTTCCTTTGGCTCCGACCCGGATATGGTCAGCAAACTGGCCTTGTCCTGGATGGCGGGCAGCCTGTCGGAAGGCGTAGCCTGTTGCGTAAAACACTTCCCCGGTCACGGTGACACCAATGTTGATTCGCACCGGGCCTTACCCACCGTCAGCAAATCCCGTGCCGGTCTGGATGCGCTGGAACTGGCGCCATTCCGCACCGCAGCCAATCATCCGGATACCCCGGCAATGATGACAGCACACATTATTTATCCGGCACTGGATGCCGGTAACCCGGCGACCTTATCGCATCCGATTCTGACCGGGCTACTGCGTGAGGAATGGGGCTACCAAGGCGTAATCATTACCGACAGTATGGATATGCATGCTATTGCCCGCCATTACGGCGTGGCGAATGCCGCCGTAATGGCGCTGAGTGCCGGTGCCGATATGGTCATGGCACTGGGAGATCACGCTGCACAGCTTGCTACCTTATCCGGATTAAGCGATGCCATTAGCAGCGGACAGATTACCGACGTACAGGTAACAGCACGCCTGACACGACTGGATAAACTGGCACAACGCTACCCTTGCAGCGATTCAGTTTATTCTGCAGCAACTGAAGCAAACGACAGGCAGCTAATGGCACTGGCATGGCAGCGCGGGCTCACTCCGTTCAGACAACCGGCAGCACCCGCAGCTAACAGCAAAGTTCGTCTGGTTATGCGGCAGGATACCGTAAGCGATGGTGTTTCAGAGGCGGGTATTTCTGCCGGAGAAGTACTCGCGCTATTACAATCACTTTATGAAACAGAATTAGTCACCTATGCAGATGCAGAACAGTTTGACTGGGCCAGCTTACCGAAAGACGGACGAACCGTAATTCTGGCCTCAAACTCACGCCGGCGCTACGGGAGCAGAGCCAAAACTACCTGGCATCCGGATTTACATCTGGCATTATGGAGCCCGTTTCAGGCACTGGACATCGCTGCACCTGCGCTGATCAGTTACGGCTTCGCCCCACCCGCCATGGCGGGAGTAGCTGACTGGCTGGCAGGTAAACTAATCCTGCAAGGGCAGATTCCGGTGGCTGGTTTTCATAAGCACTAAAAACTACTTCGTCAGGCTGTAGTATTGATCACATTACCAACGGTAGCTGTTGCAGAATGCGTTGCTGTCGTATTGGCCTGCGTACTGGCGGATTGACTTTGCTGGCTGCCAGACTGGCTTTGCTGAGTACTAGCCTGCTGTAATTGTGCGATCTGCTGCTCAATCAGTGTTATTTGCTGTTCCAGCAGTTGCTCCTGTTGCTGAGTGCTGGCCGAACTGCTGGCACAAGCACTATTTTTTACCGTAGACAACTGTTTTTCCAGCGTCGTTAATTGTTTTTGTAACTGTGCGATTTGTGTACTGCTGCCTGAACTGCTGCCGGCACTGGTACTTGCAGTGACTGTGCTGCCTGAACTTGCTCCGATTGAGGCTACCATCATATGCTCCCTTGTTTATCCTGCGTTATTTATTTCACTAACGTTATTATCGGCAATATATGCAAAAAATAAATGGCTTTAATTGTAACAATTACTAATACTCAATAATTATTGATAAAAATTATCAATAATCCACAGATGATATCTTTATGGCGTAGTTGGTCAAGATGGTAATGGCATTAAGAAAAATATGTTATTGTTCTCAAGGAAAAAAATAGATGCATGAACGCATTGCAATCTTTTTTTCTTTAAAGAATAACTCTGTGAATTAACTCCACCCATATGAAAACAGCATCACATTGGAAACGACGCATTCCGCTTATTGGAGTAGCGGTTATAGGTATCCTGATATCACTGACACTTTTTTCCACAATACGAAATATCGCAAAAGAAAAAGCACGTATTGTTTTTGAAAATTCCGCCGAACAACAGCTCGATACACTTGAAACCAATATCACGCTCACACTGGATAATCTGGTTGCAGTAAGCGCTTTTTTTGATGCATCCAACTCGATTAATCAGACAGATTTCAGACGACTGGTTGCACCATTAACACAACGGAATGCGGCAATTCAGGCTCTGGAGTGGATTCCGCATATTCCCCTTTCTGCTCGTAATGCTTTTGAAAAAAAGGCCAGATCAGAAGGAATGACGGCTTTTTCCATCATCGAAAAAGCACAGGGCGATACAATGATTCCCGCTACGCAACGTAGCGATTACTTCCCCGTTTACTACGTAGAGCCATTACGGGGAAATACCAAAGCGGTCGGGTTTGATCTGGCATCCAACCCTGCCCGCCATGAGGCATTAAAAAAAGCACAAGAACGTGGCCGGCTGGTTGCAACCAGCCGTATTTCCCTGGTTCAGGAGACCGGAAAACAATATGGTTTTTTGGTATTTCGTCCGGTATACCTGCCTGAAGCCGACATCACCACCCAAACCGGAAGAATAAACGGCATCAAGGGTTTTACCCTCGGAGTATTCCGCGTTCAGGATATTGTGGAAAAAACCGGGCATGGCGAAATGAATCGCAGCCATGCCGATATCGACACCCAAATCACCATCTTTGATCTGAGTGCAAAACCCGGTGAGAGCCTGCTTTACCCTAAAGAAGCTAAATTCAATACCTTGTCCGAATTACCGGCAGGCCCCCGCGTAACGCGACATATCCAGGTAGCAGACCGCTACTGGGAAGCAATTGTTTATCCGACTACTCCGCCCTCTTTTTTCATGGAAAGCTGGATAACACTGGGAGTCGGTCTGTGGATTACTGCATTGCTGGTCGCTTATATCCGGCAATCCTCCGTAGGGCGAAAAGCATTAGAAGAAAAAATGATGGCAGAAAAATCAGGCTTAGCCAAATCGCAATTTCTTGCCAATATGAGTCATGAAATACGAACCCCGATGAACGGCATTATCGGCATGACCGCACTGGCGCTGGAAACCGATTTATCACATGAACAGCGCGAATACCTGGGGCTGGTCAAAACATCGGCAGATTCACTGCTGCACATCATTAATGACATCCTGGACTTTTCCAAAATAGAATCCGGAAAAATGGGGATCGAAACAATTGAGTTTTCGCTGGAACACATGCTGCACGGCACAATGAAATCCATGGCAGTACGGGCGCATGAAAAAAATCTCGAATTACTGTTACATATAGCCCCGGACGTACCGGACCGGGTTTTTGGCGATCCGAGCCGGGTGCGTCAGGTCATCATCAACCTGGTAGCGAATGCTATTAAATTTACCCACTCCGGTGAAATTGAAGTGGAATTGCGACGAATAAAAAGTGCCGGAAAACGGCAGGCAAAAATCCACTTTAGCGTAAGAGACACCGGCATTGGCATCCCCAAAGAAGCATTCAGGGACATTTTTGAATCTTTCTCTCAGGTAGATGGCACCACTACCCGCAAATATGGCGGCACCGGGCTTGGCCTGGCCATTTCTTCTCAACTGGTCGAATTAATGGGTGGGGAAATTGAACTCAACAGTGAACTGGGGCAAGGCAGTGAATTTCACTTTACGCTGAGTTTTCCGGTAATTTCCGGCAATGCCCTGGCACATTATCAGGAAACCACGCAAATTGCCGGCATGCGGGCACTCATTGTCGATGACAATGCCTCCAGCCGCCGGCTTCTCACCGAAATGCTCAACAACTGGAAAATGCGGCCAAAAGCCGTTACCAACGGTGACGAAGCACTGATTGAACTGGAACGTGCCGCCGCTGCAGGCCAGCCTTATAGTCTGGCGATTATTGACTTGCTTATGTCGGGCATGGATGGCGCCGCTCTGGCAAAACGCATACATGCACATCCTTACCAAATTATGGTAACGCTCATGCTCACGCTGGATGGGCAACGCGCAGACATACTGGCAAATAATGACACAGGCATTGCTAATTACGTCATGAAGCCGATCACACAATCTGCCCTGCTGGATGCCATCATGACATCTCTCGGTTTACCGAAGCACCAGCCTAAACCTGCTACCACTGTCTCATCCCGTCCGTCCCAGACTGCTCTCACGCTCCTGGTCGCAGAAGACAATATCGTCAATCAGCGACTGGCAACACACTTACTGGAAAAAAACGGCCACACCGTAATACTGGCAAATAACGGTATTGAAGCGATCAGTCATTGGGAAAGTGGTTATTTTGATGCCATATTAATGGACGTAGACATGCCGGAAATGAATGGATACGAAGCGACCAGACATATTCGTGACCGGGAACAATCAACCGGTGCGCATATCCCCATCCTTGCAATGACCGCCCATGCCATGCAAGGGGCGCGCGATGAATGCCTGAGAAACGGTATGGATAGCTATTTATCGAAACCGATCAACACAGAACTTTTATGGCAGGAACTGGATAACGTAATACAAGGCATCTTAAATACAAAAGAATTTATAAATGACAGGAAAAACGAAGTGAGTGAAATTGATAAGCCCGAAGAATTTGAAGACATTGAAGAAAAAAACAGCCATCTGGCCATTGTCGACTTTGATTCCCTGCGGCTGACACTGGATAATGATCATCCGCTGTATAAAGAAATTGTTCAGCTGTATCTGGCCGACGCACCGCGCCATTTACAATCACTTCAGGCAGGACTCGCTCAAAGCGACGCCGCTGCCGTGCGCCATGCTGCACATGCAATAAAAGGCATGGCAGGCGTCTTCGCTGCCGAACGGGTAATATACTCTGCAAACCGTGTAGAACAAACGGCGGGACAAACGGCATGCATTGCTGCGGTAACATCCTTAGAAAAAGCAATGCTGCAATTACAATCTGCCATCAATGCATACCAATGGTAATTACTGCTTTTAAATTACCTCTGACAAAAACGGAATTTCAGTTCCGGGCATTTTTTAATACAGAACCCTGCCGGCACATTTTTGGTAAATGCCCGTGTGTAGGAGCAACGTTGGAGATACGATGAAAATTGTCATTATTGATGACCTGCAAATAAATGTAACTTTGTTACAACATTTGGTCAAGAAATTACCGGGATGTACATCCATCTGCTTTACCGATCCTCTTGCCGCGCTGGACTGGTGTATGTCCAATGAGCCGGATCTGATCATCATTGACTATATGATGCCCAAAATGAGTGGGGTCGAATTTGTAGAGCGTTTTCGGGTACGTTACGCGACAATCCCCATTCTCATGGTCACAGCAAATCATGAAACTGAATTACGTCACCATGCTTTACAAATGGGGGTAACCGATTTCTTAAATAAACCCCTCAATAACGTCGAATTTCTGGCCCGCACTAAAAATATGCTGGCACTAAGGGAGAGCCACAATAAACTGGCTAACCACGCGGTCTGGCTGGCGGAAGAAGTGCGTAAAGCCACAGAAGAACTGGTCACCAGAGAACAGGAAACTATTTTATGTCTGGCGGCGGCAGCTGAACATCGTGACCCGGAAACAGGCATGCATATTCAGCGCATGGCGCAGTACTCCAGGCACATTGCACGCATGCTCAAGCTATCGGCAGAAGATCAGGAATTAATTTTAAATGCGTCCCCTATGCACGATATTGGCAAGGTCGGCACGCCGGATATCATTCTGCTTAAACCGGGAAAATTAAACCCGGAAGAATTTACCATCATGAAGCAGCATGCACTGATAGGCTACAAGGTACTAAGCACCAGCAATTCTCCGCTGCTTCAGGTCGCCGCGGAGATTGCCTTGTCTCATCACGAAAAATTTGACGGCAGCGGTTACCCGAAAGGACTTAAAGGCGAACAAATCCCCCTGTTCGGACGCATTGTCGCGATTGCCGATGTATTTGATGCACTGACATCGGAGCGCCCGTACAAAAAAGCGTGGACCGTAAAAGATGCATTCGATTTTTTGCAAAAAAACTCCGGCCTGCATTTTGATCCCAAATGCATCGACGCTTTTTTTGCCGATATAGATACGATCTTAGCGATTAAATCCAAATTTGCAGAAGAGCCGGATGGCAAACATGCCGGGTAAAAACTAATGCACGCCCATCCGGGCTGTGCTGCCCGATAACTTAAACAAGGTCAATGACTGCATAAGCACATTTGCATGCTCTTCCAGCGTTGCTGTGGCAGCGGCGGCCTGCTCAACCAGAGCCGCATTTTGCTGTGTAACCTCATCAATATTGACAATGGCCTGATTAACCTGATTAATGCCGACACTTTGCTCACGTGAAGCATTCGATATATCGTGCATGATCATAGTAACCTGACTCACCGAATCAATAATCTGCTGCATGATGTTACCTGCATTGTCCGTCAGCACAATACCAGCATCAACCTTAAGGACAGACTGATCAATCAACTGTTTGATTTCACTTGCCGCCGTTGCAGAACGTGTCGCCAGGTTACGTACTTCGCCTGCAACAACAGCAAAGCCACGCCCCTGCTCCCCGGCCCGGGCCGCTTCTACCGCTGCATTCAGTGCCAGAATATTTGTCTGAAAAGCAATATCGTTGATGATATTAATAATGCTCACAATCTGATGCGATGACGCACTGATATCGCTAATCGTCGCGACCACCCGATGAATAATATCTCCTCCCGCCTGCGCAACATCTGAAGCCTTACCCGCCATCACATTAGCCTTGCCCGCATTGATGGCATTTTGCTCCACCGTCGTCGCTATTTGCTCCATACTGGCAGCACTCTGCTCCAGCGCTGCCGCCTGTGATTCGGTACGGCCGGACAAATCCATATTACCGGCAGCAAGCTCATGCGTCGATTTCTTAATTTGCTCAAAATTGGCGCGCACATCACCAATAATGCTGTCCAGATTAATTCTTAACTGACGCAATGACCGTAACAACTGCCCCATATCATCAGTACGCGTTGTCTCAATAATACCGGTCAAATCACCGCCGGCAATCGTTTGCACCGCTGTCAGCGCTTGCTTTAACGGATTAACAATACCCCCTTCCAGAAAATACCATAACCAACCCAACAACGCTAACGTAACAAAGCTCACTCCATAAGACAGCGCGCCCCCGGCCTGACACGCCAACACACTTAACACTCCGGTCGAGGTCAGCAAACCTGCCGCTGCCAGACGAATACGTGCTCCCAGTGAAAACCGCGTAACTGCAAGCAACTTGCCGCGCCATCCCGTTCTGATGACTTGCCCCTGACGCAGCGCGATCCCCCGAGGGTTGCCTGTCTCAAATTCGCGGTACAACTGTGCTGCCGCTGCGACCTGTTCACGATCCGGCTTAATACGCACCGACAGATAGCCGACAGGTTCACCTTTCTCAATAATAGGTATAACATTAGCAAAAACCCAATAAAAATCACCGTTTTTACGACGATTTTTTACCATACCGGTCCATGATAAACCCGCTTTAATGCTTGCCCACAAATCGCTGTACGCTTCAGCAGGCATATCAGGGTGACGCAAAATATTGTGTGGAGCACCGAGCAACTCTGTGGCACTGTAACCGCTGACTTCGACAAAGTAGGGATTGGCATAGGTGATAAGGCCTTTTAACGTGGTAGCAGATACCAGTGTCTGATGCTCATCCAACAAAAATTCTATATTAGTGACGGGGGTATTTATGCGCATGATACTTCTTTCTGTGATATGTCTGTCACGCCTCAAAAAATACATTCTGTAAATGGGCATTGATCAGGATCAATCCGCAATAACAGCGATAAAAGCGGCAGGGGATACGCATCCGCCCCCATAAATTCCCCTCATGAAGGATGGGAATTTAATCATCAGAACCATCAATCAAATAAAAATTTGACAATGAAATTATTTGTGCTTTTGGCAAAAATAATGATAATATTAACGCTAATCTTAATGATAATGCTAATCAATCAATTATTAGATTACTCCACTTTACCACAAATTAGGTTGCCTTGCAGAAACCAATTCATTGTGCGGACAGATGGAGCAGATAAGCACCTTCCCGCCCGCTCTGATTACACCGCCAAATTAAATATTCGTTTAAACAACTAAAGCAAGCCCATGTCTTTCACCTTAACCCCAGGGAATACCTTATCCGTTTGAGCTGACGACAGGCCATACATACGGGAGAATAAACCACCTAATACACTGCGGTACTCGTTCAGCACCGGATAATCCCGCCCCTGAAACAGATTACCCTGTTCCAGACGAATCTGCTCTCCCGGCACTTTGCCACCATGCAGTCCGCCACCCAATACCCAGAACACGGAACCATGACCATGATCGGTGCCGCGATTGCCATTTTCCCGGAAAGTGCGGCCAAACTCGCTGATGACCACCACCACCGTGTTATTCCAGCTTGCACCCATTTCCTGAGAAAACGCCGCCAGACCAGTACCAAGCTCGCTAAATTTATTTGCCAAAGCTCCGGTTGCAGCACCCTGATTAACATGCGTATCCCATCCGCCCACATCCACAAAACCCAGCGAATACTGCTGCATCAGCTTACCGATACGTCTGGCTTCCAGGCCAAAACCTTTCGTACTGATGGCACGACGATTAGCGGCAGCCATTTCTGCCGCCTTATCTTCAGCCTGCATCTGATTAAGTTGCCTGTTCACCTGGTCACGCACCGCAAAACCTTCGTCAACGGCTGTGTGCAATGACTGCCCCTGATACATACTGGCAATTAACTTACTTTGCCGGTCATTCAATCCGGTACTGCCCGTCGAATTTAAGGCCGTATTGGCAATCTGCTGTCTGCCTTGCATAATCAGAGGCAGCTGTTCTGTAAATGCCATCGCCGATACCGCGTGCGTGTTTTGATTCAGCACTTCTGCGAGACGATTTAAAAAACCCGAATTTACATCCCGTCGCCCCTGCAACGGCTGCCCCAGCTCCATACTGTCCTGAGTTTCAAAATGACTGCGGCTCAGATCATCAGTACCGGCAAATGGAATAAAGGCTGCCTGTCCCCGGCCAAACATGGGGAAAATAGTATCTTGCAAAGCGGGATGCAATCCCCAGTCACCCGTCAGAGCAAGCGCAGCGCCGGCAGCAGTTCCGGGACGGGGAATAGCAATATTAGGACGGGTTTCCCCATACATGGTGCTATTGACGGGAACCAGCAAACTGGCTGCGTCATATCCGCCGCGTAAAAACACGACCAGTAAGCGCGGCTGTGCATCAGCTTGTAGTGCAGGCTGCGCAGCAGATGCTGACAGCATCTGTCCGTACATTAACGGCAGAGTCGCACCGGCAGCCAAGGTCTGCAAAAATTGACGGCGTTTCATAACAAGTCCTTTACCGCAATAACGAGCTGCCGGACAATATGACATCCCGTGCCGCTATTTATCTTATATACCATTCTTTTGATAAAAACCACGTCAGTGGCAACCGTTTTTTCAATCCTGAATAACGTAATAACCCATTCATTTCATCATCATTTCCGGTGCTGCCAAAAATAAAGTATTCCATTCCTGCGGACTGCCGGCCTGATCCAGGCTGCGTAAGGTATTCGGACTTAAGGTACTCTGCAAATACTCAAAATACAGTGCGTTAGCCAGCTTGGGAAACGCCGCCTTTTCAATTCCCGCATCGGATTTAAATAAACCGGGACTACCACTGGCAATGGTTTTAGCAATCTCAAAACGCGTCGTCATCTGTCCCGGACTATCCCATGCCTGCGCAGTTAACGGATAACCGTCAGGCGTTAATTTTCCAAAGCGCGGTTGCCCCAGGCGTGACAACCAGTTAAGTACCGGGGTGGTATTTAAAATCGGCTGATTATCATATGCCAGACGCATCACCGAAAAAATATAATGTTGCGGATCTTTAAACTGATGCCCCAGCGAACGGGTAAATTCGGGCGAACCAAATAAGGTACGCAAGGTACTGGTAATATTGCCGTCGCTTTGTAAAAAAGTCTGCGCCATACGTTCGGTCAGTGCAGCAGACGGATGGTCCCCGACAAAATACATAGCCAGTTTTTTACTGACAAAACGTGCGGTTGCCGGATGCTGTGCCAGCATGTCCAACGCCTCATCCAGCTCGGCCGGCCCGCGCCCTTTGATCGTTTTTCCTAAAAATTGCTTGTCACCATAATCATGACGATTCGGGTTAAATTCAAATAAGCCGCGATGAATATACTGACTTTGCCATTTTCCGGCACGCGGCTTAGCATCTGCTTTCAGATTAATACCAAAACCGGTCAGTATGCGCGCCAGTTCCTGTACATCACGCTGGGTATAGCCGCCATCCACCCCCATCGTATGCAATTCCATAATTTCACGTGCATAATTTTCATTAGGCCGGTTAACGGCATTTTGCTCATTATCGAGATAGCGCAACATCGCCGGATGTGCTGCTGTTGCTCCCAGTAAATCACGGAACCGGCCAAACACATGAGGACGAATTGCCTGCTCTTCATAGTCCCCCACCATAGCACGCAAATTATGTTTGCCCTGAAACACACTAAAATGATTCAGCCAGAACCAGCTGAGCTGCTCCTGTAGCTGTGCCGGCGAATATAAAGCACGTAACACCGCCCTGCCCGCAGCTTCTTTTGCCAGACGATTGAGCTCTTGCTGATAATACTGGCGCGCGTTATCTGAAGCCCCTGCGGCATCTGCGGCCTGACGTTGCAGCTCCAGATCTGTCATCAGTTGCTCCAGACTCTTCTGATTAATCGTCATCGCCGTTAGTTGCGACTGTATAACGGCAGGCAATACCGGAGTACCAGGATGCAGCTGCTGCTCCAGATAAGCCGCCGTGCCCATCTTCCGCACCGCCACAGCACCTGAAGGCGTAATCCCCCAACTCAGCCGTTCCAGCAATAACTCAGCCCCCGCTCCATCCCCGCCGGCACGACCGGGCGGTGTGCTGCTGCACGCTCCCAGACAACACAACAAACCAAACGCCAGCCACGAACGAACCGGTTTAAATAAAATAACATCAGCAAACAATGGCATGCATTCTTTCGGCAAAAAATTCCGTTAATCGCACTTATTTAAATAGGGTCAGAGTCAATTAAATCCGACTCTATTTCTGGAAAGATATAACTAAACAGGGGCAGAGTCGACTAAATTTACAACATCGTTACATATGCTCAACCATGCTCATGTGCCTGCACCAGACAGGCATGAAACGCCGCTGCCGCTCTGGACGGTTGCGGTGAATACCTGACCAGACTAACGAAACGGCATTGATAATGAAACAGCTCCGGCTTAACGGCACGCATCTGAGCACGGTTGACAAACAATTCTGCGTAATGATCCGGTAAAAACCCCAGGTACTGTCCGGACAAAATCAGGGTGGCGATAGATTCCTGGTCAAAACCGGTTGCTTTTCTTGGTAAACGCATTTGCTGACTGATTTCCATATTGGGCGAATGGTATCCCAACCCGGCAAACTGCCAGGCACGTAAACCATCCCAGTCCAGCTGGTCATGACTGCCATTAAATAAAGGATGACGGCTGCCGCAAAAAAGCAGCATAGTTTCATTGAACAAATCGTGATAACTCAGGCTATCCGAGCTGCGGTGCGCCGGAATTATCCCGACCTGAAACTGACCATCAATCACGCCACGTTCAATCACATTAATGGACGCCACATGCAGGTTCAGCATCACACCGGGAGCCGATGCGCCAAACAGGGCAATCGCATGCGCAATATGTGCTGCCGGATTAGTCGCCGTTTTATCGAAAATAGCGACATTTAACTGTCCGCCCATACGGTGATGAATATCATCCACACTATGCCGGAACTGTTCGACAGAAACCAGCAAACGTCCGGTTTCCTGATAAATACGCTCACCTTCCGCCGTTAATGCAAAACCCGCACGCCCCCGGCGACACAAGGTCAGTCGCAAACGCGTTTCCAGGTCTTTAATATGACGGCTAATCGTGGATGAGGCAATATTCAGTTCCAGTTCAGCCGCCGCCATACCGCCACAATCCACTACGCTTTTAAACACACGTAACAATCGCATGTCCATATCACTGAACTGTCCCAGTACTGTCGATTTTTTATTGGATGGCGTAATTATCGACATAGGACAGTCATCAGTGAGTTTGTTTTAGCATCAGGGACTTAAACAAGGGCTATTACTTGCATAAAGTCTCAAGTAAGCCTGCATAAGTAGTTATTTATGAGAGTA
>CAIWPG010000028.1 GCA_903914535.1 uncultured Oxalobacteraceae bacterium
ATGTATCGTCCTGCTTATCAGGAACAGATCAGGAATATCTTCAGGAGAGTTTTCTCATGTCCCATGTACCTCAAATTAAAGTTCCCGCTACTTATATCCGTGGCGGTACCAGTAAAGGCGTATTTTTTCGCCTGCAAGATTTGCCTGTATCAGCCCAGGTTCCCGGCGCAGCGCGTGATGCTCTGTTGATGCGTGTGATCGGCAGCCCGGACCCTTACGGTAAACAGATTGATGGTATGGGCGGTGCGACGTCCAGTACCAGTAAGACCGTTATTTTGGCGAAGAGCAGCAAGCCGGATCATGATGTTGATTATCTGTTCGGTCAGGTTTCTATTGATAAGGCGTTCGTTGACTGGAGTGGTAACTGCGGTAATTTATCTGCGGCAGTCGGCTCATTTGCGATCAGCAGCGGTTTGGTTGCGGTAAGTAGTTTGTTGGGTGAAGGCGTGCAAAATGGGGTGGCAACAGTGCGCATCTGGCAGGCAAATATTGCGAAGACTATTATTGCACATGTGCCTGTTACGAATGGTGAAGTACAGGAAACCGGTGATTTTGAACTGGACGGAGTGACTTTTCCGGCGGCGGAAGTGCAGCTTGAATTTATGAATCCGGCCGCCGAAGAAGAGGGCGGTGGTGGTGCCATGTTCCCTACCGGGAATCTGGTGGATGATCTTGAAGTGCCAGGTGTCGGCACGTTGAAGGCGACGATGATTAATGCCGGTATTCCGACTATTTTCGTTAATGCAGAAGATATCGGTTATACGGGTGCTGAGTTACAAGATGTGATCAACGGCGATGCTGCGGCATTAGCCCGGTTTGAAACGATACGTGCGTATGGTGCAGTACGCATGGGGCTGATTAAACATATTGATGAAGCAGCGAGCCGTCAGCATACCCCTAAGGTTGCTTTTGTTGCTAAGCCGGCTGACTATGTTTCGTCCAGCGGTAAAGAGGTCAGTGCGGCTGATATTGATTTGCTGGTACGTGCTCTGTCCATGGGTAAATTGCATCATGCCATGATGGGAACGGCTGCCGTTGCTATTGGTACTGCGGCAGCGATACCCGGCACACTGGTGAATCTGGCTGCCGGTGGCGGTGTGCGGACAGCAGTACGTTTCGGACATCCTTCCGGTACGCTGCGTGTTGGCGCAGAAGCCAGTCAGGATGCGGATAGCGGTGCCTGGGGTGTAACTAAGGCGATCATGAGCCGCAGTGCCCGTGTGCTGATGGAAGGGTGGGTACGTGTTCCCGGCGATTCATTCTGATTACTGATGTGATTGTCAGTTTGTAGCGTCAGTAAAAACGGCATGGTCTGTCAGAGATCATGCCGTTTTTTTCAGGTCAGGGCGGGGGCGTGTAAATTACATCTGAAAAGGGGTAATTTCTCCCGGACAGCGTAGCATTTTATTGACTTCATCCAGATGGATTTCTTCCTGTACGATCATTTCCCTTGCATACTCTTCCAGCAAAACTGATTTATCTTGTGTAATCGTGAGTAATTCATAGTAGGCCGTCAGTGTTGTTTTTTCATGCTCCAGACTTTCACGTAAAATATCGCCGATATCGTGTTTCTCTGTTTCCAGCAAGGGGCCGATTTTTAGTGAGGGGTGACCACCCAGCAAGGTTACGAGTTCCCCTGCTTTGTGTGCGTGCGCCAGACCTTCTATGGAGTTGTCTTTTAACCAGGATACAATGGGTATCCGGTTGTAGCCAAATACCATGAGTGCGTAGTGGGTGTAACGAACCACGCCAGCTAATTCCGTTTCCATAATGCGGTTTAATGCGGCGATAGCCAGATCTTTATCTCTGTCATTCATGCTTATCCTTTCGGTGACTAAAATATGCCAGTTACTATATAGATAGCTATATATATATATAAATAAATGGATACATAAGTAGAAAATCAGCGGATAAGCAGACGGAACAGCCAGCATGCCTACCCGCTAGTATTATCTGATGATATTATTTTATTGTCACCAATTGGGTGAATTAGTTTATTGTGCCTGTCTGTTTTTTTTCCTTAGCGGGGGCGTGATGGCTGAATTAATTTAGAGAGTAGTGCCCGGGCAATATAAAAAATAAATTGACCGTTAGTCACCAGGTAACGTTTAAATAAACGTTTCGGATCCTGAACCAGTCGCCAGCTCCATTCCATGCCGATACGCTGCACCC
Organism: uncultured Oxalobacteraceae bacterium; assembly: GCA_903914535.1. Lineage (GTDB taxonomy): Bacteria > Pseudomonadota > Gammaproteobacteria > Burkholderiales > Burkholderiaceae_D > Solimicrobium. Next base: position 2,173 of record CAIWPG010000028.1, read on the forward strand.
AAAGCGGTGCGCGTGTTCGCAGGCCTGCGATAACATCAAAACTGCCGCCGACAGGGATGGCAATGGTGACGCCCAGATTGTCCCACTGTGCATCAATAAATTGTTCCTGCCGGGGCACGCCCATACCGACTAATAATATGCTGGCACCACTGGCTTTGATAACGGCGGCACGTTGCCGGGCTTGCTCACTGCTAAAGTAGCCATCGGCCACTTCCAGCTTTAGTCCCGGGTGTTTTTCCTGAATTTTTTCGGCGCTGCGACGAATGATGGCATCCGATGCTCCCAGCATGAAAATCGTCTGGTTTTCCCGTTCGGCACGCGCACAAATGGCATCAATTAAGTCAATCCCTGTCACGCGTTCCGGCAGTTTTTTATCCAGCCAGGGCGAGCACCAGATTAGTGGCTGTCCGTCCGCAACAATCAGTGCTGCCCGGTCAATAAAATTTTGTAGCTGCGGATTTGCCCGCATCATCATCAGGATGGCAACATTGACTGTGCAGAGCCAGCCACGCTTTTTCTGTGCTATGCGCTGAAAAATGGCGTCCGTGGTTTGTTCCAGCGTTAGGATGTCAAACTGACTATTTAGAATACGCGTCCTCATTCCGGATTTCCTGACCGCGATAGTGAGGATTCTTTTGGCAGCCAGCTCATACGTAATAACATGGCATCAACAAAAAATTTGCTGGGCCAATTGGGGAAGCTTAACGGAGAATACCGTCCCCATATGGGTTGCGAACCTTTAATTGCACCATGAATATGACGGTTGTCTGTGGTGATGTCCTGGCATCCCATCACATAATCCAGCGCAGCTATCGCAGCCTGCTGGTATGTGGTGTCGCCTGTCTGCTGAAATAATTTAGCCCAGATGATGGCAAACTGGCAGTTTCCGGTCAGGCAGCAATAGTGTGCTGCAGCGTCTCCGCTCACGGTAATCTGACCAGTGAGGAAGCCATTTTTCTTCAAAAGTTGTAGCGCAGCATTGGCGCAGCGTCGTGCTGCGGTGATATAGCGCTGATCTTGCAGTAATTGTCCGGACTCAAGTAAACCACGGGCAGTATAAGCAATGGTATGCGTGAAGGGTGCTTTACCCAGACTAAACGCGCAGTGATTAAAAAAGCCGTTGGCTTGTTGTTCTGCGAGTGCCCAATCCAGATTGGCACGGGCAATTTTTTCCAGATCGGTTTTAAAGTTTTCGTCTGATGTAATTTGTCGCATACGCAGCAAAGCCCACGCCGTGCGGCTGTTGTAAACATGTGCCGTATTTAAATGTTCGAAGCGACTCCATATGCCGCTTTCATCTGCAACACGAATCAGCCAGGCCGCAGCGCGCGCTGCCCCTTCTTTAAAAGCCGGGTCTGCGGTTTTTTCAAAAGCACGGACCAGTCCAAATAAATCCTGTCCGGTATCAAATACGATACCATCGCTGCCATAGCGCGGGTTGGCAAAAGAGCCGTCGGCATTCTGAACTGAGAGCAGCCAGCGACAAATACGTACGGCACGTTCAAAATAATCCGAATCCGGTTGTTGTTCGGCCAGATTGAAGAACGTGGTCGCGATGTAGCCGGAAGTTTCACGATAGGAATCCAGCCAGCCACCCTTAATGGAATAGCCATAGCTGACGCCGTCATCGTTGCCCTGGTCCTGAGCACGTTTAAGCCATTCTTGCGCGGCGTCCATGTGTTGTTGCAGGCTGCCATTTTTTTTGGGTTTGTTTAAACAATCATTCCAAATAAGCTTGCTGAAAGTAAATAGTGTCGGTAGCAAGGGGAAAATCTCCTTTAGGGATACGATGGCACGGGCTAAGGTTAATGCTTAAATTTTTTGTGCAGATGGCTGGTCAGCGACCGGTACAGGTGATGCCGGTCCGGGGCTGACGAGCCGGTTTTTTGTTTTAGTGGGTTTACTGTTATTTTCTTTCCATAGCTGCTGGTGACGACGTAAGGCAGAGGTAGTGGCAATAGTGCTAATAATAAAGAAAATATGCTGGTAACCTACGCCGCGAAATATCCCGCTTTCCGTAATATTGGAGGCGACGACTATCACAAACATGGCACTCAGGTAGGCGGTTTGTAACCTGTCAAAGTGTGCCAGCCTGAATAAGTGATAGCTGTGTAATATGAAGGTCAGGAATATGAGTATCAGTCCGATGTAACCTTGTTCATTAACGATATCCAGATAGCCGTTATGAGACTGTAGCGGTATCCAGTACAGCACATTGATGATGTGGTCTGCCATGCTGCCGGGCCCCAGCCAGAAAGAGGCGTATCCTAAACCCGCCAGCGGATGCCTGGTGATCTCTTCATTCACCAGCTCCCATATTTGCGTGCGCCCGGTAAGGTCTGTGCCTTTGCCAAATATGGAAGTATCTGGTGATGCAATTTCGTCCCATGTCGGGAGCCGCGCATTGAATGCGTAAAACAATTGTAAATTAACTACGATGATAATGAGTGCAACCAAAAAAATACGTATCAGCCAGAAGTGAGAGTAAATGTATTTTTTACGGAAGAGATGGAATACCAGCGATGAAAGTACGCCCATCAATACGCTGGTTGAGC
>CAIWPG010000029.1 GCA_903914535.1 uncultured Oxalobacteraceae bacterium
CAGACTTAACATCGTTGCATTATTATCAGTGGCAAGCACACTTTTTGCTACTTGCGCCAGACGTTCAGTCCAGTAACCGCTGCCACAGGCGATTTCCAACACATTCTGATCTGAAAAATGACGTTCAAAACAACTGTTTATTTTTTGCAACTCGGCCTGGCGATCAGCCGATTGGTAAACCTGTTCAATCCCGGCAGCACATCCTGCGTAATAATCGTGTAAATTGGTCTTCATCTGTATTCTCGTTAATTCCTAGTGTTTCTATTTCTACAATTCGTAATTATCTTTTCCACCCTGCAACACCTGATCAATTAACTTACGATTTAATGTCGGGGCCAGCAACTCGATAAAAGTGTAAATATAACTGCGTAAATACGCACCTTGCTTTAATGCAATCCGTGAAATATTCATGCCAAATAAATGTCCTGCCGGGATAGCACGCAAATTCCTGTCACGCTCAACATCAAATGCCATACCGGCAATGATACCAACTCCCATTCCCAACTCGACATAGGTTTTAATCACATCGGCATCAATCGCTTCCAGCAAAATATCGGGTTTAATCTGACGTAAAGTAAATGCATGGTCAATTTTACTTCTCCCGGCAAATGCACCGTCATAAGTAATGAGCGGATAACGACCTATTTCTTCCAGGCTCAGGGCTTTCAGTTTAAGCAACGGATGGTCAGGCGGTACCACGACCACATGCTCCCACTGGTAACAGGGCATGGTAATCAATCCATCCACACTGGCAATGGATTCAGTGGCGATCGCCAAATCTGCCTGGTCGCGCTGCACCATTTCTGCAATTTGCCGAGGATTTCCCTGTAGCAACGACAAACGCACTTTAGGATACTTTTGCATAAACGCCTGCACTACCTTCGGTAAGGTATAACGTGCCTGCGTGTGCGTTGTGGCAATCGTAAAGCTGCCGCTATCCTGCGCCGCAAATTCTCGCCCGATTTGTTTCAGACCTTCTATTTCCAGCATAATGGACTCAACCGATTTTAGCACCGCTCTGCCAGGTTCCGTTAAACCACGAATACGCTTGCCATGGCGGGTAAAAATATCCACGCCTAATTCTTCTTCTAATTCAATGATCGCTTTAGACACACCCGGTTGTGAAGTATACAGGGCCTTGGCGGCCTCAGTCAGATTAAAATTTTGTCGTACTGCTTCACGCACAAAACGCAGTTGGTGTAAATTCATACTATTCCTGTAGATTCTCTGGCAGACAAGCAAAGCTATCACGTCAAATGCCTTACAATCACGCCATTAAATTATGTCAATCAATTATGTGCTGCCTCTCTGCTTTTATGCACTTTCAAAAGAAACCACACGCATATAACGAATATGCATATAAGCAAATAAATTCTAAGTAGTTTGGAATAAGCGCATAGTTTATTACGATTGCGATTCTTTGTAAGGGGTCCTATGAATTTATCGTATGTAATTTCAGGTTTTGCCGTCGGAATTCTGGTTGGTTTAACCGGGGTTGGAGGCGGCTCACTCATGACCCCGTTACTCACCCTGTTATTTGGTGTTTCTCCCACGGTAGCCGTAGGTACCGATCTGGCGTTTGCATCAATAACCAAAGCAACCGGAACATTTACCCATAAATTGCGCGGCACGGTAAACTGGCCTATTGTTAAATTATTGTGTATCGGCGCACTGCCCTCTGCACTGCTTGCCACACTCGGATTACACTATTTCGGTGCGTTAAACAAAGAAATTGGGCAAATTATACGCTATACCATTGCCTGCTCCGTGTTACTCACCGTCGTTGCCTTATTATTTAAGGCTAAAATGCTGTCCTGGCTGAATAGTCATCCGGAAAAGCAATTAACAGGTGCTGCGCTGACTATCGCAACGATTCTTACCGGCGCAGTTCTCGGTGTGCTGGTGACTGTTTCATCCATTGGCGCCGGTGCTATCGGTGCCACCATGCTGGTATTGTTATACCCCCATCTGTCTTCCGCTGAAATTGCAGGTACCGACATTGCTTATGCCGTACCATTAACCGCCATTGCAGCAATAGGACACTGGTGGCTCGGGTCTATACACTGGGCGTTGCTGGCTACGCTCTTATTAGGCTCCTTACCGGGCATTACACTGGGATCATTAGCTGCACGTGCGGTCCCTGAGAGATTTTTACGTATTTTATTAGCAAGCACACTGACGCTGGTCGCAGCCAAACTAATTTCATAAAAATTATCGCACTTTATTTTCGCAAGGATTCATGATGTATCGCTACGATCAACACGATCACCAAATTATTAAAGAGCGTATTGCTCAATACCGCGATCAGGTACGCCGTCGCCTCGCCAATGAACTCACCGAAGAAGAGTTCCTGCCATTGCGTCTGCAAAATGGCCTGTATATGCAGCGCCATGCCTACATGTTGCGTGTTGCGGTTCCTTACGGAATGCTATCCAGTGCGCAATTGCGTATGTTTGCATTAATCTCAAAAAAATACGATCGCGGCTACGGGCACTTTACTACCCGTCAAAACATCCAGTTTAACTGGATAGACCTGGAGCAAACACCGGAAATTCTGGAGCATCTGGCCAGCGTGGAAATGCACGCCATCCAGACTTCAGGCAATTGCATGCGCAATACCACATCGGATGAGTTTGCCGGTGTTGCAGCAGATGAAATCATCGACCCGCGTCCTTATGCCGAAATTTTACGTCAGTGGACCACATTCCACCCTGAATTTGCATTTTTACCCCGCAAATTCAAGATTGCGATTAATGGCTCGCTGGAAGACCGCGCGGCTATTGCGGTACACGATATCGGTTTAACTGTAGTACATAACAATGCAGGCGAAGCCGGCTTTAAAGTTATGGTCGGCGGCGGCATGGGCCGCACCCCTATTTTAGGTAGCGTCATACGCGATTTTTTACCACGCGAGCATGTATTGACCTACCTGGAAGCGATTTTACGGATTTACAATCAGCATGGTCGCCGCGACAATAAATACAAAGCACGTATTAAAATTTTAGTCAAAGCTATCGGCGCAGATGAATTCCGGCGTCAGGTTGAAGAAGAATGGCTTAATTTAAAAGATAGCCCTGCTACACTGACCGACGATGAATTTAATCGGGTTGCCAGCTTCTTTACCAGCCCGGCGTATCTGACTTTAGCTGCAAACGATGCCGGTTTTACTGCACATGTCGGTGAAAATAAAGCCTTTGCCAACTGGGTAAAACGTAACGTAAAAACGCATAAGGTCGCAGGCTATCGCAGTGTCGTCCTGTCGCTGAAAAAACCAGGTGTGCCACCGGGCGATGCAACAACCGACCAAATGGAATTTATTGCCGATTTAGCCGATAAATACAGCTTTGGCGAATTGCGTGTCACCCACGAACAAAATCTGGTGTTAGCGGATGTGCAGGAAGCACAGTTGTTTGATCTGTGGCAAGCAGCCAAATCACATGGACTGGCTACACCTAACATTGGTTTACTGACCGATATGATTTGCTGCCCCGGCGGTGATTTCTGCTCGCTGGCCAATGCCAAGTCGATTCCGATTGCACTGGACATTACCGACCGTTTTAATAATCTGGACTATTTACACGACATCGGCGAGCTGGAACTGAATATTTCCGGTTGTATTAATGCCTGCGGTCACCACCATATCGGCAATATCGGTATTTTGGGTGTTGATAAAGATGGCAGCGAATGGTATCAGGTGTCAATCGGCGGTGCGCAGGGATGTGATGCAGCGATCGGTAAGATCATCGGCCCGTCATTTGCAGCGAATCAAATGCCGGAAGTGATCGAACGCCTGATTACGGTCTATCTGCGCGAGCGCTATGAAGACGAAAAATTCATCGAGACGGTACAGCGCCTGGGTGTTACACCATTCAAAGAGTTTGTCTATGCAACAGCGATTAAAACCACGTCGCTGCATGGGGAGGATGATTATGCTTAATACTGAAAAAAATACTGAAACACATATCGAAGCTGCACGCACCATTATCAGAGACCGGCAAATTGTAGCCGACCACTGGACAGTATTACGCTTAGCGGCAACGGACGATGCACAAACCGTATCAGTACCAGATGGCTTCGTCATTGTACCGCTGTCGGTCTGGAACACACAAACTGCACTGGCTGCACGCAAAGACATCGGCGTCTGGATCGCCAGCCATGAACGTGCTGAAGAATTAAGCGGCCAGATACACGACTTGCCCGTCATTGCCATTGATTTTCCTAAGTTTTCGGATGGACGCGGTTACTCAATTGCCTACAATTTACGCAGCCGCCTGGCCTATCAGGGTGAATTACGCGCTATCGGTGATGTATTACGCGATCAATTATTTTTTATGCAACGGGTTGGCTTTAATGCCTACGCCACACGTGCTGACCGCAGCATAGAAGATGCATTAAAAGGACTCTCCGATTTTAGCGAGGCATATCAAACCTCATGGGATCAAAAAACCCCCTTGTTCAAACGCACAGAACGCACAGGAGCAGTTCATGGCTAATTCCGACACCGGCACGGCACCTGAGGGCTTTGCTGAGCGACTGGCAACAACCAAAGCTATCCTGGCGCAGATTGCCAGCGAATTTGCACCCTCCGTATTTGCTTCCAGCCTGGCTGCCGAAGATATGGTGCTCACGGACTTAATTTTACGCAGCCAGCCCGAAATAGGTATTTTTTCACTGGAAACAGGTCGCCTGCCGGCAGAAACACTCAAGGTACTGGATCAGGTTAAGCAGGTTTACGGTCATCAGGTAACACTGTATTACCCGAACCCGGATGCTGTCACGGCCTATGTGGAAAATAAAGGACTGAACGCTTTTTACGATAGTGTGGAATTGCGTAAAGAATGTTGCTACATCCGTAAAGTAGAACCCTTAGGTCGCGCACTGGCTGGTAATAAGTCATGGGTTACCGGCCAGCGCCGCGCCCAGTCAGCCACACGTTCCGGCCTGGATGTTCAGGAAAACGATGAAGCACACGGACTGGCTAAATTTAATCCGCTGGCCGACTGGTCAGAACAAGATGTATGGCATTATATTAAATTAAACCAGGTTCCTTACAATGCACTACACGATGCAGGATTCCCTTCTATCGGTTGCGAGCCTTGTACCCGTGCAGTTCAGCCCGGCGAAGATGTGCGTGCCGGTCGCTGGTGGTGGGAAACTCCGGAAAGCAAAGAGTGCGGTTTGCACGTGGTGGATGGTAAACTGGTTCGAATTAAAAAATAACAGATAATAAGTAGTTAATAAACAAGCAATTAAGGAATAATCAGGAACGCTCAGCACCATTCAAGCGTTCCTGTATTAGTTGGCACATACCTATTTAGGCTTTAAATTATGAACGCACATCAGCAGTTTATCGATGCAGCCAGTAACCGTCACTTAGACTGGCTGGAATCCGAAGCAATTCACATCATGCGCGAAGTCGCTGCCGAATGCAGCAATCCGGTATTATTATTCTCGGGCGGTAAAGACTCAGTCGTCTTGCTGCGCATCGCTGAAAAAGCATTCCGTCCCGGCTCTTTCCCATTCCCGATGATGCATATTGACACCGGCCACAACTTTGCCGAAGTCATTACCTTCCGTGACAAACGTATTGCCGAATTGGGCGAACGTCTGATCGTGCGCTCAGTAGAAGATTCCATCAGCCGCGGCACCGTGCGCTTGCGCAATCCGCTGACCGATTCACGCAATGCCGCACAGGCCGTGACTCTGCTTGAAAGCATCGAAGAATTCAAATTTGATGCCTGCATCGGCGGCGCACGTCGCGATGAAGAAAAAGCCCGCGCCAAAGAACGGATTTTTTCCTTCCGTGACGAATTTGGTCAATGGGACCCGAAAGCACAACGTCCTGAATTGTGGGATTTGTATAATACCCGCGTTCATCCGGGTCAAAACATGCGTGTTTTCCCGATTTCCAACTGGACAGAGCTGGATGTCTGGCAGTATATCGAACGTGAAAAATTAGAATTACCACCCATTTATTTTGCCCATGAACGTGAAGTTATTCCACGTAATGGCATGCTGATTCCGCTCACTGACCTGACACCGGCCAAAGAGGGCGAACAGGTAGAAACCCAAGTGGTGCGCTTCCGTACCGTCGGCGATATTTCCTGCACCTGCCCGGTCGCATCCGATGCGACAACAGTGGCACAAATTATTGCCGAAACAGCGATTACGCAAATTACCGAGCGCGGTGCGACACGCACGGACGATCAAACGTCAGAAGCCTCAATGGAAAAACGCAAAAAACAAGGATACTTCTGATGAACGCCGTCACCCCTAACGTAGCTACTCCGGAAATAAAAGAACGCGGCTTGTTACGCTTTATCACAGCCGGTTCCGTCGACGATGGTAAAAGCACGCTGATAGGCCGCCTGCTGTTTGACAGCAAAGGTATCTTTGCCGATCAGCTGGATGCCATGTCACGCGCCAAACACAAGCGCACCGTGGGCGATACCATTGATTTATCCCTGCTGACCGACGGTCTGGAAGCAGAACGCGAACAAGGCATTACCATTGACGTGGCATACCGCTATTTTGCTACGCCAAAACGCAAATTCATCATTGCCGATACTCCGGGTCATGAGCAATATACCCGCAACATGGTCACCGGTGCCTCGACCGCAGATGCCGTCATCATTCTGGTCGATGTATCCAAGGTCAAATTTAACGACGATGGCAGCGTCGATTTGCTGATTCAGACTAAACGCCATTCGACCATTGCGCACTTGCTGCAAATCGAACACGTTATTGTGGCTGTCAACAAAATGGATCTGATCGATTTTGATGAATCAAAATACAAGCGTATCGTCAGCGCCTATCAGGAATTTGCTGCCCAACTCGGTTTACGCGATGTCTGCCCTATCCCCCTGTCTGCCTTAACCGGTGACAATGTGGTGGATAAAGGCGATAAACTGGCCTGGTATCAGGGTCCTACCCTGATCGACTTACTGGAATCACTCAGCGTGTACGATGCTTCACACGATGAACCATTGCGCTTCCCGGTACAACTGGTTGCACGCCACAATGGCCATGAAGCCAATGATTTCCGTGGTTATATGGGGCGTATTGAAGCAGGTAAAATCAGCAAGGGAGATACCCTCACGGTGCAGCCTTCCGGCCAGACCGCCACCGTCAAAGATATCCTGACTCTGGATGGTTCACTGGACAGCGCCGTAGTGGGCCAGTCCGTGACAATCTTACTCAATGAATACCTGGATATTTCACGCGGCGACATGCTGGTTGAATCCGGTCGTCCTGCCACCCTGCTTAAAAACCTGGAAGCTGATGTATGCTGGCTGTCAGAAGATCCGCTCGATTTCCGTCGTAAATACTGGTTAAAACACACGACCAAGCAAGTAGCTGCCCGTGTTACCGGCATTAATACCCTGCTGGACATTAATACACAGCAAACACGTTCGGCAGACAGCTTAAAACTGAACGATATCGCACGCGTAAAAATCACGGTACAACAAGCTCTGGCGGCCGACAACTACGACGATATCCGTAGTACCGGTGCATTTATTCTGATTGATGAAGTGACCCATCAGACCGTTGCAGCAGGAATGATACGTTTAGTACCACAAACTGCCTGATGATCTGGTTTCGGGTAAAATAGAGTCCGATAGCATAACTTACCCGATATGATTTATTTAGTCATAATCACTTAATGTTATTAGCTTAATGCAAGATAGCGGCAGAGCGCGGTACACACCGCCCTCTGCCGTTGTCGTCCTACACGACCAATAAAAAATCAGGAAAAATTATGGGTAAAGTTGTTTTAATCGGAGCCGGTCCCGGTGCAGCAGACCTGATCACTGTGCGCGGCGCAAAGCTGCTGGCACAAGCCGATGTCGTATTGCACGATGCCCTGGTTACTGAAGACATGCTGGCCTTATGCCCTCAAGCCTTAAAAATTTTGGTCGGAAAACGTTCAGGACAACTCTCTACCGCACAAACCTTTATCAATCAGCAATTAATCCGGTACGGACAAAGCCATAATCTGGTGGTGCGTCTGAAAGGTGGCGACCCGATGCTATTCGGACGCGCAGATGAAGAACTCTCCGCGCTGGAACAAGCCGGTATCCCGGTAGAAGTCGTACCCGGCATCAGTACTGCTTTTGCCGCCGCTGCTGCAACCCTGCAACCACTCACCAAACGCGGCTGCGCCCGCAGCGTTGCTTTTTTTACGTCGAGCAGTGCGCCGGAATTACCTGAAACAACGCAACTGCCCGATTGCGACACACTGGCACAGTATATGGGTGGCAAAAAAGCCTTACAAACTGCCGAAATTCTGCTGGCGCAAGGCCGCTCCCCACAATTGCCGGTAGTTATTATAGAAAATTGCAGCTTACCAAATCAGCGTATCCAACGCCTGAAACTGATTGACCTGCAACAAGGCCTGGAGCAATGCCAGGGACCGGTATTAGTCATGATGGGTGAAGCCTGCGCACCACGTTAGTACCAGATTCAGCCCCTTTTTCAATACCGAACTGTCTCAACAAAAACCGCACAAGCAGGATTTTTTCCGGTTTTTCCAGCCTGGTGCAGGGATCTGTTGTACCTAAATCGGCAATACCTCGGTACAATCTCGCCATTCCCTTATCCTGAACCGCTATCGTGCCTGATTCCCTTACCTTATTGCTACAATATCTACTGCCAAAAAAGGCAATTACCGAATTCGGAGCGCATGTAGCCAACGCCAGGGCCGGTGCAATTACCACTGGCATTATCCGCTGGTTCGTTAAAAAATATGGCGTCAATATGGAAGAAGCTGTTGATTCTGACATCAGCCACTATGCCAGTTTCAATGATTTTTTTACCCGGCCGCTCAAAGAAGGTGTCCGTCCGCTGGCACAAGCTGATTTTATTTGTCCGGTCGATGGTGCCATCAGCCAGTTTGGCACGATAAAACAGGATCAGGTTTTTCAGGCGAAAGGACATTACTTCAGTACCAGCACACTGCTTGGTGGCGATGCAAAACTGGCAGCCCGATTCAATAACGGCAGTTTTGCCAATATTTATTTAAGCCCCAAAGATTACCACCGCATCCACATGCCCTGCGATGGCCGGCTCACGCGCATGATCTATATCCCCGGCGATTTATTTTCAGTTAACCCGGCAACAGCACGCGGTATACCCGGCTTATTTGCACGCAATGAGCGGGTCGTCTGTGTATTTGATACGACACAGGGACCGTTTGTCTTAACCTTGGTAGGCGCCACCATCGTCGGCAGTATGTCAACAACCTGGCACGGTATAGTCAACCCGCCACGCACCGGAAAAATCCGTGAGTGGCACTATGACACACAACAAATACATCTAAAAAAAGGTGAGGAAATGGGGCGTTTTTTACTCGGCTCCACCGTTGTGATGTTATTCCCGGCTAACGCGGCACTGCAATTTAATCCAGCCTGGCAAGCCGCCGCGCCAGTGCGCCTGGGAGAATGTATGGGCATGGTCAGGGCGTAATCGCAGCTCTTTTTTACCAATAACCCGCCCGGTAAAGCGCGGGTTATTTTTACCGGCATTTAATATTTGGGAACGTACTGCTTCCAGGCTTTAATCCAATCTGTCGCCATCGCGTGCTGCGCTTCTGCCAGCGTCACTTTTTGCGCACAAACCAGTCGATACATCACAAACTCCAGCTGATCTTTTTTACTTGCACTCCACTCACTGATACGTGGCTCCGGCCATAAATTACGCGGATCATCAGGTGCACCGCCAATAGAAAGCGCGATTAAATGATCTTCTTCATAGTGTTTAGGATCAGTGTCTGCGTAGCCGTATTCCCGCATCTGCTTTTTCTTAAGCTTATTGGTGAAATACGCAGGAGGACGTATCGTTTTGGTATATCCCTTCACGCAAACCGTCTGTTGAATATTTTCCTGTGTAACCCGGGTGTTAATTGCTCCGGGTGTCAGTGCCGGGTCGGGTAAATCTGATGCCAATACAGAGCAGGATACAGTTAATGTCAGAATAGCTGGCAAAACATATTGGTATTTATAACTATGCATATATAAATTATTTTCTCCGTGAGGCAATGATTAAACGCGCACTGCGCGGTAACCGGTGCGAGTGTAGCAAGTCAATCGTCTTATCGCAATCATCCCTTAAGCAGCAATTTATGCTATGCTAAACAATTAGTTAGATACCTATCTATTAGCATGCATACAATATGAAGACTATTGAAGAACGTTTTTCCACAGCGCTGCACAATGCTGCACGTTCCTGGCGTCAGGCACTGGACAGACGCTTAAAACACCTGGGAGTAGGACAAGCCAGCTGGATGACAATTGCGGCGATTGCCACAGCAAACAAGCCCTTATCACAAACTGAATTAGCCCACAAGCTGGCAGTCGAAGACCCGACCATGGTATCGATGATAGACCGCCTGGTGAAAGCCGGATTTGTGCTACGCCAGCCTTCAGACACCGACAGACGCATAAAACTGGTACTGCTGACCGATGCCGGGCAGGCGATTTTTGCCAGAGTCAGACTGGAAGCAGATGCCTTCCGCGCCGAGCTGTTACAGGGAATTGATCAAAATGTACTACACCAGCTCACAGGCGTATTAGAAGCATTGCATACGGCGACCGAATCCGCACTATGAACACCGCCCCCCTGCCCGGCCAACCGGCACTAAACCGGCCCATGATTACACTGTCCGTGATGCTTGCCACCACCATACAAGCGCTGGACGGCACAATTGCGAATGTCGCTTTACCACACATGCAGGGTAGTTTATCCGCGTCACAAGACCAGATTACCTGGGTGCTGACTTCATTCATTGTCGCCGTGGCGATTGCCACGCCGCTGACCGGATGGTTATGTGATCGCTTTGGTCAGAAAAATATTTTTCTGAGCTCTGTCGCAGGGTTCACTCTGGCTTCAGTATTATGCGGCTTATCCGGGTCCTTATCTGAAATTGTGGCGGCACGACTGCTACAGGGCATATTTGGTGCCGCCCTGGTACCCTTATCTCAGGCCGTACTATTAAACATTAATCCGCGTGAAAAACACGGATCAGCCATGGCAGTCTGGGGTATGGGCGTCATGATAGGCCCTATTCTTGGCCCGGTACTGGGCGGCTGGCTGACGGATAGTTACGACTGGCGCTGGGTATTCTTTATTAACGTCCCTATCGGAACATTAGCTTTTTACGGTTTATGGAAATACCTCAGAAGCGACATCCCGGAGCGCAGTATGCCTTTCGATATGTTTGGCTTTGCCACACTCAGTCTGGCGATAGGTGCGCTGCAAATGCTACTGGATCGCGGTGAACAAAATGACTGGTTTTCTTCGACAGAAACCTGGATGGAGGCACTGCTTCTGCTTGTCAGCTTTTCGTATTTTCTGGTTCACACTGCACTGCGCCCGGCGGGAAAGTCTTTCTTCGATTACCGTTTACTCAAAAACACCAACTTCGTTACAGGCTTGTTATTTATTTTTATTGTTGGCATGGTGCTGTTTGCCACCCGTGCCTTAACGCCCTCCATGCTGCAGGGGCTGATGAATTACCCTGCAACGCTGGCCGGTCTGGTCGCAGCACCCAGCGGTTTCGGCACTATGCTCTCGATGCTGGTAGTCGGACGATTAACGGGAAAAATTGATACACGACTGCTGCTTGCCGCAGGATTTTCACTCACCGCTCTTTCATTATGGCAGATGAGTCAGTTTACATTAGATATGATTCCGGACCGTGTCATCTGGTCCGGAGTAATACAAGGGATAGGCCTGGGACTGGTTTTCGTGCCCCTAAGCGTAGCCACCTTCGCTACACTTCCGTCGGCAATGCGCGCAGAAGGCACTGCCATTTACAGTCTGATACGCAACATAGGCAGCAGCATCGGGATTGCATTGGTACAGTCCCTTCTGGTTCACAATACCCAGGTCGTCCACGCATCACTAACTGAAAAAATCAATATCAACAGCCCGGATCTGTTCAATAACGCCGCCGGTGTCATCTACAATGCCACTACTCCCGTTGGTCTTGAACTCATCAATGCAGAAGTCACAAGACAAGCTGCTATGGTCGCTTACGTAGATAATTTTTGGCTGATGCTCATGCTGACCTTAGCCATTATTCCACTGTTACTCATCATTCGTCCGCCTGAAAAAGGAGCAGCACTTACCGCAGACCACGCCGCCATGGAATAAGCTCCGTGATTCAAATACCACCTGTGTCTGTAAATATTGGCAATCCATTGAAAAACCACCGGGATAATGCCTGTTTCACCTATTTTTTGCTTCAAGAGCCCAAGTCTGGCAGACTCCCGGTCGGCATACAGTATACTTAGCGCTTTATGCAATAGCAGATAATTTACAAGGATAAAACCCATGAGCGCATTACCAGCCTGCCCGAAATGCAATTCCGAATTTACCTACGAAGATGGCAGCCTCTATATCTGCCCTGAGTGTGCCCATGAGTGGAGTGCCCAGGGCGAGGCCGCACCTGCTGAAGAAGGCGCCAAAGTATACCGCGACTCAACAGGTACCATTTTGCAGGACGGCGACAGCGTTTCCGTTATCAAAGATTTAAAATTAAAAGGTTCTGGCGGCGTAATCAAGATGGGTACCAAAGTCAAAAATATTCGTCTGGTAGACAGTGACCATGACATCGACTGCAAAATCGATGGTTTCGGTGCGATGAGTTTGAAGACAGAATTCGTTAAAAAAATATAACGCCTTATATTTTTACTGACTTGTGTCGGAAGCAGACTCAGCATGCATTTGACAGATTTTTGCTACAAATAAAAAACGGGGCGCACAATGGTATGGCGCGCCCCGTTTTTTATCCCGGATGATACTCGCAGAAAATTCTGATTTCTCACAATTAACATCCTGATTTAAACCTGAATCTCATTCAAAATTAAGATCCGTTTAAATACGCACTAACACACAATTACCGTACAAATAACCATACTGTCAGTACCACCCCCACCAGCACAACAAAACGGCGTAATAATTTTTCTGGTAAACGTAAAATAAGCCAGGCACCGACATAACCGCCGACGATCCCACCTAAACCCAAGGCCACAACCGCAGCCCAGTTAATTAACGGTGATAAAGAAAAAATCAGCACCGCGGCTCCATTCATTGCCATAGCAAGATTATTTTTAGTTGCACTGGCAATACGGACTTGCTGTCCGGCGACAGTCAATGCAGCCAGCATCAGAAAACCAATTCCGCCGCCAAAATAACCGCCGTAAATCGAAATAATGCCTTGCACACACAACATAACTGGCTTAGATATCGGTTTATCGGTCTGCTGCGGTTTACGACCAAAACTACCCCAGGCAAATGCAGACGTTGCGAACAACACCAGCCAAGGTACCAGTCTGGTAAAAATACTGACAGGCGTCGATAACAGCAACAGTGCGCCTAAGGTGCCGCCAATGACACTAATCAAAAACAATAATTTAAATGGCGTTTTTCCAACTCCGGCAACCATGCTTCGCCCCGCATAGGCAGAGGTTATTTGACTGGGAAATAAGGCAATAGTGGAACTCATATTTGCTGCAAGCGGATTAAGCCCTGCCAGCAAAAGTGCGGGAAAAGTGATAAAAGATCCGCCACCAGCAAGTGCATTTTGCATACCAGCATAAATACCGGCAAGCGAGATCAGCACAAGTACGTGCAGCGGCATATTAGCAATAATCATTATTATGATAAAAAATGAGGAAAGAAAGAAAGAAAAACCATCAGCCAACCCGGCATGGCTGTAAATAGCATAGCAAAGTGGGAAATGATCAGGCGAGCGATGATTTTAACGGTTTTTTACTACCTGCACCGAAGGGGACTCTAAATACCTTAACTCAACCGGTAAAAGTAGCTTATTTTTCTGTCGGCACCTTGCTTTACCCCTTCTTATTTACCTGGGACATACCTGATTCATGAAGCCTGCTGCTCAATAATCAAACTGAACAATACGAGAACGGAACGCATCGGATTTAGCCAGAATTTGCTTATCTCTAAGAAATTTCTGCACGATTCTCACCAATGGTGAACGGTGATTCTGCGCATTACTAATCAACATCATCTGCCTTTTCAACTCTATCGGCAGGTCAACAATTTTAACGCCGTCCGAATCATTAAAAGCAGCCAGACGCGGCAATATAGAAAACCCTAATCCACGCCGGATGACGGCAATTATGCCGCTTTCATTCACCATTTTCCGTGCTACTGAATTAATAAAACCGGCAGAGCGGCACTGATCCGTGGCCCAGCTGGCACCCGCATTACGGGTCTGAATAAAAGATAAACACGCAAATTGCTCCCACGTTACCGGCGCTTCAAGTTCTAATGCCGCAGGTACAACAAAAACATAAGAGTCACTGACAAACGGAAAACTAAGAATATTTTTCCCGAATGTGCCACGTGTTACCCCCAAATCAGAATGATTATTTTCAACTTCTTCAATCACTTCTGAGCAATCGGTACAGCCATCATTAATATCAAGATTAATGCCGGGATAATCGATATTCAGCCGTTCCAGCACATAGGGCATGATATGCGTCGCCACACTCCGGTAACAGGAAATACGCACCGTACCGACCAAACGCCTGGTATCGTTGACCGGCTGCACAATGCTCTCGGTAATATTCAGCACCTGACGCGCCTTACTAAGTACCTGGTGTCCTGCCTCACTAACAACACACCCCATACGTGATCTGAGCAGCAATCTTGCACCAAGTATCGTTTCAAGTTCGCCAATCAAATGACTAACCCGGGACTGAGTACACCCTAATTCTGCTGCAGCAGCATTAAAACTACCAGCATCGACGACAGCAACAAACACATCGAGTTGATTCAATTTTATTTTTTTTTACGCATGGTTACCACCGCCTTTACTATAAAACAGATAAATAACTCCACAAAAAATAACCAGATTGTGGGGTCAAGCGCATAACAAAATACCGCTCTCCGACATGATGCTTTGTAGCATTACTGCCCACATCACTCCACCGTCAGAATTATTAATTCTATATTTTTTTCAGACAAATTACGCCCGATAACCATGATAAATTGTAAATCAATATTGATAATTTCGATTAATGGCGCGCATAAAACAAAATAGGGTCAGAGTCGATTTTATTGGAAATAATCTTCTTATCCAATTTAATCGACTCTGACCCTATTTATTTACTTAAACAGTCAGTTCCGCACAGTATTAATACTGATTTTAAGCCCCTGTGTATCCAGAGCAACCGCACTGCTAAGTCCTTCCAGATCACCGGCTTGCGGCGTTGCATTTCCTGATTTAGAAACACGCGCACCCACAATTAAACGAGGATAAGCGGATAGCTTTGCGCCATCCATCACACTCATCGTATCATCCAGTACAAATCTGGCTGGCAAATCTTTCACCTGGCGTCGCAATACCGCCAGCGGAAATTTAGGCCCTTCTGCTGCCCGTGCAAAAATAAATACTGCATCGGAGTCCGCCACTTTGCCACGTAAAGCGGGATCCAGCTCAACGTACACTGCAATTTTAGCTACAACAGCCTGCGAACCGGCACTGTTTGTCTGCGTGACTGACGGACTCGCCGCAACAGAAGGAACGGCAGGCAATAACGCTTGCGGCGGGGTCACTGCATCACCGGCTAATTTTTGCGCTTCACCGATACTGGTTATGACCGAATGGGTCATAGCGGAATCAGGCGGAGTTAACAATAATATTTTTTTCCAGATAGTAATCGCACCGTGATAATCGTGTTTTTCAAAATCGGCACTGCCGGCTAATGCCAGCGCCTTAATGTTATCCGGGTCAATCAGCAAAGCACGTCTGATCAATTTTTCGGGTTCTCCCTGCAATGTTCTGTTAAGCTTCATCGCCAGTACATCTGCATAATCCGCAAAAAAATCAGCGCTGCCCGGTGCGATACTAACCAGGTGAGAGTAAGTATTAACTGCATCATCAAAACGACCCATGGTGCTATAAGCCCGCGCCAACATATGCCAGCCTTCCACATCATCAGGCCGGCTTTTGAGTCGTTCAGCCAGTTTGCCTACCATATCAATAATTTGCGCATCAGTGACTTCATGACTTTTATCATCGACAGCAGCCACCTTCGCCGGATCCAGTCCTGCCGGAGTACCCACCAAAAAATACAAACACATAGCCAATGCCGGAATACCAAGGCCAATCAGAATGGCAGTGCGGTTCTGACGCAGGGTATTGCCGGTACCGGCAGAAAATGGCTTCACATCTTCCGCCACACGCCGTTCTAATTCCTGTCTGGCACTGGCATAGGTCGTGGCATGCAATGTACCTGCTGCTAAATCCGCATCCAGTTCATGCAACTGATCACGCAACACGCGCAGATTAACGTCATTGCTGCGTATCTCGCTACTGTTCCCGTCTGTATCACGTAGTAAAGTTGGCAGAATAAAAAATAAAGCTGTAACGACTAATACGGTCGCACCTAGCGCAAAATAATCATATCGGTTCTTTCGGCTCGGCAGCCTTGTTATTCGGATCTAAAAGTTCCGCTGCACGCTGCATTTCTGTCTCAGGTAAGACTGCGGCTGTAGCACGGCGTCTGAGCTTGAATCCTAAAAATCCCAGACCACCTGTCATCAGTAAAAACGGGCCAAACCATAACAGCCAGGTCCTTGCCTGCAGTCTCGGGCGATACAATACAAAATCACCATAACGTTCTACCATATAGTCTATAACTTGCTGGTTAGTCATACCCTGCGCCAGCTTTTCACGTACCTGGTTTTTTAAATCAATCGCTAAATCGGCATGCGAATCTGCCAGTGTCTGATTCTGGCAGACCAGGCAACGTAATTCTTCCGAAAGCGTCATCACACGTTTTTCCAACTCAGGATCAGCAGTAAGCGGCCGGGCTTCACCGGCATAACCCATAACATGAAACAGAACGAGAGTAAGCACCAATATCAATTTACGCATGGCGGATATCCTTGAAGAATTTTTTAGTTAAGTCCCCGGCCAATACTCTGGCTGGCTCCTGATTCGCCCCCAAAGTTACTCCTTTAACTGGCTCGGCAGATAACTGTTTAATCAAAGGTAACAGCTTTTCAGCGATCACTTCCTGAGTCACCGGCCCGACATGTTTCATACGAATAATCCCGTTTTTGTCGATCACAAAAGTTTCAGGAACACCATATACACCATAATTAATACCGACACGGCCATCCGAGTCAAATCCGGACACCGTGTAAGGATTGCCTTCATTCTGCAATAAGCCTATGCCTTCTTTACGTGTGTCCTTATAGTTAAGACCAATAATCGGCACAATCGCCTGCCTGGAGAAATCCATCAACACCGGGTGTTCTTCACGACAAGACACACACCAGGATGCCCACACATTCAACAACCACACCTGACCCCGCATATCCTTAGGACTGATATTTTTTTGCGGATCATTTAATTGCGTCAAATTAAATTCCGGTGCCGGTTTACCAATAAAAGGCGATGGAATTTCGTGTGGATTCAAATGTAAACCAACACCAAGAAAAATACATAAAATGACAAAAAATGCCAGGGGAAAAATAAAACGTCGCATAATTTACCCCTGTACAGATTGCGATATTGCAGGAACATCTGCCACCAATACCTTATCCGGAACCGGTCTTTTTTTGCGTGAAGCAATACGATAACGACGATCGGATGCCGCCAAAAAACCACCCAGTGCAATAATCAGGCTACCGGCCCAGATCCACGCCACAAAAGGCTTATGCTGAACACGGACAATCCAGACATCCTGCGCAGTAGCTTCCCCTAAAGACACATACAAATCACGTGTAAAACCACGATCTATCGCGGCAATAGTCATCGGCATATTTTGCACAGTAAACAAGCGTTTTTCCGGCTTCAGGGTGGTTATATGCGTATCACCACGCGTTACTTCAAAGGTACCCTGATCAGAACTGTAATTAGGCCCCTGAATTGCCTTCAGTCCGGTAAAGTGAAAGGTATAACCATGCATCGTCGTGGTATCACCCAAATGCATGCTGATATCACTGTTAGTTTCCATACCTTTCACCAGCGTCACACCAACCACAAAAATACCAATACCGGCATGCGCGACTAACATCCCCCAATAGCTGCGTGGCTGACTCGCCATGCGCTTCCACAGGGAAGTGCCGGCCGGAGCATGCTGCAGGCGTTGCATCAGCTGCGATGCCGTTGCAAGTAAAATCCAGACTGACAATGTCAGTCCGACGACAACCATTACTGAACTGGCCAGCAGCAAAGCAGCAACAACAGCAAACACGACACTGCTCAATGCAATCCAGCGCATACGGAATAACACTTCTTTAAAGGAAGCATCTTTCCAGCGTACAAACGGAGCTACTGCCAGCAATACTAATACCGGCAACATCAACGGCACAAACACCGCCTCAAAATACGGTGGCCCGACCGAAATTTTACCCAGATTTAAGGCATCCAGAAACAGAGGATATAGCGTACCCAATAACACGGTACCAGCCGTAGCAAGCAGCAATACGTTATTAATTAACAGCATGGATTCGCGTGAAAACATACTGAATTTTCCGCCCAGACCAACTTGCGGAGCACGCCAGGCATACAACGTTAATGCACCGCCAATAACCACCGCCAGGAATAATAAAATAAATAAACCACGACGCGGATCAGTCGCAAAAGCATGCACCGAAGTCAGTACACCGGAACGAACCAAAAAGGTGCCAAGCAACGATAAGGAGAATGCAATAATCGCCAGTAATACGGTCCAGTTTTTAAAACTGCCGCGTTTTTCTGTCACTGCCAGTGAATGTATCAGTGCCGTACCGACCAGCCAGGGCATAAATGATGCATTTTCTACCGCATCCCAGAACCACCAGCCTCCCCAACCCAACTCATAATAGGCCCAGAAACTACCCAAAAAGATACCCAGTGTTAAAAACATCCACGCCACCAGCGTCCAGGGACGCGACCAGCGTGCCCAGGCAGCGTCAAGCTGACCGCCCATTAACGCCGCCAGCGCAAATGCAAATGCCACTGAAAAACCAACGTAACCCATATATAACAAAGGCGGATGAATAATCATCCCAAAATCTTGTAACAACGGATTTAAATCACGTCCGTTCAACGCACCCGGTAATAATCGCTCAAACGGGTTTGAAGTAAACAGCATAAAACACAAAAATCCAACGCTGATCAGCCCCATTACACCTAATACCCGTGCAACCGTTTCATTCGGCAGCTGACGGCTAAATAAAGCAACGGCAAATGTCCACAACACCAGCATTTGCACCCACAATAACAAGGAACCTTCATGCCCCCCCCAGGTACCCGCGATACGGTAATAAATCGGTAGTGTTGAATTCGAATTTGCCGCGACATAAGAGACAGAAAAATCATTCGCAATAAAAGAATACACCAGACAAATAAACGCGATAGTAACAAACAGACACTGACCAGCGGCAGCCGGTCGCGCCAGCGCCATCCAGCGGGCACCATGCTCATGGTCACAGAACGATCCTGCAATAGGAAAAACACCTTGTATCAATGCCAGGCATAAGGCCAGCATTAAGCAAAAATTACCGATTTCTGGAATCATTTGACACTCTTTTGGTTACTATCGGTAAGCACGGTAGCTCCGATTGATTTATTTGCTTCTTTTGCTTTTTTCAAAGCATAAGCCGCATCCGGCGGCATGTAATTTTCATCATGTTTAGCCAGCACATCTTCAGCAATAAATAAGGCATTTCCCGACAGTTTTCCCTGCACGACAACTCCTTTGCCTTCTTTAAACAGATCAGGCAAAATGCCGCGATAGTTAACCCGGATGTGCCTGGCCGTATCCGTCACCATAAAACTCACCGTCACACCATCGGGCTGACGCGACAAGCTGCCGGCCTCCACCAGGCCGCCCATCCGAAAATTAGTACCCTGCGGTGCTTCTCCGGCCAAAATCTGCGTAGGTGTAAAAAAGAACACCAGGTTTTTCTTAAATGCCGATAACACCAGCATTGCCGCCAGGCCTAACGCTGCCAGACCTGCCACGATCAGTATCAGACGTTTATGTCTTGATTTCATCTTATATTCCCCGTCTGTGCGACCCGGTCGCCGTAGTATTTTCTGAACTTCTTTCTGCGTTTTTTTCCGTCGGTCTTGTTATATTCGCTGCTTTACCAGCCCTGCGACTTGCCTTATCCGCCAGTCTGCCGGCCTGACGCAGCTGAGATTCTATAGTGGCCGTACGCATTTTTACCAGCAGAACCTCACCGGTCAAAAAGATCGCAAAGACCAGCACCGAACCCCATACATAAAGAGCGTAACCGCCCATAGCAAAAAAATCCGCCCAGCTACTCCACCAACTCATGTCTGACTCCCCGTCTGTTCATTACCGGCCACCACCTGATTTTTTCTGCCAGGCACAGTTAACTGTCTGACCCAGTCAGCATGACGATCACGCTCCAGCATAATGCAACGCACCCGCAACAAGGTCATCGCAATGGAATATGACCAGCAAGCTAAGGCCAGAATCAACATACCCAACAACATCGTCATCGCCATACTTGGTGCGCTTTGCATATTAATCGACGAGCCCTGATGCAGCGTATTCCACCATTGCACCGAAAAATAAATAATCGGAACATTAATCACACCAACCAGCGCCAGCACCGCACCCGCTTTATCTGCACGACGAGCATCATCAATAGATGACTGTAAAGCCATGAAGCCAATATATAAAAACAATAAAATCAGCTCTGAAGTCAGACGTGCATCCCATACCCACCAGGCCCCCCAGGTCGGCCGTCCCCACAAAGCACCGGTCCACAGAGCCAGGAAAGTAAACATAGCTCCGGTAGGCGCCAGTGCACTAGCCATCATCGAAGACAGCCGCGTATTAAAAATCAACCCCACCGCTGCCCAAAACGCCATCACCAGATAAATAAACATCGACATCCAGGCGGCAGGCACATGCAAAAAAATAATACGATAAGCGTCACCCTGCACCCGATCAGTGGGCGCAAGCACAAATCCAACGTATAAACCCGCCACCCCCAATAAAATAGCCACGGCGGTAAACCACGGCAGCAGCTTACCGGCCAGCGGATAAAACACAGAAGGTGACGCGTATTTAAACCAGCTAAACCGATTTATTTCCGGCTTATCCGAACCTGTGGTGTTAGAAATGGACACGACTGACAATACTCCAAAAAATGATTAACTCAGATAAATTGGTTGCAACGCGATATAAGCTTAACACCAATATAAATAGTGTATTTGAGCCTGCGATTGAAGCGGCGATTCAAGCGGTAGCGGAGCCGGATAAAACAGGGATAAATCCGGACTGACCTGATGAGCATCAGCCAAGCCTGACGCACAAAATAGCACCATGCGCCTTATTCCAGCGAAATGCGTAATGCCGCCGCCGTTGCCCATGGTGCCAGAGCGACAGCAGCAGCCAATATTCCACCCAACAGCAATAAGTGAGCACTGGCTCCCATGCCGCTTGCCTGTGCACCAACCGCACCGGCACCAAAAATCAGTACAGGAATATAAAGTGGCAACACCAGCAAGGATACCAGCACGCCGCCGCCGCGTACTCCCAGGGTTAATGCCGCGCCGATCGCACCGATCAGGCTTAATACCGGGGTTCCCAATAGCAGGGTATAAAACAATACCGCAACAGAATCAAGCGGCAAAGCAAACTGAACTGCCAGCAAAGGAGCCAATATCACCAGCGGCAAGCCGGATACCAGCCAGTGTGCGATAACCTTGCCAATAACAATAATGGTAAGTGGCTCAGGTGACAACAGCATTTGTTCCAGCGTGCCATCAGTATAATCATGTGCAAATAAACGTCCCAAGGCCAGCATCGATGCAAGCAAAGCAGCCACCCAAAGGATACCGGGAGCCATAGTGCGCAATAAGGCCGGTTCCGGCCCCACACCCAGAGGAAACAAAGTCACAACAATAATAAAAAAGAATAAAGTATTCAACACATCCGAGCGGCGCCGGAATGCCAGCAACAAATCGCGTTGAATCACGCACTTCAGGGTCTTCAGCATAGCTCACCCTGCGTCAAATCAAATCGCAAAAAACGGCGTGCATTTAATGTTACTTCCTGATGGGTCGTGTAAATCACCATCCCGCCCTGCAACAAATGAGCACTGATAATGGCACACAAGGTATCAACAGCCTGTACATCCAGTGCGGTAAATGGTTCATCCAGTATCCATAAAGGCGTGTGTCGGCCAAATTGCAGACGCGCCAGCGCCACCCGTTTACGCTGCCCCTGTGAAAGTGAACGTGTCGGCAAATCAGCGGCATGATCCAATCCCAACAGCTCGAGCGCATCATACGCCTCTTCGCGACTAACCGGATGCCCCGATAAAACGGAAGCAATCACAACGTTTTCCCAGGCGATCAGGTCATCCTTCACGCCATTGGCATGTCCCAGATACAGTAACTGACTGCCAAATTCTTCGCGTGACCGGCGTATATCCACGCCATTCCAGCGCACTTCACCCTCTGCGGGGGCAGACAAGCCGCACAACATGCGCAACAAACTGGTCTTACCACTGCCATTAGTGCCCGCTACATGCATAGCGTCACCGGCCTGAATTTCCAGGTTAACATTACTGAATAACTGACGCTCGCCACGAGTGCAAGCGAGCCCTGCTACTTGCAAAGTCATCGCACTTCTCCCTTAGGCGCTGATGGTACAACAAGATCATTGGGTACTGAAAGAAACTATTCAACTTAGTTAGTGAAATAATCGAGTAAGTTAATTAGCCGGACAGGCTACTGCGCCAGGCAGCCAGATAGCGTTAGCAAGATGAAAGTCACTATTGATCTATCCGGTCTGTACCGGAAAACAGAGAAATTTAACGCATTTGGGCTGATGCAAAAATCAAATTAACCCACATTTTGCAGTCCGGTAAAATCACAGATCGCAATATCGCGACCATTGACTGTAATGAGTTTATTTTCACTCAAATCATGCAAAATGCGTGAAAAATGCTCAGGAGTGAGATTCAGGCGTGATGCAATCACCATTTTACTGACCGGTAAAGTCACGGTACTGCCGTTTTGTACATCGTCATCTTTAAGTAAGTAACCAATAACGCGCTGGGTACCGGAACGCAAAGAAATAGCCTCCACATCAGCGACGACCCCATGCAGGCGGCGACTGAGACTGGCCAGCATTTTACGTGAAAATTGTGTGTCTCGTTCCAACCCGGCAAAAATCACTTCTTTAGAAATATGTAACAACATCGTGTCCTCTAAGGCCTGTGCGGTCACTATATAAGGCTTTTCCATAAACATCAGTGCTTCACCAAAACTATGACTCGGACCAACTATCTCCACGACTTTTTCACTTCCCTGTGCTGAGCTCACGGACAATTTAACCTGTCCGTAAATCACAGTATGAAAACCCACGCACAAATCACCCCGCTTAAACAGAATATTCCCGCTCTCGACGCGCAGCTCCGTCACACCGGTAGCGATTAAATCCAACTCGGACTCAGTCATCGCACCAAACAGGGGTAAATTGGCTAAAAATTGCCGCACATCAATTTGTTTTTTTAACATTCCAGGTTCCATACGCTGTCACAAGCTCAAAAATGGCAGAATTTTTTTAATCACACCTTATTATTCCTGCCTTATTTCGATATTAATTCAATACGATTTCTGCTTTACGTTTTCCACAACAGACAGCGCTTACACATCGCTACCGCAGTGTAACAGATCAGCAAGCGGGCAAGTTATCCCCCAAATAAGGACCTCAGACGCATTATTTAAAATCAAATTCGCTTAACTTGCATCAATGATTTTTAGAGTAGCTCCCCGTATTGTGCTATCTGTCAATTAATTAAAAACAGCCAGATAATGGCTGAACCTCAAGGATATTGCTATGAGCCGCACGATCAGCAGATTTTCCAGGCTAATAATCGCCTGCAGCATGTTTACAGGTTTTATCCTATCCTCACAACCAACCCGGGCAGCAGGTACCGGTGCGCAAGATATCCCGACCATACACGCTATATTAACCAGTCCGCCTAACGTCCCGCCACCGACACACCGCAGTTCACCCGCAAAAGTAATCGTAGAACTTGAGGTTGTAGAAAAAGAAATGGCAATATCCGAAGGTGTCAAATACATGTTCTGGACGTTTGGCGGCACCGTCCCGGGTAGTTTTATCCGGGTACGTCAGGGAGATACGGTCGAATTTCATCTGAAAAACAATCCCGGCAATAAAATGCCGCACAATATTGATCTGCACGGCGTTACCGGGCCGGGTGGCGGAGCGGCATCCAGCTTTACCGCGCCGGGACATGAATCGCAATTCACCTTCAAAGCATTAAACGAGGGTATTTTCGTTTACCACTGCGCGACGGCTCCTGTTGGCATGCATATTGCCAATGGTATGTACGGCATGATATTGGTCGAACCACCCAAAGGACTCACTCCGGTTGACCACGAATATTACGTTATGCAGGGTGATTTTTATACCAGCGGCAAATACAGGGAAAAAGGCCTGCAACCATTTGATATGGAAAAAGCCATCGATGAAAGACCGAGCTACGTCTTATTCAACGGCGCTGAAGGATCACTCACCGGAGAAAAAGCACTGACAGCAAAAACGGACCAAAAAATCCGTATTTTTATCGGCAACGGCGGCCCTAACCTGGTATCAAGTTTTCACATTATCGGCACTATCTTTGATAAAGTGCGCTATGAAGGCGGTTCCAATTTTCAAAAAAATGTACAGACCACTCTTATCCCATCCGGCGGTGCTGCCGTCGTTGAATTTAAAACGCCGGTACCCGGCAGTTATGTCATGGTCGATCATTCGATTTTCCGGGCATTTAACAAAGGCGCTCTGGCTATTCTGAAAGTGGACGGACCAGCTAAAAAAGACATTTACTCCGGAAAAGAACTGGATTCAGTCTATCTGGGTGACCGTGCTCAGGCTAATCTGGGAGCGGTGAGCATCGCCAGCAAAGCTGCAGAACAGGGCACGCTGACAATACAGGATCAAATTAATGCAGGAGCACAACTCTTTGCCGGTACCTGTTCGGTATGCCACCAAACAAATGGTGCTGGTCTGCCGGGTGTATTTCCGCCCTTAGCCGGATCAACTTTCCTGAACGCTAACCCGCAACGTGCTATTGGTATTCTGCTGCATGGATTAACGGGGAAAATCAATGTCAATGGTAATGAATTCGACTCTGTCATGCCTTCCATGTCACAATTAAACGACGATGAAGTCGCCAACATCCTGACTTATGTACTGAATAGCTGGAACAACAAAGGAGCTCGTATCAGCGCCAGTGATGTAAAAGCAGAACGGGCAAAATCAGTGACGGCTGCACCGGCGGGACATTAATCATGAAACCAGCCTGCATCGTGGCATACCGCAGTATGCTGCTTGCCGCCCTGTTGGCAGGGTCCGGCGCCATAGCTGCAAACTACCTGCCGATTCCTCAATCAACATTACAAAGCGTCGTACCAGGCTCAGTACTCAATAAACCAACACTGGTACCAGGTTTTGAGATGAGAACCACCCCTGTTTCTTACGCAGAATACGCAGAGTTCCTGCGTGCCAGCCCGAAATGGCAACGTACCGCCATTCCCGCCCTGTTTGCGGATGAACTCTATCTGCACCGATGGGAAAACGCTACCGAACCCGGTGCCTGGGCCAGCCCGGCGCAAGAGGTCACCAGTGTCAGCTGGTTTGCCGCCCAGGCGTATTGCGCCAGCGAACATGCCCGTCTGCCCAACTGGGCAGAATGGGAGCTGGTTGCTGCCGCAGATGAAACACACGCCGATGCGCGGGGAGACCCTGCCTGGCGTGCCCGAATACTTTCCTGGTACGCTGCACCTGCTAATGCATCGGCAATCCCGCCGGACAGCCCCCCCAACTACTACGGAATTCGCGATATGCACGGCGTAATCTGGGAGTGGGTCAACGACTTTAATGCACTCTTAATCAGTGCTGACAGTCGGGTACAGGGTAGTGCCGACAAACTCCAGTTTTGCGGAGCAGGTGCAGATAATCTGCAATTTAAAGAAAATTATGCGGTGCTCATGCGCGTAGCCTTATTGTCTTCGCTCACCGGTGCCAGCACCACAGATAATCTGGGATTCCGGTGTGCCCGCTCTCCCGCAGAGGAAAAAAAATGATTCGCAATATACATCCGCAAGCTGCGGCCGGCGACAACTACCGTCAGGTACAGAACAGCACCCCGGGTTTAAGTAAGTTAAGCATCTGTAACTTACTTTTTTTTCTTATAATCGCTATGTACCTCAGCCCGGTGCTGGCTGCTGTACCCGGTCAGGAACCCGTATTTGCCAGCCCTGCTCTCCCCCTGGAAAAACAGCAGGTGTTTCCCCCCATACCCGGTGACTCGCTTTATCAATTACCCATCACCCTCACCGATCATCATGGCAAGCCCTTTAAACTTAGCGATATGCGCGGCAAAGCGGTCATCATCAGCATGTTTTACCATTCCTGTGAATTTGTCTGTCCCATGTTAATTGAGACCATGCACATAACTGAACAAAGCCTGACAACACAAGAAAAAACCAATTTATCCCTGCTACTGCTTACCTTTGACCCGGAACGCGATAGTGTCGCCATACTCAGCAAGATCGTCAGTGAACACCAGCTTGATCCGGCCCGCTGGACACTGGCACGCACCGATGATGCATCAGTACGCCAGTTAGCCGCTGCTTTAAACATTCAATACCGGCACATGGATAATGGTGAATTTAATCACACCAGCGTACTCATTTTACTCGACAAAAATGGACGTATTTCCGGACGCAGCGGTGAACTCGGGCAAGCAGATCCTGAATTTATACAGAGAGTAAAACTAGCAGTACAAGATAACTAAGGATCAGAATGATTTTTTCAACAGACTGAATACACGCCCCGGTGCCAGACAACGCAAATCCAGCATCGGAGCCTCAATCGCATCCAACGTATTTTTAATCAGCAAACCCAGCTCAGTATCGCCTTCCATCACAAGGCGCCGGCTAAAAAACAGCGTATCCGGATCTTCTTTACGTTGTGCCAGTAACAAAAAATCATGCGCGCTGGCTGTAATCGTCAGATCAACCTGATCCTCATCCCTGCACGCAGAAAAACCATTATTTGTCCATTGAAACAAAAAAGTTAACTGCATATCGGTCACACTGATGCGCATTTTTTTATCCGTAAGCAAACTCTGCACATCAGCCGGAAAATGCCGTGCAAGCCCCAGATTAAGTGCTGCTACAAAAAGCAGCGAGCCCGGATATACCGGCAACAAAGAGAGTAATTTCCCGATTGGTGCAGGAACAGCATAATCTGCCTGATTCATTTTATTTACCTTTTAAGCAAGCAACCGAATTCAAGAAGTTCGGTTGGATTTAGTTCAGATTTAGTTCAGATTTAGTCAAAATTTATGCAACATAAAACAACACGGCACAATAATGACAACAACTGCCGGCCAAAACAAACAGGTGCCACACACCATGACCATGACGCACCTTATGATCTGTTGCATAGAATGCGATACCTGCGGTATATAAAACCCCGCCCGCAGCCAGCCAAAGAAATCCATGCCAGCTTAATGCCCTGATCAGTGGTAATAAGGCCGCCAGCACCAGCCATCCCATTAACAAATAAATGACCATGGATAACAAGCGATTTTTTTTATTCAGCCAAAGCTCCTGGGCCACACCCAGCAATGCCAGAGCCCACACCGTTATAAATAAAGACCAGCCCCACATACCGCGTAAGGTGACCAGTGTAAAAGGCGTATATGTACCGGCAATCAGCAAATAGATCATGCAATGGTCAAACTTGCGCAATACATCCTTCGCTACTCCGCGTGTGCTGTGATACAAAGTAGAAACTACATACAACATCAGCAGCATCACACTATAAACAGCAAAACTGACTATCTTCCAGGGGTCACCGGTATGCACGGCAACCAGCATCAGCCAGACACAACCAGCCAGGGCCATAACAGCACCGAGGAAATGGCTGATTGCATTAAATTTTTCACCATAATGCATACCAATCCCCCTCTTTTTACTTGTTTGTTTTAATCGGCCATCGCCTCGACCCGCAAATCTTGTCCGGGATCGCCATACCAGTATCCATTACACGACGCATCCGGCATCCATTCCTGCGAAAGTACAAAACCCTGCTGCGGCGAACATAAACCCAGCCGGACACGGTCAACGATATCAATAATTTGTCCGGTATACTGATGTTGCGGGCTGATACGCACCACATCCACACCCATTGACTGCATCTGCGGTATTTCACTAATCAGGTTACATACCCGTGCCGATTGAGTCTGAATTCCGTTCAATATCAGAAATGCGTTACTTTCTTTTGTCTGCAATAACAATCCATCCGGATAATCAATGCAACTAAACTGACAATTATCTTTAGGTAAATTGCGGTAGCGCGCAGTAAAACAACGCGCTGAAAACGCCAGCGGCATACGACCATAAATAAATACTTCGGTTTCCATATCAGAAACTGCATCCAAAGCGAACTCATCACGCAACTGCACTAATCCCTCACGCCCCATCTCCAGCGGCGTAACCCAGCGTTTTGCCCCCAGATGCGCCAATAAACCCAAGGTAGGTTCATTGTAGACATTCAGATGTGGGCCGGCAATAAACGGAATGTGCTGCGCCGAAAGACTGTGCACGGCTCCCATATCATTCGCTTCTACGACATAGCGGCCATTAACGGTAATCTTGCGTAATGCGGTTAAATCGGCTCCTGATTCAATCAGAACTAATGTTGATAACACCACTTCTTTACCTGCTGCACTAAGCTTCGCGGCGATATCCAGCCAATCGTCCAGTTTGATTTCATGACGACGCGAACACACTGTTTCACCCAAATACACAATATCCACGGCCGTTTCTGCCATTGCTTCATAAAATGACAGCACCGATGCGCGCGGCCAATAATACGGTATTGATCCCAAGGCGATTTTCAACATACATCTCCCAAAATAATGATATGACTACCCAGCAACCTGCGACGGGCTTATTTCCACGAACGGTGATACGCGCCTAATGTATGTTGCTGACCTTCGGCTACCTTATTAAGTTCATTCATCCAGGCGGATTTGACCGAATAGCGTTGCGGAAAATCGCGGCAGCTATCCAGCGCATCACGCCACACTTTTGTTACTTGCGCTACATAAGCAGGGCTACGTTGCCGCCCCTCAATTTTGATGGCGCTGACACCCATAGAAAATAACTGCGGAAGCAATTCAAGTGTATTCAGGCTGGCCGGCTCTTCAATGGCGTAGTAATTTTCATTACCCACATCAAAACGGCCTTTGCACAAAGTCGGATAACTCGCGTTTTCACCATCCACATAACGATCTATTAATACCCCATTCAGACGTGATTCCAGTCCCTTCGGCGTTTTTTGCCAGCGTACCGCCTTAGCAGGTGAACAGACCCCGTGCGTATTGGGCGCTTCACCAGTCACATAAGACGACAGGGCACAACGCCCCTCAACCATGACACACAAACTACCAAAACCAAACACTTCAATCTCAACAGAAGTATGTTTAATCACGTGTTCAACCTGTGCCACAGATAACACCCGCGGCAATACTGCCCTGGCGATACCAAAGTGCTTCTGATAAAAATTAATCGCTTCATAATTGGTTGCAGACCCCTGAACCGATAAATGCAAACGCAGATCCGGATATTTTTCAGCGGCATAACGCATCAGGCCGGGATCAGCCAGAATCACAGCATCAATGCCGGCACATGCAGCACGATCTATCGCAGTACGCCATAAACGCCAACTGGCAGGCTGTGGATAGGTATTTAATGCCAATAATACTTTGCACTGTCTGGCATGGGCATAACGCACCCCTTCAACAATCAAAGCATCATCAAAATTGAGTCCGGCAAAATTGCGGGCGTTGGTTGCATCACGAAATCCCAGATACACACAATCGGCACCGTTATCTACCGCCGCTTTCAACGCGGGCAAACTACCCGCCGGACAAACCAGTTCAACCGGCGGCTTTGCTGCAATGACAGCAGCACCGGGGACAGTAAAATGACTCAACGAATTAAGGGGAGCAGCAGGAGTGGACAACATAATAAGCAGATCCGTTTCAGGTTAATCACGATGCGTTCCCACACAGACAAAAAAGTAGGATTGATTTTTCGCAATGTTGTACTTTAACCGCAGTCCCTGCCTCTATCCTTAACGTGCATCAAAGAAAAATCAACAGGGGCACAGAGGGCAGAAAATGTTGATATGGGTCAATGTCACGCCGACTGTGTCAATGAGAGTATGGAAAAAATAAATAAGCAAAAAAAAGGAGACGACACATGAAAAAAATCAGCGATTACCTGAAAAATGATCACGCTCGTTGCGATGATTTATTTACACAAACAGAATTTTACGTTAACCAAAAACGATGGGACGACGCACAAATCAGCTTTAATTTATTCAGGGATTTTCTGAATAAACATATCAATATCGAAGAAAGCATTATTTTCCCGGCACTGGAATATGCAATAGATAGTGCAACGGGCCCTACTAATATTATGCGCATGGAACATGTTTACATCCGGGGTATCAATCACCATTTATACGAATCAATAAATAAAAAAAATACTGTCAGTTTTTTCGATCACTCAGACACACTACAACTTATTTTACAGCAACACAATTTAAAAGAAGAGGATACCTGGTACGCCATGATAGACCGGGCACTCAACAGCACAAAAAATGAAGTTATTCATGCAATGAAAGCCATTTACCGCAATGAATCCGTTATAGCAGAGCACCTGCCATGACATCTGCCCCTAAAGGCCGCATCAGCCGGATTGATGTCCGCGGACTGGAACCACCCGAACCGATGGAACACGTACTGGATGCCCTGCTGGTATTGCCGGCGGGAGACCATCTTCAGGTATTACTTGACCGTGAACCACGTCCCCTGTACCGGATTCTCGATACAAACGGCTATAAATACAGTACCAGCCAACATGCCGGTGCGCATGTTGAAATTCTGATCTGGCACAATGAGCTACTTCAATAACATGCACTCAAATCATTTACCCACATCATCAGCACATGCGCCACTTGCCATAAAACGCGCACTGACATTTGATCAGACACCGGCGTTATCAACATCCGCCCGCTTTTTTTTAACAGCGCCCATTTTTGCTTTTCTGGCCGCTATTCTGTTGCTATGGTACGGACCACAAACACTGGCGTCACGCTGGACTCCGATAACCCTGGCGATTACGCATTTATTGACGCTGGGATGCCTGTCCATGGCAATGATAGGCGCATTACTGCAAATTTTGCCGGTCGTCATCGGCATTACTCTTCCGTCGGAACAGCTTTCTGCCACCGTTATCCACACCACATTAACTCTGGGAACATTACTATTGACTGCCGCTCTGGCATGGTCGCATCCGGCACTATTCAAAATAGCCCTGTTTTTTCTGGTATCCGGTTTTATCTGGCTGCTGGCAGCATGTACCAGTGGTTTCTGGCGCGCACAGGGTTCAGGCTCAACAGCCAGTGTCAGCGCGGTCAGGCTGGCACTGGCAGCGCTCGCGGTCACGATTATACTGGGAGCCATACTGGGCAGTTCCTTCGCATGGCCCTCTGCACTGATGCTCCCCGTAGAACAACTGGCTAACCTGCACGTATTATGGGGACTGGGAGGATGGGTTGCACTGCTGGTTATCGGCGTCGCCTACCAGGTAATTCCTATGTTTCAGGTCACAGAACTTTACCCGCATTACCTGCACCGGGGATTAAGCAAAACCCTGTTTACCTTACTGGTGATATGGTCGTTAATATACGCACTGGATGCAGTCAGTCCGGGCAGCACACATGTGTGGCAAGGTATTCCGTCAGTATTTATTTTAATTGCCAGTATCCTTTTTTCGGTCACCACGATTTTCCTGCTGGCAAAAAGAAAACGTCCGCGTCCGGATGCGACCACCTTATTCTGGGCAACAGCCATGGCCAGCCTGCCTTGTAGTGCTGTACTCTGGTTTATTCAGTCATCCTCACCGGATAAACCATATTCACTCACGACAGGAGTCTTATTCATCATCGGATTTGCCTACTCCGTCATCAGCGGTATGCTATATAAAATTATCCCGTTTCTGGTGTGGTATCACTTGCGTGCCAACTCAAAAGAACCGATGCGTGCACTGCCCAGCGTGCAACAACTTCTTCCCGACAGCATCGCAAAAAAACAATTCTGGCTGCATTTCATCTCACTGCTACTCACTCTCTCCGCGACTATCATGCCCTCAGAACTGACAAGAACGGCGGCATGCACACTATGCGCCTCTTCATGCTGGCTCTGGATTAATCTGTTCAGAGCATTACGTCAGTACTGGCTCAGGCAAGAGCCTCGTTTGCAGCCTCCTCCGGTGTCAGTCCATCATAAAACTGATCCGTAAACCACTCCACTTGCTCCTCAATATGATCCTGTGCCTGCGCCAGAGTCGCACCACCGGCCACTAAAAATCCTTCGACTTCGATACACCATTGAATCAACGCAAGCGTCTCCGGATCTAACACTTCTTTCTTTGCCATTATATTACCTGCCCTATTAAATTAAAATTAACATAAAGTCATCTAAAAAGATGCTTATGTCAAATTAATCCCGCCAGAAATCTCAGCTTTTGGTGTTGGCTGAATTAATCAGGATTAATGCCCGTATCGCATAATAAACCACAAGGCGATATTCAGTGTAAAAACAGAACACACCGTGGTAATTAACAGCGTTGCAGATGCCAGACTTTCTTTATTATATTTTTGTGCAAAGATAGGATAAACGCCCATCATGGGCATAGCAGCGGATAGCAGAGCGGCACTGCACATTGCCGGAGTTAACACTGGAAGATAAAAGAAAAATGGCAATAACACGGCCGCCAGAGCAACGACCAGAGGGTGCAGCAACAACTTACCGAACACAATCGGTAATGACTGCTTCGCCATCCCTTTCATCGGTAAATTCACCAGTGCCCCGCCAATAACAAACAAAGAAAGCCCGCCACTGGCGGAGGCGAGCATTGTAATGGCATGCGTTACAGGCACAGGCAAGCTGATGCCCGACAATGAGACCGCCATCCCGCCGGCTAATCCGATGATCAGCGGATTCTTACACAATCCCAGCAATGACTGACCAGCTTGTCGCAACCAGTTGCCGGAGGTATTGAGATGACATTCTGCAATAATCAGCATGAGAGGAATAACGAAGCAATTCTCAACAATCAGATTTAACGACAATGCAACACCTGCCACCGGAGGTAACACCAGGAATAAAATCGGATAACCAACAAAACCGCTATTAGAACAACTCATACCCAACACATAAATGGCACTATTCTCACGGTGTGAGCGAAACCACAGCAAACCTAATCCGATGATAAACAATGAACCGGATAAATAAACCAAAAAATAGCTCAGGTTAAATATCTCAGTAAATGCTTGTTTGGATAAAGAATTAAATATCAGTGCAGGCAAGGATAAATTAATGACGAATTTCCCCAATATCCGCATGTCTTCTTTTTTAAACAAACCCATCCGGGTAGAAATAAATCCGATCAAAATTAGCAGATAAATGGGACAACTTACTAAAAAAAAATCGAACAAAATTTATTCCTTCCCCTGATGCAAACACACTATAAATGACATCCGTTACCGGATCAGTTCAGCGCTCATTATTGTCCAAGTTCATCCATAGGTATCCGATAAGTTTCACGTGCAGTTGCAATTGAAATAGCCGAAATCACCGCCGTGATACTCACAAAAATAGCCACCGACATCCAGCCATCACTACCTGGCTTTAAAATCGCAGCGCTAATCGCCGGAGAAAAACCACCCAAAGAAAAACCAATCTGCGTACCTATCGCCATACCCGACAAACGAACCGGTGTAGAAAACATTTCACCATACAAGGAAGGCCATACGCCGTTAGCCGCACTGTATACAATTCCGGATAACAAAATACCCAGCACAAAAATATACGGCAAATTGGCATTACTCAATGCCCACATATACGGCCAAATCAGCAAAGCAGAACCTAATGCACCAAAAATAAACACCGGTTTACGCCCGATACGATCGGATAAAGCAGCAAACAGGGGAATCGCAGCAAGTGCAGCCACATTCGCTAAAATCAATACTGTCAGCATAGTGGCACGCGGGATATGAATCGTATTCACCGCATAAGATAGGGTAAATACACTGAATATCGTACTCACCACAGAAATCAGCGCACCAAAAATAACCCGTAACAAATTCGCTTTATGGTCGCGTAATAACACAACTAATGGTAATTTAGCCGTATGGTCTTTTTTAAATGCCGGCGTCTCTGGCAAGGTACGGCGTACCCACATCCCGACAGCAACTACGACAGCGCTCAAAAAGAAGGGAATACGCCACCCCCATGACAACAACTGCTCTTCCGGCAGTGCCGAAACCGGTAAAAAAACCAGGGTAGCCAAAATCAAACCGGCCTGGGTTCCACTCAGGGTAAAACTGGTAAAAAAAGCACGTCTGTGCGCAGGCGCATGTTCCAGCGTCATTGAATTTGCACCGGCTTGTTCACCAGCGGCAGATACCCCCTGCAACATACGTAATATCACTAACAGTACCGGAGCCCAAATGCCGATCTGATTATAGGTAGGTAATAATCCCACGGCAAAAGTTGATACCCCCATTAATAGCAAAGTAAATGTCAGTACTTTTTTACGGCCAAATTTATCACCTATGTGTCCGAGAATAACCGCCCCTATCGGCCGTGTTATATATCCGACGCCAAAGGTGGCAAAAGCGGCGATCATCGCGGTTGCGGGATCAAATGAAGGAAAAAATATTTTTCCGAATACCAATGCGGCGGCTGTGCCGTAAATAAAAAAATCGTAAATA
>CAIWPG010000030.1 GCA_903914535.1 uncultured Oxalobacteraceae bacterium
CACATGGAAATTGTGCAGGAACGCCTCGAACGTGAGTTCGACATGGATCTGATTACTACGGCACCTACCGTTATTTATGAGGTAGTGCAGGGGGATGGTTCTGTTTTGCTGGTGGATAATCCATCCAAAATGCCTGATCCGTCACGCATAGAAGAAGTGCGTGAGCCTATCGTTACGGTCAACCTGTACATGCCGCAAGAATATGTCGGCGCTGTTATTACCTTATGTACCGGTAAGCGTGGCGTGCAAATGGACATGAATTACCATGGACGTCAGGTGAAACTGACTTATGAAATGCCGATGGCAGAGATTGTGCTTGATTTCTTTGACCGGTTAAAATCGACTTCGCGTGGTTATGCTTCTATGGACTACGAGTTCAAAGAATATCGTGCTGCCGATGTGGTTAAAGTCGACATGCTGATTAATAGTGAAAAAGTGGATGCGTTGGCTATTATTGTGCACAGATCCAATAGTAACTACCGTGGTCGTGCTGTCGCTGCCAAAATGCGTGAACTAATTCCTCGTCAAATGTTTGACGTGGCAATTCAGGCGGCTATTGGCGCCAATATTATTTCACGTGAAAATGTTAAGGCCTTACGCAAAAACGTATTGGCCAAGTGTTACGGTGGTGATATCAGCCGTAAACGCAAATTGCTTGAAAAACAAAAAGCAGGTAAGAAACGTATGAAGCAAGTGGGGTCGGTGGAAATACCTCAAGAGGCATTTTTGGCAATTTTACAAGTGGAAGATAAATGAACCTTCAAATGATTTTGGGCAATTTTGCATTGATCCTGTTTATCCTGACTCTTTTTACCGGCGTAATTTGGTTCCTGGACGTTTTTCTGTTATCAAAACAGCGTCGTGCCGCAGCAGATCTTGCCCTTGCTGAATTTGATGCGCGTCGCGCTAAACTTAGCGCTGACGGTGTAAAACTGGAAGCCAGCAGCCGTGCGCAATTGCAAGCGGCATTGCTTCGGCAACCGGCATGGATAGAATACACCGGCAGTTTTTTTCCGGTTATTGCATTAGTATTTTGTCTGCGCTCATTTCTGTATGAACCGTTTAAAATTCCATCCAGTTCCATGGTGCCAACCTTGCTGGTTGGTGATTTGATTTTGGTTAATAAATTTACTTATGGGATACGTTTGCCTGTAGTGAATAAAAAGATCATTGAAGTCAGCCGGCCGCAACGTGGTGATGTGATGGTTTTTAAATATCCACGCGACATGACTCTTGACTACATCAAACGTGTTATTGGGGTTCCTGGAGATAAAATTACCTACCGCAATAAGCGTTTAACGGTTAATGGACAAGATATTACGTATAGAGCCCTGCCTGATTTTTTAGATGAAGACCGCCTCACTTACTCTAAGCATTATGAAGAAAATCTGACAGGTGTTCGCCATGAAATTTTAAATGATGAACGGGCACCGGCTGATGTAAGAGACCCACATGACTTTCCGCAAAGTGAGTTATGCAGCTATGATATAGAAGGGTTTACTTGTACTGTTCCGCCAGATCACTACTTTATGATGGGTGATAACCGTGATAACAGTGCAGATAGCCGTTATTGGGGATTCGTGCCCGACCAAAATATTGTCGGTAAGGCATTCGGAATCTGGATGAATCAAAATGTCATCACCAATTTTGACTTAAGTAAGCTTAAACGCATAGGCGG
Source organism: uncultured Oxalobacteraceae bacterium (assembly GCA_903914535.1). GTDB lineage: Bacteria > Pseudomonadota > Gammaproteobacteria > Burkholderiales > Burkholderiaceae_D > Solimicrobium. The sequence goes on from CAIWPG010000030.1 coordinate 1,679, forward strand.
TTTCCATTAACAGTCGGATAGCAGGGAGAGTAATCATGAGACGTTTTCCTAATTTACGTCAGCAGCAAGGTGTCACTTTGTCAGGGTTAGTTGTATCATTGACTCTGATTGCTGCGATTGCTGTCCCTGCAATAAAAATCGCTCCGGATGTGGTGGAATATGCATCTATTAAAAAGGCAATCTATGTTGCCCGTGATTCCGGTGAATCGGTACCGCAAATTGTTGCCGCTTTTAACAGGCAGGCCAGCGTAGGTTACATTACCAGCCTGTCAGGAAAAGACCTCGATATTTTCAAGGACAAGGGGCGATTTGTCGTGAGTTTTGCTTATGAGAAAAAAATACATTTAGTCGGGCCAGTCAGCTTTATTGTTGATTTTACTGGCAGCACTGAAAAATAGCATGCAGTTAAATGGGAGTATTCCGGCAGTATGAACAATGATAAGTTATTGCAAAATCGCCTAGGCCACACCTTTAAAAATACTGCCTTGTTGCAGCAGGCTTTAACACACCGTAGTCATAGTGTTTTGCATAATGAGCGCCTGGAGTTTCTTGGCGATTCCGTGTTGAACTGTGTGGTTGCTTCACTTTTATTCCAGCGCTATGGCACGATAGACGAAGGCGATTTATCGCGTTTGCGTGCCAATTTAGTTAAGCAACAGTCCTTGTATGAGATTGCGCAGCGACTCGATCTGGCACAAGTGCTGCGTCTGGGGGAGGGCGAGCTGAAATCGGGCGGGTTCCGTCGTCCGTCAATTTTAGCCGATACACTGGAAGCGCTGTTTGGTGCTATATTTCTGGATGCCGGCTTTAATGCAGCGCGTGATGTGATTTGCGCCATGTACACGCCTATACTCGACTCGGTTGATCCTGCCACTCTGGGCAAGGATGCCAAGACATTGTTGCAGGAATACCTGCAAAGTAAGAAAATTGCGTTACCGTTATACACAGTAGCTGCTACACATGGCGCGGCACACAGTCAGGAATTTGAAGTAGAGTGCGCTATTCCCAAGCTGGACATTCATGTGTTTGGTACGGGCGGCAGTCGCCGTGCCGGAGAGCAGGCCGCAGCAAAACAAGCACTGGAAGCAGCGCTGGAATTACTGTCCAAAACGCCCAATGCCAAACGTAAGGCTAAGCCACGGACTACCCAATTAAAATTAGCTGGAATCGCCACTGTGCAAACAGATGATGTTACTTCAGTCAAACCAATGAATTTGTCGCCGACAGGTTCAGATAACACTACCCATACAAAGACAGCATGACCGACACGATGAACACAGATTTACCTGCAGACGATTTCCGATGCGGTTACATAGCCATAGTTGGCCGCCCGAACGTCGGTAAATCCACCTTAATGAACGCCCTGGTGGGTGTTAAGGTGAGTATTACGTCGCGTAAAGCTCAAACGACGCGGCACCGCATTACCGGTATTCAGACCAAAGATAACACGCAGTTTGTCTATGTAGACACACCGGGTTTTCAGACTAAGCATTCCAATGCGCTTAATCGCACCTTAAATCGCACAGTGACTACGACGCTGACAGCAGTCGATGTTGTGTTGTACGTTGTTGAGGCCGGGATGTTTTCTTCGGCGGATATTTCGGTGCTGGAATTGCTGCCTAAGACTATCCCATGTATCTTGGTCATTAATAAAGCGGATCACATTAAAGATAAAGCGATTCTGATGCCGTTTGCCGCTAAAGTAGCAGAGCGCTTTAATTTTGCAGCGATTATCCCTGTTTCTGCTAAACAAAATTTTCAGTTGACTGATCTGGAAGCTGAGGTCAAAAAATTACTGCCATTGAATGGCCCGATGTTTCCGGAAGATGATATTACCGATAAAAGCGAAAAATTCATGGCGGCAGAAATTGTCCGTGAAAAAGTTTTCCGTTTTGTTGGTGATGAATTGCCTTACACCAGTACCGTTCTGGTTGAAAAATTTGAACAGGAAGGTAATTTGCGCCGGGTATTTGTCGCGATTCTGGTTGACCGTGACGGGCATAAAGCTATGGTAATCGGTAAAAAAGGTGAGCGTCTGAAAGAAATTTCGACACAATCCAGACTGGATATGGAAAAATTGTTCGGCGGGCCGGTCTATCTGGAAATCTGGATCAAAATCAAATCCGGCTGGGCTGATAATGAAGCCGGGCTGCGTGCTTACGGTTACGAATAAGAGCAATACCCTGAACAAGCCTCCTTTATGACGGATGTCGTTGTTAACAGCCAAATTAATAGCCAGATTGGCGCTCCTGATTTAGTTGCAGAGACTAAATCAGCCGAATTGCCACCGTTGCAGGAACAGCGTGGTTCGGTCAGACATGCCAGAGGCGCGGCATCCCGGGCAGTGCGCAATTCACCGGTGCTGGCCAGACCATTGCGCGTGGCAGCGCAACCGGGCTTTGTGTTACATAGCTATCCGTATAAAGAAACCAGTTTAATTATTGATGTGTTTACCCGTCAATATGGCCGGATAGCCTTGTTAGCCAAAGGCGCAAAGCGCCCGTATTCGCAGTTGCGCGGAGTGCTGCAAACCTTTCAGCCGCTCACTTTGTCCTGGAGTGGTAAATCAGAACTGCAAACGCTGACCGGTGCTGAATGGGTAGGCGGTATGCTTCCCCTGGAAAAAACGGCACTGTTGTGCGGCTTTTATCTGAATGAAATTATTGTTAAATTAATGCAGCGCGATGATCCGCAGCCCGTGCTGTTTGATCATTATGTTGCCACTATTAATCAATTGGCACATGGTCAGCCCGCCCACATTGTGTTGCGCAAATTTGAATTGCACCTGCTGGAATCGGCTGGTGTGGTCAGTGACCTTTCTTTTTGCAGTGCGCAACGCTGCGCGGTATTGCCGGGGTTGTTGTATGTGCTTGACCCGCTTGCCGGTGTTCGCCCTTCCGGCGGATCTGATGACGCACCTCAGGTATTGGGTAAAACCCTGCTGGATATGAAGGCGGGTGATTACACCGATCCGGTCACGCAATTGCAAAGTAAATTACTGATGCGTGCATTGCTGGCGTACCATTTACACGGTGCGCCGATTAACACCCGACAGATTTTAATGGATCTACAAAATTTATGACTATTCACGCTCCTCACCATATGCTCGAATTGGGTATTAATATTGACCATGTTGCCACCTTACGTAATGCACGCGGCACAACATATCCTGATCCGCTTAAAGCGGCCCTGATGGCGGAACACGCCGGTGCGGATGTGATTACTTTGCATTTGCGCGAAGACCGGCGGCATATTAAAGATGCAGATGTGCGTGCTATTCGCCCGCAACTGATCACGCGCATGAATCTGGAAGCGGCCATCACGGCAGAAATGCTGGATTTTGCCTGTCAGATCAAACCGCAGGATGTGTGTCTGGTGCCAGAACACCGTGCCGAAGTAACGACGGAAGGCGGTCTGGATATCGTCAATAAATTTAGTGAAGTACAGGCGGCAGTACGTCAGTTGCAGGCAGAAGGTATCCGGGTCAGTTTATTTATTGATCCGGATGAAGAGCAGATTCAGGCTGCTGCTGAGTCCGGTGCCGGCGTTATTGAATTGCATACCGGCAGTTATGCCGATGCGGCTACGGCGGCTGAGCAACAGGCAGAACTGATCCGGATAAAGCAAAGTGTGTTGTTTGGTGTCCAGCGTGGATTGCGTGTCAATGCCGGTCATGGTTTGCATTACACTAATGTACAGCCGATTGCTGCTATCGCCGATATCAGCGAGCTGAATATCGGTCACGCTATTGTGGCGCACGCTGTTTTTGCCGGGTGGGAAAATGCCGTACGTGAAATGAAAGCCATTATGGTTAAAGCCAGGTTGTCCGGAGTCTGATATGATTTTTGGCATCGGTACCGATATTGTTCAGGTAAGTCGTATTGCTGCGGTTATTGCGCGTAGTGGTACGCGCTTCGCTGAAAAAATATTAGGTGCCGATGAATTGCAGGAATATCAGCAGCGTTCTGCCCGGGTTGCGGCGAATGGATTGCGTTATTTATGCAAGCGTTATGCGGCTAAAGAAGCGTACTCAAAAGCCCTGGGTCTGGGTATGCGGCCGCCCATGAGCTGGCATGATCTGCAAATATTGAATGATGCTTACGGTGCGCCGCAATGTGTTGCGACCGGTTTGTTGGACGATTATATGCAGCATCGTCAGTTAAGCGCCAAAATATCACTCAGCGATGAAATCGATTATGCGGTCGCCTTTGTGCTGCTTGAGCAAAATCAGCGCGATGTGGCCTCATGAACGGACAGGATAAGGGCTCGCTTAAGAAGCCGGACCCCGGACTCGATGTTGTTGCCGATCCGCGTCCGGTCGCTTTTGTCTCTTCTGCTCCGGCAGAGGTGTTGGCGACAGTGGCACAGCTTCCTTCTTTGCCTGGGGTGTATCGTTATTTTGATATAAACGATAATGTTCTTTATGTCGGCAAAGCCCGCCATCTGAAAAAGCGCGTCAGCAGTTATTTTCAGAAAAACCTGAGCAGTCCGCGTATTGCTATGATGGTGTCACGCATCGCCCGCTTGGAAACTACTGTCACACGCAGCGAAGCAGAAGCCCTGATTTTAGAAAATAATCTGATTAAGGCATTGCGGCCGCGTTTTAATATTTTATTTCGGGATGATAAATCCTACCCGTACCTGAAAATTACCGGGCAGGCAGTGCCGCGCATGATGTATTACCGGGGTGCTATCGACAAAAAAAATCATTATTTTGGACCGTTTCCCAGTGCCTGGGCGGTGAAAGAATCGATGCAGATTCTGCAAAAAGTATTTCAGCTGCGTAGCTGTGAAGACAGTGTTTTTGCTAATCGCACACGTCCCTGTTTGTTGCATCAGATTAAGCGTTGTAGTGCGCCTTGCGTGGGGGCGATCACGCCGCAAGCCTATGCGGACGATGTGGAGTGTGCGGCGCAATTTTTGCGCGGACGCCAAAGTGAAGTGATGCAGTCGCTGGAAAAAAAGATGCTGGCATATGCCGGGCAACTCGCGTTTGAGCAGGCAGCTGTAGTGCGCAACCAGATGGCAGCGCTGTCCAAAATTTTACATCAGCAGGGGATGGAGAGTAGCAGTAATGTGGATCTGGATATTATTGCTGTCGTCGTGCAGGGTGGCCGGGCTTGCGTGAATCTGGCGATGGTACGTGGCGGCCGGCATCTGGGCGACCGGGCATACTTCCCGACGCAGGTTGATGAAGCACTTACAGAGCAGTCATTGGATGCTGAAGTGTTACAGGCATTTTTAGCGCAGCATTATCTGGATCAGTTTATCCCCTCTGTTCTGGTGGTCAATTGCGCACTGGACGCACCGGAATTACTGTTAGCTTTGATGGAGCAGTGCGGACATAAAATTCATGTGATTACTCAGCCGCAGGAGCAGCGTCGTCACTGGCTGGAAATGGCGCAAAAGGGAGCAGAAATCGCGTTGGCCCGATTATTAAGCGAGCAGGGTTCGCAGCAGGCACGTACCCGTGCATTGGTCGAGGTCTTAAGTCTGGATGTGGCCGACCTGGATGCAGTGCGGGTAGAATGTATGGATATCAGTCATACGCAAGGCGAAGCGTCGCAGGCATCTTGTGTTGTATTCCAACACCACGCGATGCAAAATTCCGAGTATCGTCGCTATAACATCGGCGATATTACTCCCGGCGATGATTATGCCGCGATGCGTCAGGTGTTACAGCGCCGTTATGAAAAAATTGTCGATAGTGATGCCGTCATGCCGGATGTGGTCTTGATTGACGGTGGCAAAGGTCAGGTGGAAGTTGCCAGGCAAGTGTTTGTTGAACTTGGGCTGGATATCAGTCTGATTGTTGGTGTCGCTAAGGGGGAAGGGCGACGGGTTGGTTTAGAGACACTGGTCTTTGTGGATGGACGTTCGGAGCAGGAATTAGGAAGAGATTCGGCCGCATTGATGCTGGTTGCACAAATTCGCGATG
>CAIWPG010000031.1 GCA_903914535.1 uncultured Oxalobacteraceae bacterium
GGAACATTTTTTTGGTTTTTTAATCAACTGAAAAGAGAGTCTGGTTTGTCAGTCTGCCCGGAGCGGACTGCAACTGGCTCCTGAATCAATACTCTGGTCAATTGTTGCAGTGCTGCTGATCTCTTGCCGGGCTGCGTTGTCAGTTCAGGCGGGGCGGGTGCGCTCACTTTCTATTTGGAGCCTTTCATGCAAATCAAAATAACGGATTTATATAAAGTTGCTGCCTTCCTTTTTTTTACCTCATTACCACCCGCTGCATTTGCGCAGCGTGCCGGGGATACACTGTTTAGTGCGGGTCTGATCCGGATTGTTCCACAGGATTCAAGCGGTCCTCTGACGGTGGTTTCACCCTATGTCAGGGTGATCCCGGGCAGTGGCTCCACAGTCGGTAACTCGGATACGATGGGATTGTCGCTGACGCATTTTTATACAGATAATCTGGCTCTGGTTGCCGATCTTGGCGTGCCTCCTACCGTTAAGCTGTACGGAAGCGGTGCGTTATCATCGGTAGGTGAATTGGGGTCGGCAAATAAACTTGCCCCGGCAGCATTGCTTAAATATTATTTTGGCGATGCACAGTCCGTATTCAGGCCATATGTCGGCGGCGGAGTTACTTACATACGTTATAGCAATGCAGTTCTGACCAGCGCATTTCAGCAGGTACTTGGTAATACGTTTGGTAATCCGCTGTCGGTAAGTGATGTGAGTCTGAGCAGTTCATGGGCACCGGTGGCCAGTGTGGGAGCAAGTTACCAGCTCAGTAAGCAATGGTATGCCAGCTTTTCGCTGTCGTATGTACATTCATCAACGGACGCTACCGTGACGACCAGTACAGGCGATGGTACTTTCATCATGAGCAGCAATATGACGCTTAATCCGCTGGTCGGTTTCTTATCTCTGGGGTATAAATTTTAAACAGTTCTGCATTGCTGACAGCAGCAGAATAAGTAGTTTAGTTGCTGCCGACCCGGGGCTGGTGTGCCTCGGGTGTGTACTGTGTCGTCTGGTGCCGGGAACTACATGTTAGGATAATTAGGGCCGCCGCCGCCTTCCGGAGTTACCCATACGATGTTTTGGGTAGGGTCTTTGATATCGCAGGTTTTGCAATGTACACAGTTTTGTGAATTGATCTGCAGTTTATCGGCACCTTCGTCTGTTTTAGTAAATTCATACACTCCAGCCGGGCAATAGCGCGCTTCCGGGCCCGCGTAGGTAGCAAGGTTAATGTCGACCGGTGTGTTTGCGTTTTTAAGCGTCAGATGAACCGGCTGGTTTTCAGCATGGTTGGTGTTGGAGATAAACACAGAAGACAGGCGGTCGAAGCTGAGTTTGCCGTCCGGTTTCGGGTAAACAATTGGCTGATATCCGGATGCAGGGCGCAGGGATTCATGGTCGGCGTGGGCGTGGTGTAATGTCCACGGCGCTTTTCCCTTAAATAAAATCTGATCGATTCCCACCATGACCGCGCCCAGGTACAGGCCTTTGGCCAGCCACGGCTTGACGTTGCGTGCCTTGTGCAGTTCCGTATGTATCCAGGAGGCTGTTACAGCATCACCGTAGCTACTTAACTCATCGGCTGCCCGGCTGGCTTCCAGCGCGCTGCTGATGGCTTCTGCGGCCAGCATACCGCTTTTCATTGCAGTATGGCTGCCTTTGATGCGGCTCATATTTAAAAAACCGGCTTCACAGCCGATCAGAGCGCCGCCGGGGAATGTTAATTTTGGCAGGGACTGCAACCCTCCGGCTGCGATGGCGCGTGCGCCATAAGAAATTCGTTTGCCGCCTTCAAAAAAGTCACGGATGGCCGGATGGGTTTTATAGCGTTGAAATTCTTCGTACGGAGACAGATAAGGGTTGGCATAACCTAAGCCAACTACAAATCCGACAGCAACCTGGTTATTTTCTAAATGGTATAAAAAGGATCCGCCGTAGGTATCTGAAGCTAACGGCCAGCCCGCAGTATGAACAACCAGCCCCGGCTTGTGTTTTTTAGGATCAATTTCCCATAACTCTTTGATTCCGATACCGTATGTTTGCGGATCACTGTTTTCATCTAGTTTAAATTTTGCTATTAACTGTTTACCCAGATGTCCGCGTGCGCCCTCAGCGAACAGGGTGTATTTGGCGTGTAATTCCATACCAAGCTGAAATGCAGCACTTGCAGTGCCGTCGTGCGCCACACCCATGTTACCGGTAGCGATACCTTTAACGGCGCCATCGTCACCGTAAAGTACTTCAGCCGCAGGGAAGCCCGGGAAAATTTCTACCCCCAGGTTTTCAGCCTGCTGTCCCAGCCAGCGCACTACATTGGCGAGCGAAATTACATAGTTGCCGTGGTTTTGAAAGCAATCCGGCAGCATCCATTCCGGTGATTTATAGGATGAGGTTTCTGTCAGAATTAAAAAGCGGTCTTCAATTACTTCAGTGTGCAGAGGCGCACCCAGTTCTTTCCAGTTTGGGAATAATTCAGTGATAGCGACCGGATCCATGACCGCGCCCGACAAAATGTGCGCTCCCAATTCGCCGCCTTTTTCTACTACACAGACGGTAATTTCTTTATCGGAGGCAGCGGCCAGTTGTTTGAGTTTAATTGCTGCGGACAATCCTGCCGGGCCGCCACCAACAATCACGACATCGTATTCCATCGTGTCGCGAGGGCCAAATTGTTCGAGTAGGGTGTTGTTTGTCATGGCGGTTGTCTGTGTAATTATAGGGACTGTATTGTGATTTTCCGGAGTGCCGCGCACCGATTTTTATCGGGCATTTAGTACGATCGTACTTATTTTTAGTCAGAATGGTATCTGTTAAGACTAATTTGTGCAACACGTTTTAGTTTAAATTTACAACGTGAAGCAGCAATATACAGCGTTTTTCTGACGGCAATTATTTAACGATGGAATTTATTTCATGCTATTGCACCAGATATGTCATCATGGCGTAGGCTGAATCTTTTTGGAGTAATTGATGGGAATAGAAGTTAATTTTGAAGGTAAAATCGCCTTAATCACGGGCGCATCCAGTGGTCTGGGAGCGCGCTTTGCTAAAGTGCTGGCGCAGGCTGGAGCACAAGTTGTTCTGGCTGCACGGCGAATTGACAGGCTTAAAGAGTTACGTGCCGAAATTGAAGCGGATGGTGGTGCTGCACATGTCGTCGAATTGGACGTCAGTGATTATGCCAGTATTAAATCGGCTATTGCCCATGCTGAAACCGAAGCAGGCCCGCTGGATATTCTGATTAACAATGCCGGTGTATCGACAGCGCAGCGTTTGCTGGATGTGACTCCTGATGACTACGCTTATGTGATGGACACAAACCAGCGTGGCGCGTTCTTTGTGGCTCAGGAAACGGCTAAGCGTATGGTGGCACGGGCTAAAGGTGACCCTAAGAAGCAACACCGGATTATTAATATTTCTTCAGCAGCCGGCTTGCGTGTTTTTCCGCAGTTTGGTATTTATTCTGTCAGCAAGGCGGCAGTAGTTCATATGACCAAGGCAATGGCTGCGGAGTGGGGAAAATATGGCATTAATGTAAATGCCATTTGCCCCGGTTATATTGCAACTGAAAATGATCATCCGTATTTTGAAGGTGAAGCAGCACAGGCGCGGCAACATTTCTTACCGCATGGTCGTATCGGACGGCCGGAAGATCTTGACGGTCTGTTATTGTTGCTCGCTGGCGAAGAATCACGCTTTATTAATGGCGCAATAGTCAGCGCGGATAACGGAATGAGTATTCAATGATGTCTCTATTCAATGAATTTAATTGAAAGTCTCTGATGAAACATGTTTATACCAGTCGTATAGCACTGCGTTGGGGTGATATGGATGCGTTTGCTCATGTCAATAACACAGTGTATTTTCGTTATATGGAGCAAGCGCGTATTGAGTGGATGACCGCTTGTGGTCTGGATAAGTTCACTGACGGCACTGGTCCGGTGCTGGTGAATACGCACTGTAATTTTTTACGTCAGTTACGTTATCCGGATCAGATTGAGGTCAAACTATTTATCGGTTCACCGGGGCGTTCCAGTTTTGAGACCCGTTACCAGATTTGCCGTCTGGATGAAAATAACGGCTCAATACCTTGTGCCGAAGGCGCTGCAAAAGTGGTATGGGTAGAATATGCGGCTGAAAAATCGGTGCACCTGCCCGATATAGTAAGAGCACAGTTTAACGGACTTCCCTGACCATATAGTTTTGCGACAGAGGGAGCAAGCCTTGCTCTTCCTCTTCGCCGTATTCCGGGGGGGCAGTTGTCACCGGTGCCGGTGACCGGGGATATTGTTCAGTCAGTCTCCGGAGTATGCCTGAACGCCCACCATCTGCTTCCTGCAAAATGCCACAGCAGTGCGATACCTGTTGTGATGATTTGAGCAAACCAGTAATTCCAGGTCAGATGATGCACAAATAAACTCATTAAGCCTACATTGATACACCAGCCGACTCCTAATACGGAAAAGTATTTGCTGGCAGCTTCTTTATGTGATTTTCCGCTTTGGAATGTGAAAAAATA
>CAIWPG010000032.1 GCA_903914535.1 uncultured Oxalobacteraceae bacterium
CAGGTGATGCACAATGCGATCGCGAAAATCAGCCGCCCAGACCTCCCTGCATTTTGGGCGAGTGACCACGAAACAGATTGATTTGCCGGGTACGTACTGGCCGGACCGTAATTCATCGTACAGCGCGATCAGATTGCGCTCCTGGTTGAGTTCAAACTTGCGTGCGTTTGGGGTGTTGCGTTTTGACCGTCTGCAATCATGGTATGCCTGCACCAGATCGGCAAAGGAAAAATCAGCCTGTGTCGCATCGTATTGATCTGCGGACAGCCCGGGCACGGTACTCATTCGACTTGTGATTGTTGTTCTGGTTACCATTGTTGAAGTTCTGTACCCATGCGTAGTCGGTGTTGTTCGCGTTCTGCGTCGGTTCGTGCTATCGATGTCGCTCATCCAAAGGCTAAGCCGATTAGATAAGAAACTGCGCCAGACCTGCTGGCAGTTAGCCAGTGGTATCTGCAATGCGCGTAGCGGTGGCTCAGTGAGCCAGCGGCACGACCAGATAAAATTTCGCGCTGTCATGAGGGCCGTAGCATTCATGCGGCTGGCGAAGAAAGTGGCGATGCTTTGCGCCATCCGGTGGCCTGCTTACCGACGGTATTAGTCAGCAAAACTGTTGTGGCGTATTGGGAAATGGAAATTAATTTCATGTCCTTGGCCAGCCGAATCAACAATTCTGCCTCCATAACGAGTTCTAGCATTTCGTCCAGGTGGGGCACTTTGTTGCGACTGGCGTTTGCTTTTGCAACCAGCAGCGTAATCCGTACGCATGCGTTCTGAATTTCACCGCCAATTGATGCTTTAACTGAGCGCGGAAAATTTTTAACAAGTGCACTTGCTGCCTGCAGTAACTCGTAAGCTGATTTATAAATCGGTAAGTCGGTATGGATAGCCATGCTGATCTTCAAAAAAATTCAAGCGCTGCGCGCTGAATAGTTAAATTACTGAATAATTAATATTCTGCGGACTGCCCGAGCGCGGTACTCATTCGACTTGCGACTGATGCTCTGGTAACCACCGTAGAAGTGCTGTACCCATGCGTAGTCGGTGTTGCTCGCGCACTGCGTGGCAGTCCAATACCAGCAGTCAGTATCAAAACTATCGGCAGAATTAATGGAGAGCAGGCGTGGCTCACGGCGATCGGGTAATGACCAGTCGTCAAAACCATTTAGTGGTGCTTTAGCTGCAATCAGGGCTAAATCCCATGTTGTATCGTCGATTTCGTGATCGATGGTGGCGTGAATGAGGTGGTAGTCAGGCTCGCCGTTTTCACCACCGACAATTCCGGCATAAATGCCCCCTTGGCCGATCCACTCATAGCCGATGCGTGGTGCTGGCGCTGAATTTTCGTTGCTCTGCATGATGCTGTCCTTAGTTTTTGTTATTAAAATTTAATCGTTCTAACGCTGTATTAACGATTGACGTTCTGAATTTGTCTGCTGTGATTGCGTAGTTCTCGCACATGAGCAAAAGGGCTGCAGCGTTGTCGCCGGTCCAGTTTGGTTAATGCCTGACCACGGCTATTTGGTGCGCCGCAATCAGGGATCCGTCGACTTTGGTGATATTTGTCCGGCCCAATGCGAGTGCTAGCCGGTGATTTTGAGTAATGTTCGCGCTCATGCTGCCACCGCTTCGATGTGGTAAACATGTCCGGCATCGATACGTTCAAGTACTGCGATCATGGCGCGTTTTATATCGCCCTTGCTGACTAGGACACATTGCTGGTCGTGCAACTCCAGTGCGTCGCGTACGTCGTTAATAGCAAGGCCATCAAAGCGCCATAGCCCAGTGCGTTTTCCACGGAAATACATGCGAGTCATGCCTTCTAATGCGCGGTTGAATTGCTCCTGATGTTCAATGCCATAGCCGTCCTCAGCCAGCAACAGTGCCATATTCATGCTGTTGGTGATGATTGCCCAGTCATCGATCGTTGGAGATGTCCCACTGAGCATTTTTCCGAATGATGACCAATTTGTTATTCCGAGAGTAGTGATTTGCTCATCCTCCAGTTGGAGGAGATCAAACGCACGATCAAATTTATTTGTGATGATCGATAACCCGCCAGTTGGGTTGATGGCACGCTGGCGGTATGGGCTGATTCGTTTTTGTTTGGCGCGTTTAGACATGCTGGACTCGCGTTAATTCGGCTGCTGGAACTGTTATGTGCGAGTCGGTGCCATTGTTGATGAGTCCCCGAATTTGGCATTTATACTGGACTAGTGCGCCGATTGGAATTTGATTTTTCATGATTAATTTTCGTCGTTGGTTTGAATCATTTTTATGTCGAATTTTGCGCGTTGTTTCATGTGTTTGCGTGCCATGTTTTCTAGGATGCGACGCCACTTTTCAACTTCCAGCATCTTGTCTAAGGGCATGGTTGTGCACATCTTTTTATGTGCAATCTCCAATGCCATGCGATCGGGCTTTATTCGATCAGCCATGGCGCGAATAGAACTTGGCTGCAGCAACAGCACGGAGCAGTGATTGCGTGATGGTCATGCCGACGGCGCGATAACGCTTACCATTTCCGCATTGGCTCTTGCTGTCTCGTCCGTGACGGCATGGCTGACTTTGTTCCGTCGTGGAACTGTCAAGATGACTCAACCAACAGTCATCTATTTTGGACCTGACGCCCCTCGTCCACATGACAACTCCCCACTTCCGAAGGTCTATTTGCGCACACTGCTGTTTTCTACCTCCAAACGTGGGCGCGTCATTGAATCCATGCATGTGGCACTATCCCGGAATGAGACGCAGCAAAACTTCAACATTTGGGTTTACGGTAACGAGCGGCTTGTCCGGGGTAGCGGGCTATTCGTTGTCGAGGCAGGCGTC
>CAIWPG010000033.1 GCA_903914535.1 uncultured Oxalobacteraceae bacterium
CAATCGTGGTTTGAATTCGAATTTTATCGTGCGTAAAATTTCGTCCGGTGAAGGTGTTGAACGTACATTCCAATTGTACTCACCACTGATCGCTTCGATCGAAGTAAAACGTCGCGGTGATGTACGTCGCGCTAAGGTGTACTACTTGCGTGAACGTTCAGGTAAATCTGCACGTATTAAAGAAAAATTGCCAGCACGTAAAGTTAAATCAGTTGCGCCAGTAGCAGCGGTTTAATCGTATTTGTTTGTGCAAGCTCTAAAAAAGGTGCCTTCGGGGCACCTTTTTTTTTGGGGCTGACACAAACCAGTTTTGTCGCGGTATGCTGATCTTACTGGCTCGTATGAAATTCGTGGCTCCCATAAATTAGTATAGATTAGTAAAGGAATGGTATTGGCTACCTCTGTTTTTGATCCGGAATCGGTTCCGGTTGATTCGATCGCAGGTGAGTCTGGTCTGGAAACAACCCGGCTGACGGTTGACTGGCTGCGCAGACGTTTTGCCAATCCACCGGATTGGCAGCAGGAAATTGTTGACGAGCCACGGTTATTTTTGCCGGGTAAGTCATATACGGATGCATCGGTACTGATTGCCATTGTCCAGCGCGAAGCCGGATTGAATGTGTTGCTCACGCGCCGCACCGCGCACTTAACCGAACATGCCGGACAAATTAGCTTTCCCGGCGGACGTGTTGATCCGGGAGATAGCTCTGCGGTAGATACGGCTCTGCGTGAGGCCAGCGAAGAAATCGGGCTGGACAGAGAGCATGTGGAAGTGCTTGGTTTGTTACCTGATTATTATACCGGCACCGGATACCGGGTAACCCCGGTGGTGTCTGTGATACAGTCGCCATTGTTATTACAGGCGCAGGCAAGTGAAGTCGCTGAAATTTTTGAAGTCCCTTTCGATTTTTTAATGGATGGGCGTTCACATCAGCGCCGCAGTGCTGCCTTCCGGCAGGGATGGGATCGCCGCACTTTTTATACTATGCCTTACCGGCAGTATTTTATCTGGGGTGCTACCGCAGGCATGTTACGTAATTTATTTCATTTTTTACGCGCATAAATCAAGTCCGGCTCATTCTTTTCCACTTTGTCGTTGTTGCATCAAAGGCTGGTCTGGGTTATCTTGACATCTGTTTTTTTTAGGCACCGGCCCTGTGGGTCTGGTGCTTTGACTGGTTTGACTTCTATTACGAAAAAATGACTTTTTTTTCCATACTCTGCGCACTACTGATCGAGCAATTAAAACCATTGCGTGCTGATAATCCTATTTATACAGCTATAAAGACGCTCGCCATGCGCATTGAAGCCTGGTGTAATGCGGGTGAAGTAAAGCAAGGCCGGCTCGGCTGGTGGATTACAGTCAGTATTCTGACGATACCAACGGCACTTATTTATTGGCTTTGTCTGCGCTTAAACGTTTTTGCCGCTTTATTGTGGAACATTACCATTGTTTATCTGACATTAGGCTTTCGGCACTACAGTCATTACTTTACGTCGATACAACTGGCGCTGCATTCGGGGGATGAGGCGATGGCGCGTAAATTGTTAGCTGAATGGACGCACCTGGATACTGCCGGAATGGAAGTTTCTGAAATTTCTCGTCTCGCGGTAGAAAAATCGCTCATCACGACACATCGCAATGTATTTGGCGTTTTCTTTTGGTTTTTGATGCCGGTTGGCCCGGCTTGTGCTGTGATGTACCGGATTGCCGAGCATTTATCGCGTGCATGGAATGAGCCTGAGCACATGGAAAATGAAGCATTCGGTCAATATGCAGCCCGTATCTTTTATTGGATAGACTGGATTCCTGCACGTCTTACTGCTATTGCATTTGCAGTCGTAGGTAATTTTGAGGATGCAATTTATGCATGGCGTAATTTTGCACACCGCTGGAGTAACGAGTCTGTCGGTATTATCCTGGCAGCGGGGAGCGGGGCGTTGGGTGTACGCCTCGGTAGCCCGCAAGAAACTGCGACTGTGGTGCCTGCGGATGCCGCTATGGTTGATACAGCAGCGATGGAGCCGGATGTGATGCCGGGTGAGGCAGCGACGACACGATCACTGCAAAGTGCTGTTGGTCTGGTGTGGCGTGCACTGCTACTTTGGATGCTGTTATTGCTGTTACTTTCTGTTGCCGTCTGGCTGGCCTGAGTCAATTTTCTCAGGGAGGTGTGACAGTAGTCTTCTATAAGATATAATATGTTTGTCTGCACCAAATTCGGTTGAATTTATCGTGCAGCTAAACAGACTAAGCTTGTTTATGGCTCAAAAGATCATTCACGCTTCATTGTAGTAAAGGCGATCCATCACATGGTCGATAGCAAATTAAAAGTTAAAGTTCATACCAACGAATTTTTTATTCTGGGACTGACCAGCAACGGCAGGCAGTTTCGCCCCAGTGACTGGTCGGAGCGCCTGTGCGGTGCTATGTCCAGTTTTCGTCCCAATAACGGCCGCCATGGTCATTTACGGTACTCTCCGTTTGTGCGTCCTATACTTTTGAATGGGGTACGTTCCGTGGTAGTGGATCACGCATTACGTGATATTGAACCTTTGGCTTACCATTTCGTGGTTAATTTTGCTAAAGATAACGATCTGCAAATCGTTGATGCCTGTCTTTTACCTGACGCAGAAAACAAGGGATAACCTGGCTGATGAGAGTGCGCTGATCATATACCTGATACATCGTGTTCCAGGCAGGTCTGCATTTATCGGTTTGCCGGCTTTGTTTGCGTTGAAGCTTGTAAAGCTGTTCGACTTTATACGTTAAAAACGGTAGACTGCTCCCTTTGCCAAGATCAATTACCGTGTCCGATTTAATTTCACCGACCATTACCACTCCGGCTACTCTGGCTGCCACTAGTCCGGCAACTAGTGCCGCGCCCAGTCTTTTAATTAGCCGTGAGGTAGCGCGCCGGCGAACTTTCGGCATTATTTCCCATCCGGATGCGGGTAAAACTACCCTCACAGAAAAATTATTAATGTTTTCCGGTGCAATTCAACTGGCCGGTACGGTTAAGGCACGTAAAAGCGGCCGTCATGCGACTTCCGACTGGATGGAAATTGAAAAGCAACGGGGTATTTCTGTCGCCAGTTCGGTGATGCAGTTTGAATACCGCGACCACGTAGTCAATTTACTTGATACCCCGGGCCATCAGGATTTTTCTGAAGATACCTATCGTGTGTTAACGGCAGTCGATTCTGCTCTGATGGTGATTGATGCAGCTAAAGGGGTGGAAGAACAAACCCTGAAATTGCTTAATGTTTGCCGGATGCGAAATACGCCTATTATTACTTTTGTTAATAAAATGGACAGGGAGACCCGTGATCCGCTGGAATTATTAGATGAACTGGAATCTGTCCTCAAAATTCAGTGTGCGCCGGTTACCTGGCCTATTGGTATGGGAAAAACATTCCGTGGCGTGTATCACATTTTGCGCGATGAAATTATGCTGTTCACCGCCGGCAGCGATCGTTCTGATCAGGAATTTGAAGTCATTTCCGGGATAAATAATCCGCGTCTGGATGACATGTTTCCGCTGGAAATTGAACAATTACGTATGGAAGTGGAGTTGGTGCACGGTGCTTCACATCCATTCGATTTGGATGCCTTTTTAGCCGGTACGCAGACACCGGTATTTTTTGGTTCTGCAATCAACAACTTTGGCGTGCGTGAAATTTTAAATGCGTTGTTGGAATGGGCTCCTGCACCGCGTTCACGTAATGCCAGTGTGCGTTCAGTCGAGCCGACGGAAGCCCCGTTCACGGGTTTCGTTTTTAAAATTCAAGCCAATATGGATCCGGCACATCGTGATCGCATTGCCTTTTTAAGAGTGTGTTCAGGACGTTTTGAGCGTGGTATGAAACTGAAGCATTTGCGTTTAAACCGCGATGTTAAGGTATCCAGTGTCGTTACGTTTATGGCATCCAGCCGTGAGCAGGTAGAAGAAGCCTATGCCGGTGATATTATCGGTTTGCCGAATCACGGCAATATGCAAATTGGCGATAGTTTTTCTGAAGGCGAATTACTGCAATTTACCGGAATTCCTTATTTTGCTCCGGATTTCTTCCGTTCTGTGCGTATTCGCAATCCGCTCAAAATTAAGCAATTGCATAAAGGTTTGCAACAATTAGGTGAAGAGGGAGCCGTGCAGGTCTTTAAGCCGGTTAATAATTCAGACTTGGTGTTAGGTGCGGTCGGGGTATTGCAGTTTGAAGTTGTAGCAAGTCGCCTGTTGAACGAGTATGGTGTTGATGCGGTATTTGAAGGAACCAGCATCAGCAGCGCTCGCTGGATCAGTTGCGAAGATAAAAAAATTCTTGCCGATTTTGAAGCATCCAGCGCAGGTCATAATCTGGCTCACGATGCCGCCGGTAACATGGCTTATCTGGCCAGTTCCGGTGTGAACCTGAAGCTGACACAAGAACGCTGGCCTCAGGTAGTATTTCACTCGACCCGTGAGCATGCGGCAAAATTAGCTTGATTAATTGCAGATTTGGATGACAATGCAGGCTGGGATGATAATCCCGGCAATTTTGCACTATTGATGAAATTGCTATTTAATTATTTTTTACCATGGCTGGGATTGTCATCCCAGCCTGCGAAATTGACGATGTGACGAGTGTCAAAATCCGCTGCGGCGGATTTTTTTATGAATACAGGCTGAAAAGTGTAAATTTTTCGTGTTGAGCGTGGAAACAAGCGAAATATTGACTGACCTACTTTTATAAGGAGCAAGCTATGGGTGATACACCTGAAGCGGGGATGGATACATTGTCAGATTTGCCGTCAGACCCTACACGTCGTCGTTTACTGCAAGCCGGTGCGGCAGCCGGAATCACTGGCACCGTTTCGGCCGGTGGTCTGGCCAGTATTTTGCCGGTAAGTAATAAAAATACCGGCTCATTAACCAGTAAGTTACGTGCCAATATTAAAAATGTGGTGGTGATTTACCTGGAAAATCGCAGTTTTACCAATTTGTTTTCAAATTTCCCCGGTCTTAAGCAGCCCTTATCGGAAGTACCTGCTGCGGCTTACCGGCAGCGGGATCGTAATGGTGATGTATTGCCCGGTTTGCCCAAAGTATGGGGTGGTATGGTACCCAGTGCACAGCAGCTTGGCGGCCAGCAATTCTTAATTGAGGAAGATAGTATCAGCGGTTTGCCGAATGCGCCGTATGCGTTAAAAGATGCGCAGGGTCAGCCGTTGCCCGAAGCAGTCATTACCCGTGACCTGTGCCATCTTTTTTATCAGAATCAGATGCAGATCAATGGCGGTAAAAATGATCAGTTTGTAGCGTGGGCCGACTCGGGTGGTCTGGTCATGGGACATTATGGTGAAACGGATAAAAATCTCGGCCTGTGGAAAATTGCCAGGCAGTACACCTTATGCGATCATTTTTTTATGGCTGCATTTGGCGGTTCCTATCTGAATCACCAATTTCTGGTGGCTGCCCGGCCACCCGAGTACATGGATGCAGAAAACAGCCCTGCCAAACATAAAATTGTAGTGACAGAAGACGGGCCGACGGGTGTGCGTCTGGCGGTGGATAAAACCAGTCCGGCCTCTGCTATGGACGGTAAGCCTGTATTTGTACGGGATGGTGCTATTACGCCGGATGGTTATGCCGTCAATACGATGGCGCCGCCGTATCAGCCCAGCTTTATTCGTCCTGCAGAAGGCGGCGATACTGCATACGCTGATCCGGATGATCCTGCCACCCTGCCAGCGCAGACCTACGATACCATCGGTGATTTATTATCGAAAAAAGGCGTGAGCTGGGCCTGGTATGCCGGTGCCTGGCAGGCAGTTCTGGCACAAAAAGGCGGTGGTGCCAAACCGAATTTTCAGTACCATCATCAGCCATTCAACTATTTTAAGCAATTTGCTCCGGGGACAGAAGCACGTACACGGCATCTGCGTGATGGTGGCACCGGCGATAGCCCGATTTCTAATTTATTTTTGGCTGATGCTATTGCAGGGAAATTACCCGCAGTGAGCTTTTATAAGCCGCAGGGCAATCTGAACATGCATGCCGGTTATTCGGATGTGGAATCGGGCGATCAGCATGTCGCTAATGTGGTGGAACATTTGAAAAAAAGTCCGCAATGGAATCACATGTTGATTGTGATTGCATTTGACGAAAACGGCGGGTGGTGGGATCCGGTTGCACCACCTGAAGGCGATCGCTGGGGGCCGGGATCACGTATCCCGGCATTGATTGTGTCGCCGTTTGCCAAGAAGGGTAATGTTGATCATAGTTTTTATGATACGACCTCTGTTATACGATTTATTACTCGTCTACATGGATTGCCATTGCTGAAAGGTATTGCCGCACGTGATGCTGCTTTTGCAGCACGCAGAGCCCTACCGCCCGGAGACCTGACCGGCGCGTTGAGTTTTAGTTAAATTCTGTGCGAATGCGTCCGATGATGTTTGCATGAGCTGAAACTTGCTTCTTCTCCCGGTCTGATCATGGAGAGGAAGCAGGGCCGTTGGCCAGTCAAATAAAAATCCCGCCATAAAAAATTCTTCCTGATTATTTGTAGTTAATTGTGAGAGCAATTGACAGGTCGCGTTCGTTTCAACGCGCTTAAAAATCAGCTTTGTTTTTGCTGTTTTGGCAGCATGAAGTAGTTTTTTCAGGGAAGCAATATCTTGTACGGTATTGCTGTCGATCCTGATGGTGTCAAAGTGGCGCCGTTTGAGCAGTTCCAGGCCTTGTTCTGTGCTGCTGACATTGATGGCAAGACGAAAACCATTGCGTTGATAATTTTCTGCAACATGGTTGAGCATCCAGCCCTGATTTTTAACAATGGCAGGAAGTTCCAGCACAATATGCTGATGAGGTAATTCCAGTGTATTAAGTATGCGACGAAAAGCGGCTCCGTGATTACCCTCAACTGCCGCAAGTAAACGTGCATGTACATTCAGGTACAAATTTTGATCTGCGGACTGTACCTGGCGGTAAAAATTGATAGCGTGCAGTAACCGGCACAGCCTGTCTAATTCAACGGATTCATCGTCATTGGCTGCGTGATCCAGTAATCGCCACAGGCTTAAATCGCCATTGTCGTTGCCATAACTGCGCGCTAATCCGTGATACCCGATAATACGGTGGTCCGATGATGACCGTATTGCTTGAAAAACACTGGTTAACGTTGAGTTAAAATAACGACCCTGTGCCTGACCGCTGTCATTAATCCAGATATTGGTGTTATCTGAGCGTGTTGTGTATAAGTGAGTAATGTATTTTTTTAAAGCCTGGAAGGTCATGGGCGGCATCCTTTATCCGTAATCTTCAGCATAGTTGACGGCGTAAAGAATGAAAACGATTTATTTCGTGCTTTGGTATGAAATTTTTTTATGTGTGTGTTTGTGCTGGTTAAGCGTTTGGCACATAAACATGTGATTAGTTTTATGTTAGTTTTGTGCTATTAAAGCCGGTATGCCGATAAATGCGGGATATGGTTCGGTAATAACAAAAACAGGTATTTGCTGCATGTAACTACTGAGTCGTCCTTTTTGCTCAAAGCGTTGCCTGAATCCGGAATTCATAAAAAATGAACCCAGTCGCGGAACAATACCACCACCTATATAAATACCACCTCTGGCACCGAGGGTGACAGCCAGATTGCTTGCCACGCTTCCAAGCAGCTCACAGAAACACTCCAGTACTTCCAGGCAAACCGGACATTCATGTGCCAGTCCTCTGCGGCAAATTTCCGGCGCATCAATTTCATCCTGTTCGTGATTGCCGTGTGCAGCAAAGGCCTGATACATCAATTGCAAACCGGCACCAGACAGAAAGCGCTCGCTGGATACATGGCCGTATTTTTTTAGTGCAAATTGTAAAATTATTATTTCTCTTTCATTTGTAGGAGAGAAGCTGACGTGTCCGCCTTCACTATCCAGCGCAATCCACCGATTTTCAGAAGGAATTAATCCGGATACTCCCAAGCCGGTACCTGCGCCCAGCAATCCCAGTACGGCGCCGCTGGCCGGCGCATTCCCTCCAATCTGGAACTTCTGGCCCGGGGATAAAAATGGCAATGCCATTGCTAACGCCTTAAAATCGTTGATGACGTGCAGCGTTTTAAATTGAAATTCACGTCGGACTGCTTCAATAGAAAATGACCAGTGGTGATTTGTCATTTGTATGGTATCGCCCTGCACAGGATTGGCAATGGCAATGCCTGCCTGTTGCACGGCATTGACATTCGCTGTAACGGCCAGCGGATGCAAAAAATAGGCGCGTAAGGCATCCGACAAAGTCGGATAATCTGCGCACGCCAATATAACGATGGCATCTAATGTTCCTGGTGCAGTTTCCAGTGCAAAGCGTGCATTGGTACCGCCAATATCAGCAAGTAATTGAGGGTAGCTCATGGTTTAATTTAAAGTCGTTGCTCGGTTATCGGGTCGAATAGCACTGCTTTTGATAAGTCGAATGCCAGGTTCATGCGCGCTCCCGGCATAGCAGCTGCACGCGGGTGCGTGCGGCAGGTTGCTCTGCTTTTGTTAAACCAACTGAACACCAGTGTATCTGGTCCGGTCGGTTCAGTCAGCTCCACAGTACACGCCACTTCTGTCGGATGATAGCCGCCGGCGACTTCAGAGCGACGTGCACTTACTGCATCAGTAACGTGTTCAGGCCGAATTCCCAGAATGACATTGCGTTCGCTCATATTGCTTGCCAGTAAAGTGTCTGAAAAGCTGGCAGGCAAGGGCAGTAAAGTGATAACTCCTTCATGTTCCAGTGTAAAGGCAATACCTGATTCGCTGCGTATCAGTTTTCCGGGTAAAAAGTTCATGGAGGGCGATCCGATAAAGCCGGCTACAAAAACGTTATCCGGACTGTCGTAGATTTCTTGCGGGCTGCCGAATTGCTGTACCACTCCATCTTTCATTACGGCGATTTTATCGCCGAGTGTCATTGCTTCAACCTGATCATGGGTTACATAAACGATAGTGGTACCCAGCCGCTGGTGCATCAGTTTGATTTCTGAGCGCATTTCTACCCGTAATTTGGCATCCAGATTGGAGAGTGGCTCATCAAATAAAAACAGAGCCGGATTGCGCGCAATGGCGCGTCCCATGGCAACCCGCTGGCGCTGTCCGCCGGATAACAGTGCCGGTTTACGATCCAGCAGGTGTGTCATTTGCAATGTTTCTGCGACACGTTCAACGATTTTTTTTTGTTCGTCTTTAGGCACTTTCCGGATACCGAGGCCAAAAGAGATATTTTCTCTGACTGTCATGGTCGGGTACAGTGCATAGGATTGAAAAACCATGGCAATATCACGCGATTTTGGCGGTACATCATTGACGCAGCGATCACCAATAAAAATGCTGCCATCACTGACGGTTTCCAACCCTGCAATCATGTTTAACAGGGTCGATTTTCCGCAGCCTGAACCGCCGACCAGAATTAAAAACTGGCCATCTTCAATTTCAAGATTAATCCCTTTTAAAATTTCAGCGCCATTCGGGTACACCTTACGTACGTTGCGGATCGACAAACTAGCCATGTTACTTTCTCCTGATAATATGGTAAAACCACGGTGATTCACCGTTTGCACGTCTGGAAATTCGTTCCGCATGCTTATGGTGAATGTGTTTTATTTTTTTAGTAATGCTTCCTGAGCCTGCTAGCCCTTGACTGCTCCGGCAGTCAGTCCCCGTACAAAGTATTTTCCGGCTACCAGATACAAGCCCAGGGTAGGGAGTGCAGCAATGATGGCTGCCGCCATATTGACGTTGTATTCAGTTACTCCGGTTGATGTGTTGACCAGATTATTTAAGGCAACGGTGACCGGCTGGGCACTTGTTCCGCCAAATACGACCCCAAACAGGAAATCATTCCAGATCTGAGTGAATTGCCAGATAAAGCACACCATAAAAATGGGCAGGGACAGTGGCAAAATGATGCGGGCAAAAATGGTAAAGAATCCGGCACCATCAATACGTGCTGCCTTGACCAGTTCTTCCGGTACGGTGACGTAGTAATTGCGGAAAAATAATGTTGTGAATGCGACGCCGTAAATGATATGAACCAGGATCAGACCACCGCTTGTATTTGCAATTTGCATTAATCCCAATAATCGTGCCATCGGTAATATCACGACCTGAAAGGGGATAAAGCAGCCTACCATCAGGCTGGTAAAGACAATTTCAGAGCCACGAAAACGCCAGTGAGCCAGAACGTAGCCGTTCAGGGAGCCAATGAGTGTGGAAATCAGTACGGCAGGTACCGCCATTTTTACTGAATTCCAAAAATAGGGAGCCAGTCCGTTGCACTGTACTCCCGTGCAGGCCGAACCCCATGCTTTAGCCCAGGAATCCGTATTGGGATGCAGGGGAAAATCCAGTAAATTTCCACTGCGAATTTCATCCAGTGATTTTACCGATGTAGTGAGCATGACATACAGTGGTGCCAGGTAATATAGTGCGCAAAATACCAGTAACAGGTAAATGGCAATACGCCCGAGTCGTAAATGCGTTGTATCAGCGCCCATGGCGTGCCTCTTTGGTTTCAAGATAAATAAGCGGTACGAGTACGGCCAGAACCGTTGCCAGCATCATCATGGCAGAGGCTGCCCCCATGCCTAATTGTCCGCGGGTAAACGAAAATTGATACATAAAGATTGCAGGGACATCAGTGGACGTGCCGGGACCACCTGCAGTCAGTGCCATGACCAGATCAAAACTCTTGATGGCAATGTGTGATAACACCAGTAATACGCTAAAAAACACGGGACGCAGGGCCGGAATGACAATGCGCCGATAAATGCACGGCAGACTGGCACCATCTACCATAGCGGCTTTAATAATGCTGTCATCGACTCCGCGCAGTCCGGCTAAAAACAGGGCCATGACAAAGCCGGACGATTGCCAGACACCGGCAATAACCACTGTGTAAATGGCCATATCTGAGTTCACCAGCCAATCCATGGAAAAGTGAGGGAAGCCCCATTCACGTACCATTTTTTCTAATCCAAGTCCGGGATTTAATATCCATTTCCAGGCTGCACCTGTCACGATAAATGATAATGCCATCGGGTAGAGATAAATGGCACGCAGTGCGCCTTCAGCACGAATACGCTGATCAAGGAATATGGCGAGTGATAAGCCAAGCAGTAAGCAAACACCAATGAATAGTCCGCCGAAAATTCCCAGGTTGGCAGCGGCTACCCACCATCTGTCTATGTCAAACAGGGCGCGGTACTGATCAAATCCGACCAGTGTGTAATTGGGCATGAGTCGTGATTTTGTCAGCGACAAATACGCGGTAAATCCGATAAATCCATAAACAAAAATTAAGGAGGAAAGTATCGTTGGCGATAAAACCAGCCGGGGCAGCCAGAGGTCGGCCAATGCCTGGAAACGGCGTGGCAGAGCGACTGTTTGTGGTGCTGTTTTTTCTGCTGATGCAGGTGTTGTTGCAGCGTGATAAATTGCTGACATTGAGAGTCTCCAGAACCAGGTTGTATAGCTCAGTATTCATGATTGTTGACAAGAATACTGTGATCAGCTGCTTGTCAGAAATACACATTTATTGTGCTCATGTGCCCGTTGTTATGTGGCTACAGTGAACTCCGTCTTTGCACGCTCATCACTCCAGTCTACTTCTGAGGACAGGGTATCGTGATAAATGACGGGATATTCTGATGAATTTGTAGTCAATGCGTCGCCAGCTTCCAACAAGCATGCCGGAGCATGTTCCTGACATAATGTGAAGAACATGCTTTTGCTTACCTGACTTATTGTGTTTTTGCTGCTTTGGCTAATGCTTGTACAGCCGCTTGTGATGTCATGTTGGAATTCATGAATTTAGCAATTACATCCTGGATAGCTCCTGCTTTAGCAGAGTCGATTGCCATGCCGTGTGCAAAGCTTGGCACCAGACTATTATTTTTTTCTGAAGCATCCATGTCATTCATAGACTTGATGGCGCAGCTGTCAAATTTAGCGCGTGAAACGCCGGAACGAACCGGAATTGAACCTTTATTCAGATTAAATATTTCCTGAAATTCGGGG
>CAIWPG010000034.1 GCA_903914535.1 uncultured Oxalobacteraceae bacterium
AATTTCCCGCTAGTTTCCATTGTGATACCAAGCTATAAACCAGAATTTTTCGAGCAAACCCTGCGCTCTGCAATCGGTCAGACATACCCCAATATTGAAATTATTATCAGCGATAACTGTCCGAGAGAAGACATCCGGCATATCTGTGAAAAGTTTAACAATGTCCACTATAGCCGCAACCCGGATATTGGTGCCGGCAATGTTTTAAAAACCTTATATGAAGGTTCCGGAACATACATTAAACCACTTTTTGATGACGATATTCTTCACCCGTTTTGCGTAGAAAAAATGGTGAAAGCAATTCAAGCCAATAGTTCAATTGAACTGGTTTTTTCTGCATCGGCAGTAATTGATAATGCCAATAATAAGACCAGCGTAAGAAAACCGAACAACGGTAGTGCGCTCATTTCCGGGAAAGATATACAACGGCAAATGGCATTAAGTTTTATCAATATAATCGGTGAATTTTCCAGCATTCTTTATAGCCGAAAAGCTATTGAACAATATGCGCCATCTGATTTATTTAAATTCGGCAGCAAAGATTATTCTTATGGTTTAGCCGATGTCGTCGCTTTTTTGAATTTAAGCCGGGGAAAAAATTTATATTATTACGATGAAGAGTTAACTTATTTCAGACTGGATAACAATCTGCAATCCAACTCTAATCCGTCAGCAAACAAAAATTTTGTCCATTGTGTGACAGACTGGATTGATTTCCTGCTGGAATCTTATGATACAGAAATCATTACATTAGATGAACTAAAAAACTGCCATAAGCTGGTATCTGGCTTCACAGCAAGATGGGATCAGATTTTCCCTGTTATGCGGGAATTTAAAAATAAATACGAACATAAAATTCAGTTTCCCAAATAAAATTATCACTCTCAACTCAACAGAACTTACAAAAAAATTATTTCGGCAAGACAAAGCAAGGTCGCCGGGGGCAATTTTATGTAAGTCCTGATCAATACAGAAACAAGCGTATCAAGAACTGACACTTAGGGCTTAAAAACAGCACTGAAACGACAAGCAACTTGAAAAGTTCCGATTTTGAACAGATTATTGTTGATGTCGCTTCCTTAGATTTCCCCCAAAAATAAGCCCTGTTTCAGAATGAAAAAATTGTGATTTATATCGTCATACTTTTATTCTTGCTACTCTTAATGCTGAATTTCGGCATAGCTAAAAATTTTCTTTATCCACCGGCACTCTTTACCGGAGTGTGGCTGCTGAGCCTGATCGGTGTAGCTCTCTCCGGCAATACATTTTACGCAGTATCAACGGGTGCCCTGCTTGTATATTTTATCGGAGCGCTTGCATTTAGCATCGGCGGGCTGCTGACTTTTTCACCTGTAGTACACACCAGCTGCCAACCCGATTTATTTACAACAGATGAAATGAAAAGAATACATGTCGTTCTCGATTGTATTCTGCTCATTGCTATCGTTTGCTTCCCTTATTATTTAAAAACGATAACAACCGATGTTTCTATTGATGATGAGCTCTATTTTGCCAAGCAGCGCTCCTTAAATGTTGAAGCTAACGCAATCAGTAGTGACAGGGATTTCTCTGCGATTAAAAATTTAGTTGTTGTGACTACATTTCTGGCCATGGCTCTGCATTATGAAAATGACGGAACGTTTGCCAGACGATGGCGTGCCTACGCAGGAATTGGCCTGGCACTGATCTACGGCGGACTGACAGGAACAAAAGGTAATGCCGTCTGGCTGATCCTCACACTGGCATTTATTACTGCGCTGCGTGGTGAAAAATTACATATCGCAAAAATGGCGGCAGCCCTGCTGCTCGCTATCGTATTATTCGGAATTTCTTTACTTTTTGTTAGTTACCAACAGGATACTTCCGACTCATTACTCACCTCTGTTCAACTTGTTTCAGGAACGATTCAAAATTACTGGCTGGGCGGATTAATCGCATTTGAACAAATTTACCAGTCTCCGGACAGCATGGAGTCAACCCAACATCTCAACCGTTTTTTTTTAGAGACGGCCAATGGCTTCGGCGCAAATTTCACCATACCTTCCATCCATGCGGCATACACCAATATTTCACCCTATCAGGATTCAAACACCTACACCATTTACATTTCGTATTTTAAAGATTTCGGCTGGACAGGCGTGTTGCTGAGCATGCTCTTACTCGGCTACGGATTGACCTGGAATTTTCTCATTGTCAGAAACAAGAAATCCGTCATACCTGTCATGTACAGCAGCTCATTCGCAGTTGGTTTGCTATTAAGTGTGCATGCGGAACACTTCATTCTGAGCCTGAATTTTTACATTAAATTCTTTTTATTTTTTTACTTTATTTATTATTTTGTCGGCCAAAACAAGTTACACGAAATTCGCTCAGGAAAGTAACCATGCTGAATGTTGCCGCTTATACCGGAGGACGCGATGTTCCAAGCGCGCGATTCAGAGTTCGCCAATATATTAATAAATTAATATCAGAAGAAATCCGGCTTACTGAATATCCGGCATGGTTAGGAACCTATCCGCCTCAAAATAAATTACTTCGCCCCGCGTGGGGAGTCTCTTCCTTAGTCAGTCGCTTTCCTGCGGTTCTTCAGTCATATCAAGCTGATGTAACTTTATTGCAACGTGAAATGCTCTCTACTTATCTGACGCTGGAATCGCTGACAAAAGAACCGCGCGTATTGGATGTGGATGATGCTATCTGGTTGCATAGTGATGGCCGGTTCGCCAAAAAATTAGCGCACCAATGCACAGGTGTTATTTGTGGAAATAATTTTTTGGCTGAACAGTTCAGTCAGTGGAACTCCGGTGTGACCATCATCCCTACCGCCGTCGATACTGAACGCTTTATACCATCTGCGACCGATACCACAACGGATGGTACAAAGGAGATTGTTATCGGATGGTCAGGAACCAGTAGCGGACTTCATTATTTATACAAAATCGAAGCGGCACTGTTATCTGTACTCAATAAAATAGCCGGTGCCAGACTACGCATTGTCTCGAACACCCCCCCTTCTTTTAAAAATATCCCAAAAAATCGCATTGAATTTATACCTTGGTCCGGTCAAACCGAAGTCGCTTCCATTCAGGGAATGTCGGTTGGCATTATGCCGCTTGAAGATTCCTTATGGGCCAGAGGTAAGTGCAGTTACAAAATGCTGACCTATATGGCATGTGCCATTCCTGTCCTTGTCTCGCCCATTGGCATGAATGCTGAGATTTTATCCTGTGGTGAATGTGGGTATGGTCCGATAACCATCAGCGAGTGGAGTAATTTTCTTGTTGATTTATCAGAACAGGTACATCAGCGCCGCGAACTGGGAAACAGGGGGCGTGAGATCGTGATGAAAAAGTATTCACTCAACTGCATTACACCGCAGCTGGCCCAGGCACTAAAAAAATATTCGGATTAACCATTTTATTTGCATTGTTTTTTGTATGAATACCAGACTGGAATTTCTGATTTGGTATTAGCTGCGTAAATTTGTTATTGCAGGATAATATGAAAATACTTCACATCATCAGCGGACTCAACATAGGCGGTGCTGAGTTAATGCTCAAACGTTTGCTGGTAGCGTCGCAAGCTGATGACAATTACCAACACAGCGTTATTTCTCTTACTGGTGTTGGTGTTGTCGGACTTCAGTTACGTACTCGTGGTATTCATGTTACGGCGATGAACATGAGCTCATTTTTGGATGCCCCGCGCATCTTTTTTCAATTAATGCAGCGAATAAAAACAATTAATCCCGACATTGTTCAGACATGGATGTATCACGCCGATTTAATCGGTGGCGTCGCAGCGAGAACTGCGGGCTACAAAAATATCATATGGGGAATACGTACCACAGATGTCCAGGCCGGCGGAACGCGGACAACAACCATGGTCAGAAAACTTTGCGCTTATGTCTCGCACCGGGTACCTGACACCATTGTTTGTGCTGCAGAAGCATCGCGCAAAGCACATTGTCTGGTTGGATACGATCCTTCACGGATGGTGGTCATATCCAATGGCTTTGATCTTAAGCGCCTGGTTGCATCTGGTGCTGACCGTGACGCGTTAAGAGCTTCTTGCGGATTTACATCGGCAATGAAAATCATTGGCACACTGGGTCGGTTTAACCCGGCAAAAGACCACGAGAATTTTGTACGCGCAGCAGGATTAATTGCAAATAAATATATAGATGTGCAATTTTTAATGGTTGGTCGCGGATTAGATGCAAACAATAATCAATTATTAAAATGGATTGAAAAAACAGGCCACCCCACCTCCTTTGTTTTACTGGGTGAACGCTCCGATGTCCCGGCCTGTCTCGCTGCAATGGATATTTTTTGTCTGTCATCCCGAACTGAAGGTTTCCCTAATGTGGTCGGCGAAGCGATGGCAATGGGACTGCCGTGTGTTGCAACTGATGTTGGCGATGCGGCAATGCTGGTCGCAGATACCGGCATTATTGTCCCCAAAGAAAATGCCGATGCCTTTGCACATGCATTAGAAACATTATTGAATATGAATCGGAATGCCTTTCAACAACTGGCAGAAAAAGCAAAAAAAAGAATCTACACCGAATTTACGATTGACCGTGCCCGGGTACGCTTCGAAGAAATTTATCAACGGTTATTTCAAAAAGGTAACGACTAATGTGTGGCTTTTCTGGAGTCATGTGGCAACATTTTTCGGACGATGAATCCTCGGCCAATGCCATACTCAAAGATATGACAGATGCCATTGCCCACCGCGGACCGGATGGTGTCGGCTATTGGTTAAATCGGGAACAGGGAATTGGTTTTGGACACCGCCGGCTCTCGATCGTTGATTTATCTCCGGCCGGGCAGCAACCCATGCTGTCGGCAAGCAATCGCTACGTGCTCGTCTTTAACGGAGAAATATACAATCATCTGATACTACGGAAGTCACTGAACTCCACAGGAAAAGCACCCCGCTGGCGAGGCCACTCTGATACAGAAACCCTGCTTGCCGGTTTTGATGCATGGGGAATACAAAACACAATCAATCATGCTATCGGCATGTTCGCAATTGCTGTATGGGACAGATCAACCTGTACGCTTACGCTGGGCAGAGACCGTCTGGGCGAAAAACCGCTTTACTATGGCTGGCAAGGTCAGGGGGATAATGCCGCTTTTCTGTTTGGTTCCGAACTAAAAGCACTACGTGCCCACCCTGCTTTTGCCGGAAAAATCAACCGGGGGGCTTTGTGCCTTCAATTACGCCACAATTACATTCCTGCACCTTACTCTATTTATCAAAATATTTTCAAGCTTCTCCCCGGCAGTCTGCTCACCATCTCTCTGACTCAACGTGAACCTGTAGTGAAATCATATTGGTCGGGAACACAAACTGCAGAGCATGGAATTGAACATCCTTTTCAGGGGACGGATGAACAAGCAGTCAATGAATTAGAATTATTATTAAAAAACACCATAAGCCGCCAAATGATAGCGGATGTGCCCATTGGTGCTTTTTTATCCGGAGGTGTTGATTCTTCTGCTGTTGTCGCCTTAATGCAGTCTCAATCTTCACGACCAGTAAAGACATTTACCATTGGCTTTCACGAGTCAATGTTTAATGAGGCTGAACACGCCAAAGCGGTAGCTACGCATTTAGGCACAGAACATACCGAGCTTTATGTTTCTGCAGAACAGGCCATGGCGGTGATCCCGCGCTTACCGGCGCTCTATGACGAACCATTTTCAGACTCATCACAGATACCGACTTTTTTGATTTCGCAACTGGCAAGGCAACATGTCACTGTGGCACTTTCCGGTGATGCCGGCGATGAGCTTTTCTGTGGCTACAATCGTTATCAGCTCACTGCAGGTCTTTGGGAGCGACTCACTGTTATACCTCCATCCTTACGAAAACTGACTGCACAAGGTTTAACGTGTATTCCACCGCAATCCTGGGATGCAATGGCAGAGACGATCAGGCGTGTACTGCCAGATACACTGCCATTTGCAAACGTGGGCGACAAAATCCACAAAGGTGCCAGCGTACTGGGAAGTAAATCGTGCGATGCGCTTTATTTTAGTCTTGTTTCACATTGGAATAATCCTGCATCTGTAGTGATTAACGGCGATGAGCCACCAACGCTACTCACCGGGAATGCCCCCATGCTGACCGGGCTGAATTCTATCCAGCGCATGATGGCACTCGATATGGTGAGCTATTTACCTGACGATATTCTGGTCAAAGTAGACAGAGCAGCAATGGCTGCTTCATTAGAAACCCGGGTTCCGTTCTTAGACCATCGTATCGTCGAATTTGCATGGAGCTTACCGCAATCCATGAAATTACGTGACCGGCAGACCAAATGGGCATTACGCCAGGTGCTATACCGGTATGTTCCCAGAGAGCTGATTGAGCGGCCCAAAATGGGATTCGGCGTACCTGTCGGTGATTGGTTGCGGGGTGCTTTACGTGATTGGGCAGAAGCATTGCTGGACGAATCCCGTTTGCGCCGCGAAGGTTTTTTTCAGGCCATGTCGGTCCGTCTCAAGTGGGAAGAACATCTTTCCGGACGGCGCAACTGGCAATACCACTTATGGGATATTTTAATGTTCCAGGCCTGGCTGGAAAATCAGTAACAATTTCGTTCCCTTAATTATGACTAATGAGAAATAAAGTTATTAAGATGAAAAATAAAATAAAAATTAACTCACCTTCGCTATGAAAACATGGCTGGCGATCGTGCTGCTTATCTTGCTGCCGGTAACAAGGCTGGTTACTGCCATGGCGGATAACATTCAGGAAGCCATTCCGGGCAAGCCGGATGCCTGCACGGCCAATTTTGTCACCGGTGCCGGTATGCACAGTGAACAGGAAAATAAAACGGATCAGCTCAACGTAAGAGATGCCGGAGCCAAAGGCAACGGCACAGACGACGATACTATTCCCATACGCAAATTAGCGGCAACGCGTAAATCACTCTATTTTCCGTCAGGAACGTATTTATATAACCCATCCGGGGGAGCACTGGATGTCAGGGAAAAATGGTACGGCGATGGCAAAGGTAACTCCGTTATTAAAGTCATCGGAAACGGTACGCTGATCAACCGGCTTAGCGGGTCTTATTTTGACGGTCTGAGCATTAATTTAAATGGTGAGCACTATTCCGGAACAGGATTCTTATTCAGGAAAAACAGTCCGAACACACTGGATATCAACGTAGAAGTACGCAATGCGGCATCCGGTATGCAAGCGCTTGAGTTCGAGTCGAATGCCGGCTCGGGATTTGTTTCGTTAGGAAGTACATATCAGACATTAACTCCCGGCGGGCAAGGTTCTGCCGTTAAATTCAATGTCGATACACAAGCTACACCAAGAGCTTTTATCAATACACAATCCGCAGGCTGTACCTTGTTTGATTTTGGCGGAAGCAATGACACATTCGTCTATGGCGGCTATTCCAACGGATTATTATTTTCCGGTCAATCCAGCAAAGTCATGATCAGTAATATGCGTGTGGGTGCAGGCGGTGGCAGCGTCACGATCAGAGGCGGAGAACATCAGGTCATGGGAGCTGTTTTTGCCACAGACGTTACGCTAAATACCACAAATACCCGGTTTGAGAGCGGCACTCCTGACAATAACATCACCGACAACGGCAGCGGAAATCTGGTTTTTTCCGGCGTCAGGGAATATAAAAGTAACTGGACCGGCGATGCAAAAAAACAGCCCGTAATCGGAAACGGAACACTCTCCGCCATGTATGAACGGTCCGGCAGAATGATTGATGTCATCATAAATTTAACGATGGGGACAACAACAGAAACCGGTACCGGGGCATGGTATTTTTCCTTACCGGAACCGGACTACACGCCCTACTCTTATCTGGGGCAGGCAAGCGCATACCAGGCATCTTCCGGGCGCTATTACCCGATTATTGTCAGGCAGGTGACAGGGCAGCAAAAAATACAATTATTGCTGCCCGATTCCCCTGATCCTGTATCAGAAAACCGGCCATTCAACTGGATGAACAAAGATAAACTCACGATTTCATTTCACTACTTCAGAACGTAAAATCAACTAACCCGGCATCCAGATGTTAATTCGGCACAGCATAATTTATCTTATCGGACGCATCATCCCCGGCACGGTGGGGGTCATCACCTTAGCTGTTTTTACCAGGTTATTATCCATTGAACAGTATGGGCACTATGCATTAATCATCACTACAGTGGGTATGTTCAATACGGTATTTTTCCAATGGCTGAATCTGAGCCTGGGACGTTATTTGCCGGTTAATGAAGACCAGCCGGACACGATTCTTTCAACCGCACTGATTATCTACATCGGGTTAATACTCATCACCGGGTTATTGAGCGCAGCAGTCATACTTTTCCTGAATAAAACCTGGCTGAATTTCATCGTCATCACCCTGATTTTGTCATGGGCACAATCCTGGTTCGATTTAAACTTACGTATTTCCAATAGCCGGTTAAGTCCGGTTTTATACGGCACCCTGACTTCTGCTAAATCCCTGATAGCAATATGCGCAGGAGTTTTATTCTTTTTCAGCGGCATGGGCTTTTACGGGATATTAGCCGGCTTATTTTTAGCGCTGTTATTTCCCACTTTACGGGTGATCGGCTATTGGCGCGGTTTTTCATTTTTGTATTACAACCACGACTTAGCCTGTAAATTTATCCGATACGGCTCTCCGCTGACCCTGACATTCATGCTGATTTTTATCGTGGATGCATCAGATCGTTTTTTTATCGGCTGGTTTAACGGAGCAAATTCTGTAGGTATTTATGCTCCTGCCTACGATCTTGCCCAGCAATCCATTGGCATGCTGATGGGGATCATTCACCTTGCGGCATTTCCCCTGGTACTTCGTGCCCTTGAAGAGCATGGTATAGAGACCGCAGAGAAACAAATAAAGCAAAATCTGGTGTTGCTCATGGGGGTAGCACTCCCCGCTACGGTAGGTCTTGTGATGCTGTCCACGACAATTGCCCCTGTTGTACTTGGTCCTCAATTCAGTAAAGAGGCAGGGAGCATCATTCCCGTCATTTCTGTGGCTATATTTTTCTCAGGAATCCGATCTTACTATTTTGACTATAGCTTTCAATTAAGCAAAATAGTATGGGGACAAATGTGGGTAGTCTTTTGGGCCGCGCTGGTAAACATTGCCTTAAATTTGCTCTGGATACCCCGCTATGGCTTATCCGGTGCAGCATACGCAACGCTCGCCGCCTCCGTCATTGCACTGATAACCAGTGCAGTACTCGGAAAAAAAGTATTCCGTCTGCCACCGCCGCACAGAGATACCTACAAAATAATAGTAGCCTGTATCATGATGGGAGCTTGTTTACAACTACTTGCCGACTGGAGCGGCCTTATCGCATTAATCCTTAAAATAATAAGCGGTGCTCTTGTCTATATAATATGCTGCCTGATACTGAACATAGCCAATGTCAGAAGCCAGTTAAAGAACGGACTTTTTTCAAAAAAATTATATAAACCAAATAATACGAAAAAAAACTAACAACCGGATCATCCGGTCACCGGGTCTGTTTTTTGTACCGGATCCCACTAAACAGGCAGTGGCAGATATTCAGCCAGCAAAGCACCCAATTCTGCCCGTACTATCGGCTTAGACAAATAGTCATCCATACCGGACTCCAGACAACGTTCCCGGTCGCCGCTCATAGCATTCGCCGTCATCGCAATGATATGTACATGTCCCCCACGCGTTTGCTCTGCAATCCGGATAAGACGTGTCGCATTGAATCCATCCATTACCGGCATCTGACAATCCATTAAGATCACTTTATACCTGCCCCGCGCCACGGCATCGAGCGCTTCCTGCCCGTTATTGGCGATATCGACCGTATATCCCAGCAAACTAAGCTGTTTGATGGCGACTTTCTGATTCATCACATTATCTTCTACCAGCAAAATAGCACCCGACTCCAGCGCCGCTGCTTCTTTTTCAACAGAATATTCCTGCGTCATTTTTTGCATAGTTATATCCGTCTTTTGTTGTATTGCCGCCGATTCTGCCGTATCTTCTCCGTCCACAATAACCACTGGCATTATCAGCTCAAACCAGAAAAGCGATCCCATTCCCAGCGTGCTGTCTACGCCAATTTTCCCACCCATCAACTCAACCAGCCGCTTGCAAATAGACAGGCCAAGGCCGGTTCCGCCGTATTTTCTGGTCACTGATCCATCCGCCTGGCTAAATGGTAAAAACAACCGGCCAAGCGCTTCTGCATCTATCCCGATACCGGTATCTTTAAT
The DNA here is from genome assembly GCA_903914535.1 of uncultured Oxalobacteraceae bacterium. Classification (GTDB taxonomy): domain Bacteria; phylum Pseudomonadota; class Gammaproteobacteria; order Burkholderiales; family Burkholderiaceae_D; genus Solimicrobium. The sequence goes on from CAIWPG010000034.1 coordinate 10,270, forward strand.
CTCAAAACGCACCAGACACTTACCCTGATTATGGCTGCTAAGCCGGGCACTGATAAAAATCTCTCCGGAGGGGGTAAATTTAATCGCATTGCCAATCAGATTTAATAACACCTGCCGCAACCTTCCGGAATCCACCATCACAATCGTGGGTAACTCGGGATCAATAAAATTGTGCATGCGCAACCCTTTCTCCCGTGCCCGGGAGACCAGCAAATCTACGCTATCCGCCAGAGTGGAACGCAAATCGCACGGCACAGCTTCAATTTGTAACTTACCTGCATCAATTTTAGAAAAATCTAAAATCTCATTAATGATGCCCATCAGCGCAGCAGCAGAATCTTCAATTGCTTTGGCAAACTCTGCCTGCTCATCATTAAGCGGAGTTTCACGCAGCAGACCAGACATACCGATAACCGCATTCATCGGTGTACGAATTTCATGACTCATAGTAGAAAGAAATTCACCCCGTGCCGCATTAGCCTGTTCTGCTGCCGCTTTAGCACTAATAAGCTCGCGTTCCGTCTGCTCCCTGTAGCACATAAAACGCCACAACACGATGGTATATAACAAGACAACGCAAGACGCCGCCAATCCCATCCATTGCAACTTCAGCGACCCGGTAACCCAACGATCCACAGCCTGCGACTCGGACATCCCGATAACGACAACCAGCGGAAACTGATGATTGGCCCGGTAACTCACAATATAACTATTCGCTCCCTTGCCACAATTTTTCTGACAAGAACGAAATTCTCCTTGTTCTATTTCTTTTTGCAAATCACCGAACATGGGTAAATCAAAATAACGATGATTAAGCACAAATTCACTATTTTTTGTCGCGGCCAGAACATTGCCCTGATAATCGAACAAAGCAGCATAACCCACTTCAGCTCCCGCCTCAGAACGGTATTCAGGGAATAAGGAATTGGGACTCACCATAGCCAGCATGGTTACAAGCTTACCGTCCACAACGCCGCTGCGTGCAAAAGGAATGGTATAGACATTATTATCGAATGCAAACCCGGCAGCGCCACTACTGTTCAATACGTCCAGATCACGTATGAATTGAGGCTGTCCCGACTCCAGCGCAGGCGTAAGCTCACCGGCAAAACCCAGCTTAAACAAATCAATTCTGGCATGGCCAATCCGCTGATTAGAACTCGCCACTACACGACCATCCGTGTCAAGAATGGAGATAGAACGCAAACGGGTGGAATGATGTACTATCGCCTCAAGCAACTCACCGACCTGCGCACTATGCGCAACGCTGTCACCGGCTCCGGTTTTTGCTGAATTTTCCCCGATTATTTTCTCAAGAGAACCAAGACTGGTATCGATTTCCAAAACAGCAGCGCCCATATGATTATCCAGCTGGGCTGCATATAAATGACCAAGCTTGGCTTCAGCAACCAATGCCTGTTTACGTTCACGCTCAACAAAAACAAAAGAGCTCAGTAAAATTAGTAGCGCAAACAACACACCAGCCAAAATAAAATAATGGCTGGCGTTTAATTTTTTCGCGAGGGAGCGCAGCCGCACCATCAAGGCATAATTGGTGTGGAAAGAAAGCATAGCCTGAACTAAGCTCCCTTACGAATTGGCCGGCTTGCGGGATTTTTAATCAAAATAGCTTCCAGACCATTCCGTTTTGCCAACTGCTGAAGCCGGTTATTTGCACTCAGTTTAACCATAAAAAGATTTACCCACGTTAAAAGACTGTCGTCGCCGGGAGCCAGTGCATATGCATAATCGCTTTCATAAAAAGGACTGGGAGGTCCGATAACACGCGCCCAATCCGTTTTATCAAGCATGCGCAGGCTATAGGGATAATCCGTCATAAATGCATCTGCCCGGCCAGATTCAACTTCATTCTCCCGCGACATCGGAGGTTTAACCACCAGCAAACTGGCATGCGTAAAATTACGCTGCATAACCTTCTCCATCACAGTACCGGCCTGTACGGCAATCACGCGTCCTTTCTGGTCAAGGTCTTCCCAGCGATGGACAGCACTGCCGTTAACAGAAACAATGGCATAAATATCGCTGCGCAGGTAAGGCTGAGTAAAAGCCAGTGCAGCACTACGCTCCGGCGTAATACCAACCGCATGCATGGCAATATCACACTCATTACCGAGCAGCTTACTAATCAACTGAGGAAAGGAACTATCTATGTACCGGATACGAACGCCTAACTCTTTACCCAGCTCCCGGGCGATATCAATATCAATTCCGCTTAGCTGGTGCGTTTTTTGATTGCGGTACGTAATACCATAGTAATCCGGCCAGATGCAGACCCGCAATTCACCGGCAGCTTGCACGCGCTGTAACTGATTAGCCGCATAAGCAGATGAAGAAATGCCCGCAATAACAAACAAAAATGAAATAAAAAAACAGAAGTCCACAAAAGCAACTATGCTTAGCCGGCGGTAATTCAGTGGCATAAAAATCCTCGTACAAAGCAAGCAATTAACCGGACTGCCGTTTTTACGCCAGAAAGAAAAAGAATTTCGCAAAATATCCGCTCAGAAAAACCCGTCGGACCCGACAGTCTCAAAACGAAAATTCAGTTAATTCAGGACAGAGCTGAGCAGATAACGTCCGATGAAAAGCCGGGTTACAAAAACAGCTTATCAAAAACCAAGATCTGCGAGTAAATCATCAACACAAGCCTGATCCAAAGCACGACTACCATGTGCACCGGGACCTGCCATTTCTTCGTCCTGATGCTCAGCAACCAGCAAGCCAGCCGGTGCAGCGTCTATTAGCAATGCTAATAAATCATTCTCAGTACGTTCCATCAAAGTCACTATTTTTTTAATGAGCTGACCAGTCAGATCCTGAAAATCCTGTGCCATCATAATATCAGAAAGCGCACCATGCGTTGCGTTACAATCCGTTTTTACTTTTGAAAGAAAAGTGCGTGTATCAAGTACAAGTTGCGCATTATCCGGCGTCGCGCTCTGTGCCGCATCCCATGCCGATCCAAGCCGGGTCGCTGTCGATGCAAGAGTATCCAACACAGGAGAATGCTGTTCAACTTTACCAAGTACCAGATTGGCAGCATTTTCCGTCAATTCGGCAATATGAACCAAACGCTGACGTGCAGTAGGAAACTCACTGGCTGCATCAACCAAAACATCCTCAGCACCAATTTCACACAGCGTGTCATGCAAAACCCGGACAATAATCCCCAAACGTTCAAACACAGGCATGTTATCCACGCCACCCATCGCCAGCGCATTTTTTTGGGCCTGATCAATTTGATTTATATCATGCATACAGATAACCCTTTCCTAATCAAAATTTTACCAAGCCTTTCCTCAAGAGTCGCCGCATTAAAAGGCTTAACAATATACCCGTCGGCACCTGCCTTGGCTGCAGCAAAAATATTTTCTTTGCGCGTTTCTGCGGTCACAACCAAAACAGGAATATCGGATACGCGGTCATCACGACGAATAGCCTGCAACAGCGCTAATCCATCCATGCGCGGCATATTCCAGTCAGTAATGACAAAATCGATATGCGGCATCGACTTATCCCCCGACCTTAACATGAGCAATGCTTTTTCACCATCCTCCGCCTCCAGAATCTTATTACAACCTAATTCTCTTAGTAAATCAGATATTAATCGACGAATGGAAGAAAAATCATCAACAACAAGGAAACAGGTACTTTTCAGCATAGCCCCACCTTCATTTTTTGACGTTCTTATGAAAATCGTTTCATAAAAATGAAAATAATAAATATTTCCACATGGAAATAATATTATATCGAAT